>PMDK01000031.1 GCA_003154425.1 Ignavibacteriota bacterium
AATCGGTTCAACCGTTCATGCGCCGATTCGGCCATCTTGTCTCGGCGGGATTCTACGGCGCGGCCGACCGGCTGGCGCTTCAGCCCCCGCGCTATGGTGAGCTCACCATCCACCTGGTTTCAGGCTGGAGGCGCGAGCGCATGGATGAGACGCTGCGTATGATTGCGGGGGGAAACCTCGAGACCCTTCCCCTTATTACTCACCATTTTCCGGTCGCACGGGCGGCGGACGCATGGAAGCTGATCGAATCGAAGACCGAACCCGTCCTCGGGGTCATACTGGATTGGTAGTACCCATGCATCCTCTTCCCGTTCGCATGCACACTCTGACGATCGAAGCGCCTCAACGGGCGGCGTGGAAAGAAGTTGCCATGCCGGTCCCGGCGGCGGACGAGGTTCTCGTGAAGATCCTGGGCGTCGCCACCTGTCCCCAGTGGGACCTGCACATGATGGAAGGGAGGCCGATGTTCCCGGGGACGCCGCTCAACTATCCGCTTGTGCCGGGACACCCGGGGCACGAGGCGATGGGAGAGGTCGTCGCATTCGGGAGTGAGGTTCGCTCATTCTCGACCGGCATGCACGTGGCGGCATGGCGGGACCCCGGCAACAGGCGCATGGGCTGCTACGCCCAGTATGCNNCGTTCGACAGGCTGCGTCAATGCGGGAGCATTGAAGGGAAGAAAGTGGCGATCGGCGGACTCGGCCCGTCGGGATTGGTCGCCGTGCAGCTCGCCCGGGCCTATGGCGCGAAGACCGTGATCGGACTGGATCCTCTGGCGCAGCGGCGCCGCCTTGCGACAGAGATCGGTGCGGACGAAGTCTCCGACCCCGGAGAATATCGCTGGCCCGCGGGACGAAACCACCCGGATGCATTCGATTCCTCGCTCGATACGACCGGGATGCCGGTTTCGATAGAGGCGTTGATGAAATCGACACGCGAGAGTGTGGCGATCTTCGGTGTGCTCCGCGAGGATGTCCGGTTCGGCCCGGAACAATGGTGGGGAGGGTTCGCCCTCCTCGGCTACGGGACGCATACCCGCTCTGCGGCGGGCGAAGCATACGGCCTGATCCTGGAAGGGAAACTGAAACTTGCTCCCCTGATCAGTGGTCGGCTCCCGTTTGCCCGGTATGCCGAGGGTGTCGAGAGGCTCCGGAAGAAGGAAGCCGTCAAGATTTTGTTTGATCCCTGGGGATGAAATCCGACGCGAACCCTCCTCTCGGATCCACTCCATGAACCTGAGAAGAATGATGTTCCTGGGCTGCTGTTGTCTCCCGTTCGCCGGCGTTGCACAGACCCAGCACGGAGCGGAGCAGCCCGCCGTGGCTATTGAAGACAATTCCTTCTTCGTTGAAGAAGCGTTCAACCAGGAGGAGCGCGTCGTGCAGCACATTTTCAACGTGTTGTATTACCGGCGGCCGCTCGAAACCACCGTGGCGACCTTTACCCAGGAGTGGCCGCTGATCGGGGTGGATCATCAAGTGAGCTACACGCTGGCCTATGCGCACCTTTCCGCTCCCGTGGTGGGCGGCATGGGAGATCTGTCCCTGAACTACCGGTATCAGCTCTCCGCGGAGTCCTCCTGGGCGGCCGTGGCCCCGCGTCTTTCGATCATTCTCCCGACAGGAAACGCGGAGGAGGGTCTGGGGATGGGGGTGGTCGGCTTTCAGGTGAACTGTCCGGTCAGCAGGCGGCTCTCGGACAGATTTATCACCCATTGGAATGCCGGCATGACCGTTTTTCCGGGAGTCCGCGGGATCGATGCAAGCGGGGGGACGATGCGCCGCACGCTCCCGTGGTACAATTGCGCCGCGAGCATCATCTGGCTCGCCGCCCCGACATGGAACCTGATGCTCGAGGCCACGATGAATTCTACTGCCGATCTTGACGATAACGGTGGCGTGGTCCGGTCGACCGAGCTGATCGTCTCCCCTGGATTTCGATATGCCATCAATCTCGAAGGTCTCCAGATCGTTCCCGGCGTCGCCCTCCCCGTGAGTTTCGTTGACGGGGAGGGACGGGTCGGCGCTCTTCTGTATCTCTCGTTCGAGCATCCGTATTGAATCCGGAAGGTCATGTATGCTCATCGTGTTCCTCATTATGACGCACTTTTTTCGATCCCTTGATTTCTGGAGGCAATGATGGTCAATTCGATCTCCGCGATGGTCCTGTCGGCGGCGTTAACTCTGAATTGTGGTACACATCCCACATTCGTCGGCTCCCCGCCGGCGACGGTCGTTTCACGCCTTGCCGTCGGGGCTGCTCCGGGGAGTGTCGCTATCGCCGACCTTAACGGTGATGCGAAGCCTGACATTCTTGTTGCCAATGAGCAGAGTGACAATGTGACGGTCCTGCTCGGAGACGGCAATGGCGGCTTCACACAGTCGAAGGGATCTCCCTTCCCGGCCGGACACGCGCCGAACGATATCGCCATCGGTGATTTCAATCGTGACGGAAAGGTTGATATCGCTTTCGCGAACCACGAAGAGAAGCACCTGACGGTGTTACTGGGCGATGGTCAGGGTGGATTCAGCCCCGCGCCGAATTCACCGTTTCCGGTAGCGGTGACCCCTCACACGCATGGTGTTGCCACAGCCGACCTCAACGGGGACGGGAACTTCGACCTCGTGACCGATAGCTGGGGAAATGATCAAATAGAGATTCTGTTCGGTGACGGCAAAGGGAGTTTCACCACGCCCGGATCGTTTTTTGCGGTGGGGAAGCATCCCTATCAAAGGGTGCGCGTGGCCGATCTCAATGGCGACGGAAACGCCGACATCATCACGACAAACCTCGAGGGAGACGACGTAACGATCCTTCTCGGTGACGGCAGAGGGGGATTCAAGCCCTCCGCGGGTTCTCCCTTCCGATGCGGCGACTCTCCGTTCAACGTCGCTGTCGGGGATGTCAACAACGACGGGAAGCCGGATCTCGCTGTCGTAAATTCTCCCGGCAGCACAACTGAGGGGAGGGGGAGAGACGGCTTGACAATTTTGCTCGGAAACGGCACCGGCGGGTTTACGAAATTACCGGGCTCGCCTTTTGCGGCGGGGATTCGTCCCAATCTTGCCGCAATCGGCGATGTCAAT
>PMDK01000046.1 GCA_003154425.1 Ignavibacteriota bacterium
TGCAGCGAAACGGAGCTTCGAGCCCGATCACCTCGCCGTCGCGGGTAAGCCCATCGACAAGTCTCTGCCGGTCGGCATCGCTCACCCATATGCTCAAACCGCGGGAGGTGGACGACTTCCCGATCACATCCTCCGGCGTGAACCCGGTGATCTTCGTGAACCCTTCGTTTACGGCCAGATATACGGCGTCCGACACCCTGGCGAGGCTCACCGCGTCGGGACTGACATGAAAGGCTTTCGAGTATTTCTCTTCCGAATCGCTCAGCGCGCGGTGAGCGTCGTGGAGCCGGAACGCCATCGTGATCGAGGCGAACAGCACATCCTCCCCCGAGTTCTTCAGCACATACCCGTAGTTCGTGATCCCCCGGGTCCGTCCGACCATCTCCCTTTCGGTGTGCGAGGTGAGGAATATGACGGGGATATCCTGGAATTTGAGGATCTCGCGCGCCGCATCAGCGCCGTCCATCCCCTTCCCGAGATCGATATCCATCAATATGAGGTCGAGGCTCGGGTCTCCCTTCGTCACCGCGTCGATTGCCTTCTCGGCGGTGAGCGCATGAACGACGTCGTATCCCGCCCGCTTGAGCACAAGCGACTGGCTCATGCTGACGACCGCATCATCCTCGACGAGAAGTATCTTCTTCATCGCGACCTCCTGACCAACTCATTCCCCGATTCTGCGGAATGCACCCCGGTCATCTGTCTCTCACATGCGGCAATGACAGGAATTGGCCGGTGTGCAATATGTATATTTGACGCGTGCCAAACAAGGTAAGGGGGGATTCAAGTTCTGCAGGCAAAAGAAGGGGGAGTCCCTGCGGATGGGGATTGGCAATCTGCCCCGGGTGCATCACGCGGGCGATCCCGTCCGCTATTTGAACAGCCAGAGGAAGTCCCCGTACCCGTCCTTCTGCATGTCGTCCACGGAGATGAACTTCATGGCGGCCGAATTCATGCAATATCTGAGATGCGCGGGAGGGGGTCCGTCACTGAACACATGACCCAGGTGGGAATCGCCGTACCGGCTCCTCACCTCCACCCTCTTGTCCATCATCGAACGGTCCGGCTTTTTCACGAGAGTGCGCGGGTCGATCGGTTTGGTGAAACTCGGCCAGCCTGTACCTGAATTGAACTTGTCGGTGGAGCTGAACAGGGGCTCCCCCGAGACAACGTCGACATAGATCCCGGGTTTGCTGTTCTCGTCGTATTCGTTGTCGAAGGGCCTCTCGGTCCCTTCCTCCTGCGTCACCCGGAATTGCAGCGGGGTCAGTCTTTTCTTCAATTCCTCATTCCCCGGCTTCGTGAACCCGGTCCACGCGTTCCTCCCCCACGTCTTCTCGATGTAGGCATCCCTCCCCGAGCCTGTCCGGTAGGCGTGATACTGACTGGAATTCGTCCTGCAGTAATGCTGGTGGTGGTCCTCGGCAGGATAGAATGATTCGAACGGGACAACTTTCGTTACGATGTGTCCCCCGAACACGCCAGACTTCTCCAGGGACTGCTTCGTCGCTCCGGCGACGATCTTCTGCGCATCCGAGTGGTAGAATATCGCCGAGACATACTGTGAGCCCCTGTCATAGAACGACCCGCCGTCGTCTGTCGGGTCGAACTCCCTCCAGTAGACATCGAGTATCTCGGAATAGGAAATGACCTGAGGATCGAATGTCACCTNNACCTGCTCGTACGTCGGGTTCCTGAGGCTCCCCCCGGAATACCCCGAAACTACTTTTCTGACCCCGTCCAGATCCTCAAACGGCGCGTCGATGCACCAGAAGCACCCGCCGGCGAATGTCGCCGTCTCCAGTCCTTCCTCCCCCGCAAGGGAGGCACTGGCGGTTCGTTCGGTCTGACCCGCGACTGCGGGGAGCGGGGAGGACTGTGCGCCTGCGCCGGTCCCGTTCCCCCGCATGCATCCCGGAAGAGAAAGCAGAGAGGAGAAGTACAGGAAAATGACCGATCTGATCATGCGACACCCCATGCGGTGAGTCCGGATGCAACGGCGTAGCTATATAACGCTGCGCAACATCAAAGAGGTTCCAGCCTCACGAAGGGAAACAATGAGAGGGGAAACGTCACTTCTTCTCCAGGTCCAGGGCGCTGACGGGCAGGTCCCAGTGGGCGAGGAGTATCTCGAACCTCCGCTGCTCTTCCTTCTTGAATGTCTCCTGGTCCGGGTAGAGCTGCCTGTTGAGCGAATCTGAGTCGAAGTCCGAAAATGCTGTTTTGGCATCCTTGAACACGATCGTCACCCTGTAATCCCACCGTCCCTCTTCCGTATTGTGGAAACGCGGGGTCACCGCCGTGACCTGCAGTATCCGTCCCATCTCGATCTGCTTCTTCAGCACCGGGTAGTGGTTCTTCCTGAAGAGCCTTATGAACTCGTCGGCAAACCCCCATTTCACCTTGTAGTAGTACTCGATAACGGAAGGCCTGTCATCCGATTTGGCCTGATTGCCCCGGGCTTGTGCGCTCATCGCAGACCCTCCGAGAATCGTTGCGCAGAAAAGAAAAAACAAGAGTAATGGGAATCAAATGTAGAAGCGTTCCCCGGGCCAGAGGATCTGGAACGTGGTGTTCATCCCCCTGCAAAGGAACAGGAGGCGGCCGTTTTCAAACGGCATCGAGTATTTACTTTCCGTGGCTCCGGCAAACTCCACGTTCCTGTACCGGCGGTTCAGGTCGTTCAGGTTGTCCTGAAGCAGACGGTCGTGCCCGAGTATGATGGCGATATTCCCCGTCCGCTCACCCGGTCCCCACATCCAGTAGCTGTTGTGCGCACAGAGTGCGGGGGGAAGCCCGTACTTCTTCCCGAAGAAATCGATAGCTCCCGCTTCACCGTAATTCCGGACGAATATCACACACTGTTTCTGCTCCCCGGGGGTGAGCGTGTTGTAGATTTTCGCCACCGCGGCCGTCAGCTCCTCCCACCCGAATTGATCGGCGTAGAATTGCGGGAGCTCTCCCACAGAGCTCCGTTCTTCCGCTTTCGGCATCAGGCCGAGGAGCTTTTCATATTCGATGAACTTCTCAACGGGAAGAACCGGAAGGGTGAACGGCAGACCGATGAGCATCCAGACGACAAGGAGCGCAGGGTACGCGACCCTGACCCAGCGCCAGGCCCGATCCCTGGCCCGATTCATTGTATGTCCCGCGATCAGCTTCTCCAGACACACCGCCCCTCCCGCAAGGAGCACCGGATAGGCGGCGGAAAGATAGTAGACTTTCCCGTTCCCCGCCACCATAATGATGAAGACAATGACGTACATCCACGCCAGGGGACGGAAGCGGCTCCCTTCTCTGTCAAGGAAGAAGTACATGAGCCCGGCAACCCAGAGCGGCCCGTTGATGTAGTTCATACCATTGAACTGACCGCCGACAAACTGCCACAACCCTATTTTCGCGTTCTTAAACTGGCTGGCGTTGTGCATGAACTCAAGAGTGGGAAACCCCTTCGCGATTTCCCAGATGATATGCGGAAGGAAAACGAGGAGCGCGATCAGCGCGCCCGCCCAGAACGTCCCCGTCGCGAGATGCTTCCGCCGGGGGGTGAAGAGGAGTCCGCCTGCCAGCCCGGCGCACATGAACCCCACCGAATACTTGTTCAGGAGTCCGAGTCCGACCACGAGTCCAAAAGGGAGCCAGAGTTTCGGAGAACCTCCGGCAAGAACAATCACGGCGATGTAGAGCGCGGCCGTCCAGAACAGTATATCGAGCGGGTTCATGGAAAACGATCTTCCGCTCCCGAGCAGCGTATGCGCGGCAACGACTGAAAGAGCTGACAGCCAGAGAGAATACCCGCCGCCCCCGAGCCGCCGGGCGATCAATGCCGTGAGAAAAGAGGTCGTGCTGATCGCCAGCGCCGCAGGCAGGCGGATCGCATGAAGCGTGTCACCGAAGAGGAATCGCCAGAGTGCCAGGAGGGCTATGGAAAGCGGCGGCTGATCAACGTACCCGAATGCAAGATGGTCCGAGCAGGCGATATAATAGAGCTCGTCCCTGAAGTAGCCGTAACTGTTGTGGAACGCCACCATGAGGAGAAGCGACGTCCCGGCGATGAGGAGAGGGACCCTGACTCCCCGTGCGGGTACCACGGGGACGACCGGGAGAGTCATGCGGAATTCCTGAAAGATGAGACGGACCCGGTCAATGTAGCTACGCTTCCTGGGATTTACAAGCCGGAGGAACCTCCGACCAGTCGGACGCGTCAAACG
>PMDK01000247.1:0-1883 GCA_003154425.1 Ignavibacteriota bacterium
TCTATCTCGATGAGTTCGACGCCGTTCCGCCGGGTGAGACTGCGAGCGTTGCTGCGCGGGAGGAGGCAGCGTGTGAACCCGAGCTTCCCGGCCTCAGCGATCCGCTTTTCGGCCTGGCTCACGCTCCGTATCTCGCCGCCCAGGCCCACTTCGCCGATTGCAACCGCGCCGGAATCGACCGGGACGTCCCGCAGGCTCGAGACGATGGCGAGCGCCATCCCCAGGTCCACGGCGGGCTCGTCGATCCGGACTCCCCCTGCGACATTGACGAACACGTCGTACTGACCGAGACGGAGCCCCACCCTCTTCTCGAGGACGGCGAGCAGCATCTGCAGACGCCGGGAATCGAAGCCTGTGGAACTCCGCTGCGGCACGCCGTAGCTCGTCGGGGCGACGAGCGCCTGCACCTCAACGAGGAGGGGGCGGGTCCCCTCGACACTCGCAACGACGGCGGATCCCGAAGCGCCGGATTTTCTCTCCGCGAGGAATACCTCGGAGGGATTCGCCACCTCGCGAAGACCCCCGTCGTTCATCTCGAAGACTCCGATCTCGTTCGTCGAGCCGAACCGGTTCTTCATCGCCCGCAGGATCCGGAATGCATGATGGCGTTCCCCCTCGAACTGGAGCACCGTGTCCACCATATGCTCCACCACTTTCGGCCCGGCAATGACGCCTTCTTTTGTCACGTGGCCGACAAGAAACACCGGGATGCCGCTCGTCTTCGCGATGCGCATGAACGTCGCGGTCGCTTCGCGCACCTGGCTCACGGTCCCGGGAGCACTTTCAAGTTCGGGGCGGAACATGGTCTGGATGGAATCCACGATGAGGAGGTCCGGCGGCTGCTTCGCAATCACCGCCTGAATGAGATCAAGATTGGTTTCAGCAAGGAGGAGAAGCGACTCCGGAGGCTTGACCGCGAGCCGCTCCGCCCGCAGCTTGATCTGGCCGACAGATTCTTCCCCGGTGATGTAGAGCGTGACGCACCTGAGTGCGGACGCCATCTGCATCATCAGGGTGGACTTGCCGATGCCTGGGTCGCCCCCCACAAGAACCACGGAGCCGGGCACGATGCCGCCTCCCAGCACCCGGTCAAACTCGGGAATCCCGACCGCCGAACGCGGCTCGGGAGCGATGTCAACTGCTCCGATCGAGACAGGTCCCGCGGACTTCGCCTCTCCCCCGCTCCGCGTCTGATGACGCCTGTCAGGGAGGATCTCCTCGACGAACGTATTCCACTCCCCGCAATTCGGACATCTCCCGACCCACCGGGCCGATTCGTACGCACAGGACTGGCAGACATACCGGGAATGCGCTTTGTCTCTGCTCATTCTATAATATACCGCCGGGGGGAGAGAGATTCAACCGGACGTTGATTCTGCCGCACGCTGTGAGTATATTCAAAAGACTCACCACACCGGACGTCTCATTGCCTATCCGACTCCTCCTCTACGTCTCTCTCCTCCTCATCGCCCCTGATGCCGGCGCACAGTCGCCCCCGATCCCCAAGCGGGAAGTACGCGCCGTGTGGCTCACCACAGCCGCGGGCCTCGACTGGCCGAAGAGCACCGACAGGACCGAACAGCAGGCATCGCTCCGCGAGATCGTCCGCCGCCTCAAGTCGTACAACTTCAATACGATCTTTTTCCAGATACGCGCCCGCGGGGACGCATACTACCGGTCCGCCTATGAACCGTGGGCCGAGAACCTCACCGGGACGCTGGGGAAAGACCCCGGTTGGGACCCGCTTGCTTTCCTGATCAACGAAGCGCACGAAGCCGGCATCGAAGTTCACGGGTGGGTCAACGTGTACAAAGTCAGGGGGAACGGATCCGTCCCGCCGAGCACGCCCCTTCATGTGTCGCGGGCCCATCCGGACTGGACAT
>PMDK01000247.1:2003-3090 GCA_003154425.1 Ignavibacteriota bacterium
TCGGACACCGCGTTCGTATCCGTCGCGGCCGGAGAATACTACCAGGACACGCGCACGTGGCTGAGGACGGGGAAGCTGGACTACGTCGCGCCGCAGGTGTACTGGGCCATAGGAGGTCCCAGAGGCGAACCGGACTTCGCAAGGCTGGTCCCGGGCTGGCAACAACTTGCGGGGCAGCGGCATGTCTATGCAGGGATAGGCGCGTACAGGAACGACGTCGCCGGTGAAGTCCCGCGGCAGATCGACATCTCCCGGAAGGCACTCAATGCAGGGCAGTCGTACTTTCGCTACGAAAGCATCCGTGCCGCGGAGCTTTCGGGAGGACGCTACGCGACGCCGGCACTGATACCTCCAATGTCCTGGAAAGACTCCTCGTCACCTCCGCCGCCGCTCCGCCTGACTGTCACCGAGATCTCTACAAACATATTCGACATCCGGTGGGCCCCCGCACAGACCGTGGCGGAGCGCACCAGGGGCCTGCGCTTCGTTCTGTACAGATGGACCTCACCGAAGATCCCCTTCGACGACCCGCGGTCCATCGCACAGGTGGTATCCGGAACGACCGCGTCATGCACCGACACGGTCAGGGTGCCTTCCGGGGCGACGTACTACTATGCCGTGAGCGCGGTGAACGCGGCCAACAGCGAAGGTCCCCCGTCTCAGGTATCGAGCGGAACGATGAAAGAGTTCCTCTCGCTCAGAGGAAAACTGGTCGAGATGACCGGACTCGCCGCCGAACTTTCCCAGCAGGGGGACACGCCGCGCATGGTGGCGTACTCGCTCGCGCGGAGAACACCCGTCACGCTCGATCTCCTTGCACGGCCCAGGGGATCCAACGACACGACACTCACGACGCTGGTGAGCGACACGCAGGAAACGGGCGTCTATCTGGTGGGGTTGAACAATGTGCAGTTCGTCCCGGGACGCTACACCGTCCGGCTCAGGACGGACGGGTCTGTTGTAGAACAGCCCTTTGACGTACCGTGAGAGGGAGGAACAGCCGGGCTTGAAAATGGGGAAAAGTCTCTTAACTTACCTACCCAAACAGGAATCCATCCGAGAAAGGGAAAACGTGAAACGGTCTCTT
>PMDK01000101.1 GCA_003154425.1 Ignavibacteriota bacterium
CGGAAGAAGATCGAGGATGAGTATCGGGAGACGATCAAGCTTATCGAGCGTCTCAAGGCAATCCTGAAGAGTAAGCAGCTTCAGATGGAAATCATCAAGGAGGAGCTGCTCGAGGTCAAGAAGAACTACGGNNACGGCGGGTTCATCAAGCGCTTTCCGGTGAGCGGGTACAGGCGGCAAACCCGGGGCGGGAGAGGAAGTACCGGCGCGACGACGAAGGAGGACGACTTCATCGAGCATATGTTCGTGGCGAGCACCCACGATTATATCATGCTCTTTACGAACGAGGGGAGATGCTACTGGCTGAAGGTGTTCGAAATTCCCGAAGGCGGCCGGGCTTCACGCGGGAAGTCGATTGCAAACCTCATCTCCAAGGAACAGACGGATTCGATTGCCTCGTATGTCGCGGTAAAGAACTTCGAAGATCCCCTGTTCGTCATGATGGTGACGGAACAGGGAATGATCAAGAAGACGCCCCTGAGCGAGTTCAGCAACCCGCGCAGGACGGGAATCGGTGCGATAGGGCTGGGGAAAGGGGACAGGCTGATTGATGTCCGGTTTACGGACGGCTCACAGGATGTCGTGATCGGGACGCACGATGGCCTGGCGATCCGGTTTCATGAGCAGGAAGCCCGGCCCATGGGACGCACGGCCGGTGGCGTCAGAGCGATCAAACTGGCCAAGAAAGACAGGGTCATTGGTGCTGTCGCCCTCCGCAGGAGCGGGACAACCATCCTGGTGGCGACGGAAAAGGGTTTCGGGAAACGGAGCGAGACGGACGAATACCGCGTCAGCCACCGGGGCGGGAAGGGCATTTTCACTGTAAAAACGACGGAGAAGACCGGGCGGATGGTTGCGATACGGGAGGTTCTGGAGTCTGATGACATCGTGGTTGTCACGAGCGGCGGCATTGTCATCCGTCAGCATGCATCCGAGGTGAGGCTTGCCGGGAGGAACACGCAGGGAGTGCGGCTGATTAAACTCGGTGAAGGTGACACGGTCTCAGAT
Source organism: Ignavibacteriota bacterium (assembly GCA_003154425.1). Lineage (GTDB taxonomy): Bacteria > Bacteroidota > Ignavibacteria > UBA10030 > UBA6906 > Fen-1273. The sequence goes on from PMDK01000101.1 coordinate 1,009, forward strand.
GTTGCTTCCGTCATGGCGGAGGATCAGGAGATTCCTGAACCAAACGTGAAGAAGGAGGGGGAAACTCCCGACGGGGAAAAAAAAAACCTGATCCGGAAGAAGGATGACGGAAGGAAGAAGGCGGCCGCGAAGGGGCCGCCGCGACCGCCACCGAAGGTGAAATCCCCCGCCCGGGGGAACAGAAAAAAGAGAAGGAAGGGAAAGTAGAGAGCCGGCCGCGCGTTCGCTCAGATCATTGCGCTCCGCTTACGGATGATCCACTCTGCTGAGAACAGGGCGATCACAAGGGCCAGCAGATACGGCCAGCGGTGCAGCTCCAGCGCTTCTGTCCTCCGTTCGTCCCGGGGGGAAAGGGACCTGAGCGAGGCGAGCCCCTCCCGCAGCCGGTCGGCATCACTGTAGGTGAGATATATCCCGGCAGTCCGGTATGCGAGTTGCTGAAGGACCTCTGCGTTCATCCTTGTGTCCAGGTATTCCAGGTTCAACCCTCCTACAAGAAACGATCCCTTGTCCCGCCCGAACTCGCGTCCCCCCCGCGCCGCAGTGGCCCCGAACGTGAACTCGCCGGGGGGAAGCCCTTCCACGGCACCCTCGTATCTACCGCTCCCCAGTGGATGCAGGTCTACCCGGATGTGTTCCCCCTCGCCGGTGATCTCTAATGACACCTGTGCGTCTTCGACCGGTTGAGAGTTCGCATTGTATGCCTGAGCGGAGAAGGAGACCGGCTCTCCCCGGGAGAACTGGTCACGGGTGGGAGCGACGCGGACGCTCCGGCCCTCTTCGCGGGAAGTGAGCCAGCGGATGGAGGACGAGAGAAATGAGGCAAACAGCGGTGCGGTGTCGGGATTTCCCTGTGTCATCAAACGCCAGCGCCAGAGACCGTACCCCATAAGGCCGAGCGACCTGGTTCCGGCGATATCACGGACGGCCATAAAGGGCTGGGGAAGGATGACGTTCCGGATGCGGGGGGATCCGAGAGCGATCGCTCCTTCACGGAGCCGGTAGACCGCATGGGTTGCGAAGACCGGCGGGAGGTGGTTCCACACGTCGCGCTCGGTATCTGAACCAAGAGCGAGAAGAGGGTGATCAAGATGCGACGGGTCGGGGACGAATTCCACTTCCTGCTCCCCGGGGGAAGCTCCTTCCGGAATCACGGGGAGCGAAGGAGCCATCGCGAGGAGCTTCGGGGGGTCAATCGATTTCCCCCCCACGAAAAGAAGCGGTTTCTGTCCATCCACGATTGCGGATCGGACGAGCTCCACGGCGGCGGACGCAGTAGCGGCATCCGGCATCCCGATGCTCAGAATACAATCCGCGCTGTCGATGGCCTGAGGCGTGAGGGCGCCTTCGTAGTATCCCCCCCCCAGTTTTTGCGTCAGTGCCCGGACAGAGATGTTTGGATCCTCGGCAAGTGTCCCCCGGATGATGCTCAGATCGGGGCTCGGACCCGCGGCGAGGATCAGAACGCGCATCGTGCTCCTGAGGACCTTCACAGCGAAGAGTCGCTTGTTGTTGGCGGCCGTCAGTTCGCCCGGAAGGGAGGAGACGCACACAGTGTAACGGTGCGGCCCCTCTCCTTCAGGCGTGTATGAAAGCCGGGCGGAAACCTCGGCCGTTCCCGCGGGAAGCACCACGACAGTCCGGTCGAGTATCCGGGTCCCGTCGTTGAGCGTCACTTCGGCTTTCTCGCCGCCGTATCCGGAACTCTTGATGACGACGTCGACGGGTGCCGTCGTTCCGGCGTATGCCAGGTCGTTTGCAGTAATCCTCGAAACCAGGACGTCCTTCTGCTGTGCCGTGTCACCGATGCCGATGGCGAAAACGGGGATTCCCATGGCGCCGGCCCTGTAGACAGGATTCTCTCCTTCGGTGTACATTCCGTCCGACAGAATGATGACCGCCCGGATGTTGGACCGCTCACGTTCATGCGCGAGAGCGAGAAAAGCGCCGGCGATATCCGTGGTCTCGTCACCGAGGGTGTCGGGGGGCTGTCGCAACGGACCGCGGAGAGACGTGCCGAACGAATAGATCTCTGAAGCAGCGCCCTCCGGAATGGCGCCCGGGATGACCGTCGTGAGAAGGTTCCTCATCTGCTCGGCCCGGTTGCCGGTCCTGTCCACAATGGTCATGCTTGCGCTCCGGTCGGCAAGGATTGCCACAACGGGCGGATGACGGATGACAAACGAGGTCCGGAGCACAGGCTCAAGAAGGAGCAGAAGCACGAGGGCAAGCGTTGCGCCGCGCAGGGCGCTCAGGATGAGCCGTCTGGAGCGCGTAACGGGGGGTAGTGTAAAACGGTAGAAGAAATAGGCGGCCCCTGCGGCGAAGACAATGAGCAGGATTGCGTAGAGCGGTGAAGCGGAAAATGAGATTTCGATTGACGGGAGGACGAACATCGGGGGGGGTCAGCCCGCTTCCTGAAGGAGCCGCTCGACAATTTCAATCGCACTCACGCCATCGGCTTCGGCGTTGAAATTCGGGACGATACGGTGCCGCAGCGTCGGACCCGTGACCACGCGGACATCTGCGATGTCCGGCGAATGCCGGCCATCGAGCAGGGCGCGTGTTTTGGCGCCCAGGATGAGGCTTTGAGAGGCCCTGGGTCCCGCCCCCCAGCTGAGCCAGTCGCGGATGAATTTCGGGGCGGTTCCGGATTTCGGGCGCGTCATGGCGGTGATACGGACGGCGTAATCAATCACGTTGTCGGCGACGGGGACCTTCCGTATGAGATCCTGAAAATGCGCGATCTGTTTCCCCGTCAGGATCCGGCGGGGAGTAGGACGTGCCATGCTCGTCGTGGCCTTGACGATGCGTATTTCCTCCTCGTGGGAAGGATAGTCGACCCAGANNCCTCGAGCAGCGCCGCCTGAGTTTTTGGCGGTGTACGGTTGATTTCATCTGCCAGGACGACGTTGGCGAATACCGGTCCGCGGACGAATTTGAACGACTTCGAACCGGTGGTGACATTCTCTTCGATAATCTCCGTCCCGGTGATATCGCTTGGCATGAGATCCGGCGTGAACTGG
>PMDK01000081.1 GCA_003154425.1 Ignavibacteriota bacterium
GATCCCGTCGTTGTTCTGCCACGTGACTGTCGTCCCTGCGGAGACTGTGAGGCTGTTCGGACCGAACGCGATGAATGGTTTATTGTTCTCAATGCCCCTCCTCTTGCAATCCGTATGCCAGACCGGAGAAGGAGGCGGTCCCCGTGAAAGCGAGCCTGCGTGTGAACTTTCCGGTTAACGGGCTGACGCACTGTGGAGCCGGCGCCACACAGGGGGAGAAGGAGAGCGGACCGGTGTGTGGCACCGGCGCCACACCGGTTCCCCCCTCTCAACTGTCAGGGAGGAAGGAGGCCAGTTCGAATAAGGCCTGAAAATTGCATACTGGAGGGGGAAGCGTCCACATTGAATGTCAGGCCTAAATTGCGTATTTGTATGTGTCACCCCGAATCCTCCCTATGCCCAAGAGCAGACACAGAAACTCCATCAAATCGATCATTCTCCTCCACCTGGCGTTTCCGGCCCTGATGATCGCGCAGGAGGCTTCGACAACCGAAAAACGCCCCTCCCCCTCAACTGCGGAGATACACGGCCGAATCTCCCTCTCAAAGAGGGAGGACACACACGGTGCGAACATGCGCGCCCAGATGTCCGGCATGTACTCCATTCACGGAGGAAACGAGGCATCGTCTCTCACCGGAACCTCCCTCAGCTCTCCGGGGAAGCTCTCCGAACGGGCAGTCGTGTACCTGGAAAGCGACGACCTCAATCAGGGCCCTTACGTTTCCAGCGCGAAGACCCCATCCCTCGACCAGAGGAACCTCCAGTTCCATCCCCAGGTCCTCCCGGTCATGGTCGGAACGAAAGTCGAATTCCCGAACCGTGACAACCTGTTCCACAATGTCTTTTCGTATTCGCAGGCAAAGGAGTTCGACCTCGGCCGGTACCCGAAGGACGATTCGCGGTCGGTCACGTTCGACAGACCGGGTGTCGTGAGGGTCTACTGCGACATCCACTCGCACATGAGCGCGACGATACTCGTATTGAAGCATCCGTACTTCACGTCACCGGACGATTCGGGCGTATACGTTCTCTCCCGCGTACCTCCCGGGAAATACCGGGTGGTCCTCTGGTATGACAGGGACCCCGTCGAACGGAAAAACGTCGAGGTGAAGGCCGGGGAGGATCTGCAGCTCGATTTCACCAACCAGGGACGGGAATGACCCGAACAGGAATCATCGCACTCCTCTTCTTCGCCGCGCTCCCGCCGGCGGCGTCCGGTCAGGTCCTCCTCAGCGGGGAGACTGCGGCCCAGTTCTATAAGAGCGCGGTCACTCAATCCCCCCGTGTTGTCAACAGCGGGAGGCCGTCGTTCGGCTGGGACACCCGGCTGTTCGTCGAAGGGGAAGTCACCGAGCACGTCACCGCCCTCGCCAACATACGCGCTACGAACACCGACGCGGTCACATTCGACTATATCGCAATACGCCTGACAGACGTCACGCCGCTCGGGTTGAACTTTCAGGCGGGGAAGTTCGACCTGCCGTTCGGCAACCTGGGAGAGCGCCGGTTCCCGCGGAAGAACCCCCTGTACGGCCTCCCTTCGATTTATGAATACCGGACGGCGCTCCCGGACCATTTCTCTCCGGGGGCGGATTACCGTGTGAACCCGGAACGGGAAATCACCGCCGGCGCGGGGCAGGGGCGGGGGCTGCGGCTCCTCGACCTCGGGATGTACCATCCGGGCGCGATGATATTCGGATCGGCCGGGATACTCGACTACGGCTTCGCGGTCACAACCGGCACGGTAAGCACCTCGTCCTACAGTTCCGACAATTACAACAACGACCTCGGGAAGGTGGCACGTCTCGCCGTCACGCCGTTGACGGGCCTCACGATCGGGGGCGCCTATGCCTGGGGAGCCTACCTCCAGGCGGTCTATCCGATCCCGGGAAATGAGGACATCAACACCTACAACGAGAGGGCGGCGGAGATCGACCTGGAGTTCAGCCGGGGCCATGCCGTCCTCTACGGAGAGGCGGTGTACACGACGTTCGACATCCCGAGCACGACGGGGGACCAGAACATCAATGTGCTGGGCTTTTATGTCGAGGGAAAGTACACGCTCATCCCGAGGCTGTACGCGGCGCTCCGGGTGAGCGGGCTGAGGTTCGGCGACGTGCGCACCGGCGGAACCGGGCAACCATGGGACGACAACCTCGTCGAATGGGAAGGCGGGCTCGGATATTTCGTCGACAAGGATGTGCTCCTGAAGGCCGTCCGGCGGGAGACACGCACGCGCGGGGGGAGCGGGCCGAAAGACAACCTCACGGTACTGCAGCTCGTGGTGGCGTACTGATGACGTTCAGGAACAAGATACTGATCTCCATCTGGGGCGTCGTCCTGAGCCTGCTGGTGATCACGTTCTTCATCATCAACTACTGGACACGCAGCCGGTTCGAAGAGACATTCGTGCGGGAGCTGAGCGCCGGCTCATCCACCGTCATGGTCCAGGAGAAGCTCCAATCCGCAGAGCTGATACGGGCGTGCTCGGTGANNTCGTGCAGATGCTCCGGGGGAAGAAAGAGCGGTGGGACATCTCGGACTGGCAGACTGTGCAGAACGCCCTTCTCCTTATCTCTTCCACGGACGTCTCCCACATTGGAGGACGGATCTACAGAACCGTCTCCGTCCCTGTCGTGATATCGACGGAGCTCGTCGGGACCCTTACGATCG
>PMDK01000079.1 GCA_003154425.1 Ignavibacteriota bacterium
TACCATATTATCCGGGGCACGCTGGATACTGCCGGCGTGGCCGATCGGAAGCAGGGACGTTCCAAGTACGGCGCCAAGCGCGGAAAGTAACGTTACGCCGGTTTTTGGCGGAACGGCACACGACATTCTCTCCAGGAAAACGGACGACGACGTGAGAAAGAAAAAATCGACACCCAGAGTCACCATCCCCGATCCACGATACGGGGATGTTCTGGTTTCCGAGTTCATCAACAATATCATGAAGCGCGGAAAGAAGCACCTCGCGCGCCGCATACTCTATGATGCCTTTCACCTCATAGAAGAGCGGACCAAGAGCACGGGGCTCGACGTTTTCAAGAAGGCCGTCAGCAACACGCGCCCGATGCTTGAGGTGAAGGCGCGCCGCGTCGGCGGGGCAACGTACCAGGTGCCCACCGAGGTCCGCGGCGAGCGGAGCGTTGCGCTGGCGATCCGCTGGCTCATCGGTTACGCCGGCGACCGGAAGGACAAATCGATGTCGCAGAAGCTCGCCGCAGAGTTCATCGCCGCCTCCAACGGCGAGGGGAACGCGGTGAAGAAGAAGGAAGACACGCACAAGATGGCCGANNTATGCCGAGACAGTATCCGCTCGAACGGACAAGGAACATCGGAATCAGCGCGCACATCGACGCGGGCAAAACCACGACGACGGAGCGCATCCTCTTTTACACGGGGGTGCTCCACCGCATGGGAGAGGTCCACGACGGTGCGGCCACGATGGACTGGATGGAGCAGGAGAAGGAGCGCGGGATCACGATCACCTCGGCCGCCACGACATGCTTCTGGAACCACCACCAGATCAACATCATCGATACGCCCGGGCACGTGGACTTCACGGCGGAGGTGGAACGGTCGCTCCGCGTCCTTGACGGAGCCGTGGCCCTTTTCTGTTCCGTCGGCGGGGTCGAGCCCCAGTCGGAGACGGTCTGGCGCCAGATGGACAAGTACGGAGTGCCGCGGATGGCCTTCGTCAACAAGATGGACAGGGTGGGGGCCGATTTCCTCGGTGTTGTGGAGATGATACGGGACCGGCTCAGCGCCAACCCGGTTCCGGTGCAGCTCCCGGTCGGCGAGGGGGATCTCTTCAAGGGGATCATCGATCTCGTGACGATGAAGGCCATGATGTACAAGGATTCCACGCTGGGGGTCGAGTGGGATGAGATCGAGATCCCCCACGACATGAAGGCGAAGGCCCAGCAGTACCGTACGAAAATGCTCGAAGCGGTCTCCGACGAGGACGACACGCTCCTGGAGAAGTACCTGGAAGGGAAAGAAATCACCCCGGATGAGATCCGCTCGGTGCTCCGGAGGGCTTGCCTGAAGGTCAGCATCATCCCCGTGCTCTGCGGTTCGTCGTTCAAGAACAAGGGGGTGCAGATGCTCCTGGACGGGATCGTGGACTATCTCCCGTCCCCCCTCGACCTGAACGAGGGAACGATCACGGGACACCACATCAACCTGACCGATCACGTCACGCGGAAGGTGGAGGACGAAGGGCAGTTCGCGGCGCTGGCATTCAAGATCATGACCGACCCCTTTGTCGGGCGGCTGACGTATTTCAGGGTGTATTCGGGGACGCTCAAATCGGGGTCGTATGCCTACAACCCGGTGTCGGACAGGAAAGAAAGGATAAGCCGCATACTCCGCATGCATGCGAACACGCGCGAGGACGTCGATGAGGCCTACGCCGGCGACATCGTCGCCGCGGTCGGACTCAAGAACACGCGCACCGGAGACACGCTCTGCGACGAGGCCGACCCGATCATCCTTGAAAAGATGACGTTCCCCGACCCGGTCATCCACGTGGCAATCGAGCCGAAGACGAAGGCCGACCAGGAGAAGATGGGGGAGGCGCTGCAGAAGCTGACGGAAGAAGACCCGACGCTCCGCGTGGCGACGAACGTGGAGACCGGACAGACCATCATCAGCGGCATGGGGGAGCTCCACCTGGAGATCATCATCGACCGGATGAAGCGGGAATTCCGGGTCGAAGCGAACATCGGCAAGCCCCAGGTTGCCTACAAGGAAACGATACGGAAAAAGGTGCACGCGGAAGGGAAGTTCGTCCGCCAGTCGGGTGGCCGCGGCCAGTACGGCCACGTGTGGATCGAGGTGGAGCCCAACGAGAAGGGGAAGGGGTTCGAATTCGAGAACGCGATTGTCGGCGGGGTTGTGCCGAAAGAGTACATCAAGCCGGTCGAGCAGGGGATCGTCGAGGCGATGAAGAACGGTGTGCTGGCCGGGTACCCGGTGGAGGACGTGAAGGTCAAGCTGTACGACGGCTCGTTCCACGACGTGGATTCGTCGGAAATNNGCCGGCTCCATCGCATTCAAGGAGGCGGCGCGCAAGGCCAGCCCGGCGATCCTCGAGCCGATCATGGCCGTGGAAGTCGTCACGCCCGAAGAGTATATGGGGGACGTCATCGGCGACCTGAATTCGCGCCGCGGGAAAATCGAGGGGATGAACCCCCGGAAAGACGCCCAGGTCATCAAGGCGGCGGTTCCCCTGTCGGAAATGTTCGGCTACTCCACCACGCTCCGCTCGATGACGCAGGGTCGCGCCATCTACACGATGGAGCTGTCGCATTACGATGAAACACCTAGGAGCGTGTCTGACCAGATCATTGAGAAGCTCAAGGGCAAAGAAACAGTGACCGCTTAGGATCGGGGCCGTCACCCACATCCCCTTCTATCCCAGAGGAGAGAATACAAATGGCAAAAGAGAAATTTAATCG
>PMDK01000084.1 GCA_003154425.1 Ignavibacteriota bacterium
CCGGGTGGGGTTCTTCCTCGATGACCACGATGATGTCCCCCGCCGGTCCTCCGCGCTTCCCCACGTTACCCTCGCCGCGCAGGGGAATGTAGTTCCCTTCGCTGACTCCCGCAGGGATCTGCACTTTGATCGTTGCGTCCCCCTGTACCCGGCCGTCGCCGTGGCACGTCTGGCAGGGTTCCTTGATGACCTTCCCCTCTCCGCCGCAATTCTGGCAGGTCGCGATGTTGACGAACTGCCCGAACACCGAGCGGGACACCTGGCGGATCTCCCCGGACCCGTTGCACACGGGGCAGGCGGTCATGCTCCCCGTCGACCTGGCCCCCGTGCCGCCGCAGGCATCGCATCGTTTCCACTTCTTCACCTTCAGCTTTTTCTCAATGCCGGAGGCTATCTCTTCGAGGGGGAGCTTCAGGCGGATCTTGAGATCCGACCCGGCCGACCCGGCATTCCCGCGCGTGCGTGCCCGTCCCTGCGTTCCGAACATGTCGTCGAATATGGAGCCGCCGAGTCCCCCGCCGAATATGTCGCTGAACGTGCTGAAGACGTCGTTGACGTCCGTGAACGGGTGGAAGTCGGTCCCCTTGATACCTTCGTGACCGTATTGGTCGTAGCGCTTGCGCTTCGCCTGATCCCCCAGGACCTCATACGCCTCCGCCGCCTCCTTGAACTTCTCCTCAGCGTCCTTGTTCCCCGGGTTTCTGTCGGGGTGGTACTGCAACGCAAGCTTCCTGTACGCTTTCTTGATCTCTTCGGCCGTGGCGCCGCGTGAGAGGCCGAGGATCTCGTAATAATCCTGTTTCGCCATTAGTGCTGGGTCGACTCCTTGCTCTCGGGCGGTGTGCCGGGTGTACCTGAAGCCTCGGGTGCAGACTCCGCCTGAACGGCCGCCGAGACGATGACCCTGGCGTGGCGGAGGACTTTGTCATTGAGCTTGTACCCCCGGGCGATTTCCTCGACCACCGTCCCCGGCGGCACGTCGTCCCGCGCCACCTGGAGCAGGGCATCGTGGTAGTCGACGTCAAACTGCGTCCCGGCGGAATCGAACGGTGCGAGCCCCTGCGCTTCCAGGACTTTCATGAGTTTCTGGTATATGAGCTCGACGCCGCGGTAAAACGCCTCGACGTCCGCCTGGCTGCTCCCCGCCTTGAGTGAGCGCGTGAGGTCTTCCACGATAGGCAGGAGGGCGTTGATCAGCCCCTCATTCGCGTTCCTGACAAGGTTCAGGTATTCCGCCTCCGAGCGGCGCTTGTAGTTCTCAAGCTCCGCGGCCTTCCGGAAGAACTGGTCCTTGTACACCTGTGCCGACTTCATGGCCTCCTCCAGGTCGCGCTGGAGTTGCTCCAGGGGAGATGCGGGAGCCGTCGGGACTTCCCCCGCCCCCTCAGGGACGCCGGCGGTCTTTCCCACGGCGGCGCGTCCGTCCGGCACATTGTCGGGTTTGTCTTCGTCGTTCATCACTGCCTGTTGTTTGTTCCGAACATTTCCGAAATGGTGCGGGCCACATAATCGATGAGAGGTATGACCCGCGCATAATTCATCCTTCGTGGGCCAATCAGTCCGATTGTCCCCTGGACTTCTCCGGCGGCGTAGCTGGCGGTGATAACGCTGTAGGGAGCCAGCTTCTTGTCCTGGTTTTCTTCCCCGACCGCCACCCTGACCCCCGGGGGCGGGGATTCGTGTTTCGCCAAAACGTGTATGATGATCTCTTCGTCGTTGATCAATTCAATAACGCTGCGGAACTCCGAGGGGTTCACGAATTCGGGCTGCTCGATGATCGAATCGGCTCCACCGATGTGAAGTTTTTCGCTTCCCGGCGGCGGGAGAAGTTTCCCCACGGAGTCGATGAAGAGGCGTATCAGGCCTGTGTCGTCGCCCGCCCGGTCTTTCAGCCGCTCCGCAAATGTCGAGCGTATCTCCTCGATGGTGAGTCCTGCCACCCGCTCGTTGAGTGATCTGGCAATGTCTTCGAGCTTCTCCCGGGGGATTTCGCTTGCGACCTCCAGCATCATCGTGCGCACCAGGCCCGATTTGATCGAAATCACGACCATGACCCGCGTCCCCCCGATCGGCACGAGTTCCAGGCGCTCAAGTGTCCCGCTCGAAAGTCGCGGCGAAGTGATGACGCAGAGCTGCCGGGATATCTTCCCCATGAGTTTGGAGGATTCCCTCAAGAGCTCGTCCTCCGCTTCCCGGGAGTTCAGCGCCTCCCGGATCGCCTTCTGCTCGGTCACCGAAAGCGCGTCCATCCTGATCAGGCTGTCCAGGTAGAACCTGTATCCGACGTCTGTCGGCACCCTCCCGGCGGACGTGTGTGGATGGTTGATATAGCCGAGGTATTCGAGATCGGACATCACATTTCTGATGGACGCCGAACTCAGGCCCAGAACGTCTTCATGACGCCTGGAGATATAGCGGGACCCAATCGGCGTCGCGGTTTCGATGAAATCCCGCACGACGTAATGGAGCACCGTCCGCTCCCGTTCGTTCAGTTCCCCTGCCATGCCTTCAACCCGCGGAGAAAAATGCACTTCGCATGAACATAAAAAATACGCAATAACGGCCGGCTTGTCAAGGTTTCCGTTTCCGGCTTTCCGGGGGGTGAACCTGGCGGCGGATATTGATTGTTACACCCCTAAGGTGTATATTTCCATTGAAAGTGGTTCCCGGACGCTGGAGCATGTGGTCCTGGGGCTGTAGCTCAGCTGGGAGAGCGCCTCGTTCGCAACGAGGAGGCCAGCGGTTCGATCCCGCTCAGGTCCACCATAACTTTCAACAACTTGCGAACGGTCAAAACTGCCTTACGTTCCATTAACGTTCCAATCGACCTGCAAATGTCGAGTTCATTGCACATTTACAGGCATTCTACGGCTGTCCAACATGTTCATCATTTGGGTGACGGCTCGCCGTTGTGCCGCAGGAACGATCTGGGCATACACCAGCATAGCCAGCTTGGGATCGGTATGACGCATCTGGCCCTGTACCGATTTCACATCGGCCCCGGATTGCACCAGCCAAGTGGCGTAGCTTCTCCTCAGCACTTGCCAGTTCAGACCCGGAATCCCCAATCTTCTAGCGACGTGCGACCGGGGGAACTCGTCTGGGATGACTTGAAATATATTTCCGTTGCAGATGCACGAGCACAGTGGCGAAAAGTGAAGCCCGAAAGAGATGACATTCTCTCCACAAAAGGCGGGACAACTGGAATGGCGAAGGTGGTTGACTTCGACAAGGACGTTGGGGTGTGGGTTCATATCGCCGTGCTTAAGCTTCGGAAAGAAGTTGTCGTGCCAGTATGGCTTGAGCACATGCTCAACTCTCGATTCTGCTATCAGCAATCCCAAGAGCTGACTTTTGGAATTGCCAATCGTGACCCTGGCCTCAAGCGTATACCTCGTATTCGCATCTATCTCCATCCCCTGCCGTTGCAGCAGAAGTTCGCGGCCCTTCTTCCGCGTTGGGGGCTCGAGCTGCTCGATCGCGAATCCGACGGAGGCGTCGTCTGCCGGCAAACTCTCATCCTCGTCTTCCCCTTCAATCAGCCGATATTTGGGGAATAAAGGCCGGCCAGATGTAACCTCGTCCCAGTTGGGATTGCGGAGGCTTTCCTTGCCACCGACGTCCAGAGAAGTTGCTCCGCGTTTCAGCCAGGCGTCTTCAGCCTCGGACCCGTAGATCTCGAACTCCTGAGCGGGAGTCGGAACTAGCAGGCATCCCTGAGCGAACCAGTGCTATGTACAACTCTCTTTCAGAGTCTTCATCGGTAACGACGTCGAACTGTACGAGCCGGGCGCTTCCAAACGTAGTAGTTATCGCTACGTCAGTGGCATCGCGCCCCACCGCCATCAACACTCGACCGATGCGCGGGCATTGTGCCTGGCGTCGAACGTCCACCAGCGACCGTGGAGAAAAGCCTCGAACCAAGCACTGAAATCCATCGGCGGCCGCGGCAGAACCCCTATTTCGTCCAAATATCCCGTGGCGTAACGTGCGGGAATATTGAGGCATCGGCGGAAGATGACGGCCAGGTGTTGGAAATCTCGGCACACTCCGAGGCGTTCGTTATAAACCTCCAGCGCAGTCTTACTCGACCGGGCGTGCTCGTACCCGAAGGTGACGTGCTGGTTCACCCAATCGCAGATGGCCTGAACGCAACCCCGACCTCGCGGCGAGTTACCGAATAACTCCGTCGCCGTGTCCAGCAACAGGCCGACCTCACAGTAACGGCTGGCAAGCAGATAGCGCAGCGTCTCGGCGGGCAGACGATCGACCGGGACCTCTTCAGGCTCAGGGTCTTGCAGATCGGGTTCGCCCGAATCCTCGATCAAAAAGGAGTTGTGCGGCCTGATCCTGCCCGGAGGGAGCAGCAAGCGCGACGTTAAATTGCCGAAGCTGTCCTGATATTGCTCGATTCTAACCGCCGGTTCGATGCGCAACTGGTCGAGCTCCACAAGGTCCACAGTGCGTGACGGGTGGACATTCCGATGGGCAGTCATGGGAACACTTGCGGCAACCTCAAAATGGATGTCATAGCCCAGGCGGATCAGCATAGAGGTTGTGTCTCAAACTCGCATTCCAATAGCGAACATGGCTGGAGGTATAAGCAAAACCAGCACTTCGTTATTTGAATTTTCTTCCCTGCGAAATCAGCGCGATGGCCCAAGATAACGAAACCGCGGTGTATCATCGCGACAAAGGTTTGGATGCAATCTTGTGGGTATGCGAATCCGAATTTGTGACGGAATCGACAGCGATGGTCATTGATTCCGTTGTCGAGCTTGGACTAAGGGTCGATTTGTACGCATACCGTTCCGGACGAACTTTGGGTCGGTTGGCATTCTGCCAGGGGCAGCGGGCCGTTCCTCGATCCGTATTAGCCGTAGGATGCATGAGGGTAGATGGGATTACAGGTCGTCCTAGATCACCGCACGGAGTACCGGTACGATAAGCCAGTCTCGCTCGGTCCGCAGGTTATTCAACTGCGTCCCGCTCCGCATTCTCGTACGCCAATTCTCAGTTATTCGCTAACACTGACTCCATCCGAGCACATCCTTAATTGGCAGATGGATCCTCACTCCAACTATGCGGCACGCGTCCTAATCCTGCAGAAGACGAGTGAGTTTGCAGTCCAGGTGCAACTGGTTGCCGACCTCGCTCCCATCAACCCGTTCAACTTCTTCCTGGAGCCGGGATTCGAAGATTATCCGTTCCAATATTCGCCGCAGCTGGCTAAAGATCTTGAGCCGTATCGCTCGACTGAAACGGCTGGGCCTTACCTGCAGTCATTTCTGGCCAGTGTTGCGCGCGACAAACGAGGGACTATCGACTTCCTGGTCGACCTGAGTCGGCGTGTGCGCGACCAAGTCGGCTACGTTACCCGCCTGGAGCCGGGCGTGCAGAGCTGTGAGCAGACTCTGGAATTGTGCTCGGGTTCCTGTCGTGACTCGGCATGGTTGTTTGTCCAGATCCTTCGCCAATTGGGAATAGCGGCACGATTCGTCTCCGGGTATCTCATCCAGTTGGCTTCAGACGAGCCGCAAGATTCGATCGCGCCGCGAAACGACTCTGCCGACCTGCATGCCTGGGTAGAAGCGTTTTTGCCGGGCGCCGGATGGATTGGAATGGATGCGACCTCGGGCTTGTTTGCGGGCGAGGGCCACATCCCGCTCGTGTG
>PMDK01000327.1:0-1874 GCA_003154425.1 Ignavibacteriota bacterium
GCCGTTCCTCCACGATCCCCGCGTTCTCACACTGGGCGTACATCCCCCCCACGATCGCCCCCATGCTCGTCCCCACAATGAGACCCGGACGCAACCCCTCCCTTTCCAGGACTTTGAGGACGCCGATATGCGCAAGTCCTCTCGCACCCCCGCCGCCAAGCACGAGGGAAAAGCGGGGGGCGGGACTGCGGTGGTTTTTCGGGATCAGGACGAGGCTGCGGAGGGGACGCAAGGAAGGATCATTCTCCTGTCAACAATGCGATGATTCCGGGGGATATGAGGGCCGCATCAAGTTTGTAGCGGGGATCCATCCCCTTTACTTTGCCGAACGCGTCGACAGCCTCCTTCTTCAGATTTCCGTTTTCCCCCCCGGCGAGAAGGTACTCCGCCGCATAGGAACAGGCAAGAAACGCGTAGACATGAGGGTTGTCGTTCCCGTTCTTCGACGATGAACCGAGATTGTCGATCGCTTCGGTGTACTCTCCTTTGAAGAAGGCGGCGATTCCCTGGTGCACCAGGTTCTCGACCGAGCTGATCGACCCCATGTAATCCGACAGCCCCGGATAGGAAGGAGCAATCGTGTGCAGAGTCTGGAACTTGGCTTTCGCCTGGATGATCTTCCCGTCATTAAACAGGGCCACCGCGTCTCTGAACAATGCCGGTCCGGCCGTGTCGGTGGCAGGTGTTACTTCTGTGGCAGCAGGCTCGTGCAGAGCCAGGGCCGGGATTTCTCTGGAAATCACCTTCGCCGCAGCGGCGAGTTTCTGCCTCCGGTCCCGGATGCGATTCAGATATTTGCCGGCCCCGGCATGTGCGGGTTCCAGGGCGAGCACGCTCTTGAATTGTTCTTCAGCACGGTCCAGATCGTCATGCTCGAAAAAGTCAACGCCCGCCGCAAACAACCCGGAGACCCGCTCTCTTTTCTGCTTCTGGTCAGAACCCGCAGTCTCGGATTTCTTCTGCTCAGGAGTCTTCATCTGCTCGGTCTTCTTCGGTTCGGACTTCGGGGCACCTGAAGAGAGGTTCTGAGGAGTGTTCTGAGCCTGCTTCTGTTCAGCGATCTGTTGAGCCGGCTTCTGGATGTAACCCAGATATTCGGTGAGGAGCGCCGGGGCCTCCCTGTCCTGCTCGGCCTTGTTGATTTCTTCGCTGCTTTTCTCTTTTTCCAGATCAGCGCGCGCCCTGACAAGGTCACCGAGTCTGTAGTAGGCAATCCCCCTGTAAANNCCCTTCTCGTAGCTGTCGTACCACTGCGCGCGAAGCAGCGCGGAGGGGAGGAGGAGGAAGAGCATCAGAAGAAAGGCCTTACTCACTTTTTGCGGACCCCCTGGAAGACATCGATCACATCCCGCGAGAAAAGCGTCCTGTCGAGCTGATACGAAGGTTCAATTTCGAGAGCGCGCCGGAATTCGAGCCGTGCGCTCCGGAGCGCATCGGTCTCCTTTTTCCCTGCAGCCCTGTGCCGGAGACAATACGCCACACCGAGGTACGCATGGAGGCTTGCGTCCTGATCCATCCCGGGTTGCGCCGCTTTGAGCAGTCTGATCGCCTGTTCGTGCCGTCCCTTGATAAGCTCGAGCACTCCGCTGGAGAATTCCCGCGGCGGAGGCGCCTCCTGCTCCCCCGCTCCGGACTGCTTCGCGATCCGGGCCAGGTAGCTCTTCGCGACGGAATTGTAGGGATCGATCACGAGGACTGAGCGGAAAACCGTCCCGGCCTTTTCGTATTCTTCCCGGTTGAAGAGGCGGACGGCGTCGGCGATCTGATTGTTCACCGCCGCCTTCAGCTCTTCAGAGACGAAACCCTTTTTCCCTCCGGCGCTCTTCTTGCGCGCTTCCTCAAGGAACGTTTTCAGATTGGCGGACTCCGGCTCC
>PMDK01000327.1:1921-2684 GCA_003154425.1 Ignavibacteriota bacterium
CGATATACGCGAGCCCGGTCTCATAGTTCACGTACCACGGGAGTCCCCCGGTCGCCGCCTGCACAGAAGCTTCGGGGACTTCCGTCTTCGTTAGCGCCCGTGTGCCGGCCGGGTGCGGCGGCTCCCCCGACAGCTCGCTGCGGAGAGACTCGAGGAGAGCGTAGTCCTCGGGAGATTGCTGTATCTCGCCGTACTTCAGGCACAGGTCGAAGTTCTCGACCGCTTTCTGCTTCTCCTTCAGATGATAGTACGCTTCCCCCATGTGGAAATAGGGAAAATAGTTCACGAACCGGAGCCCATACGTCCTCGCTTTGAGTTTCGGGGTTTCTTTCGCGGCCACCGCCTCCCGGAGCAGGGGGAGTGAGCCCTTCCAGTCCCCCGTTTCCTGCGCGGAGAGAGCCTTCTCATAAGAGACATACCAGAGGGTCTGCGCGCTGACGCGGGCGGAGACGGCTGCAAGAAGAATGAGCGCTGCAACGAGCGCGTGACAGGATGCACGGGTCATGGGAGACGTCTTCATTTAGAACCGTATCACCAGAGAACCGACGGCCGTATTGCTGACCCCGGAGAGATCTCCGGCCAGGTCAAACTGGACGTTGTTCGAGAGTATGCACCCCACCCCGAACGTNNGACGTTCCCCACCCAGCGGATCCTGTTGTCTGGTTCCAGATAGCCGCCTCCCCGGAAGACGATGCCGATGGTGTTCAGAAACAGCACATATTCCGCCCCGCCGTGGTACTCCATGCCGTCGTCGACCGCAAAG
>PMDK01000107.1:0-2926 GCA_003154425.1 Ignavibacteriota bacterium
ACCGCGTGGGCGAATTCGCCATCGGTACCAACATCGCCCTGACCCACGTCATCGGCCATATACTGCAGGACGAAAAAATCCCCGGCGTCCATATCGCGTTCGGTCATCCGTACGCCGAACACACGGGGGCCGACTGGATTTCATCGACCCACATCGACGTGGTGGGAACGAAGTTCGACATCTGGATCGATNNGGCTTGACTCCCGTTGCGGGGCGCATGTCAGCTTCCGGGTCTGCGAGACGCCTGTGTTCCTGCCGGCGGAGGTCCTCCGGCTGATGGAACAGAGCGGGAGGGAGATCATGGAACAGCTGGTGGGAAACGCCGCATACATGGCCGCCTCGGACCGTGCGCTTCCCTCCCGGTTCAAAGTTCCCCGCGAGGACCCGCATCCGCTCTTCGCCGCGGTCGATTTCGGGATTGAAATGAAGCCTGACGGCCGCCTCTCTCCCAGGCTTATCGAGCTGCAGGGCTTTCCCTCGCTCTACGCCTACCAGCCGGTCCTCTGTCAGGAATACGGGGCGGTGTACGACCTTCCCTCCGGCCTGANNTCTTCAGGACCGCGGTCCTCGGGAAGCGGGCTCCGGAAAACGTCGTTTTGATGGAAATTGACCCCCTTCAGCAGAAAACCCTCCCCGACTTTCTGCTGACGGCGAAACTGTGCGGGATAGCCATCGTCAATGTCCGCGATATTGTCCGGAAGGGGAGGAGGCTTTACTACCGGAAGGGGGCAACTCTCATCCCGGTTGACCGTATTTATAACAGGGTAATTCCGGAGGACCTGGAGAGGTCCGGGGCGCGCCTCCCCTTCAAACTGAAGGACGACATCGACGTCGAGTGGGCAGGTCATCCCAACTGGTTCTTTCGTCTGAGCAAATTTTCTCTCCCTTTCATCAAACACCCGACCGTGCCGGAGACGTTGTTCCTCTCAGATGTCGCCGCCGCTCCGGCCGATTTAGGGGACTGGGTCCTGAAGCCCCTCTTCTCTTTCGCCGGCGGAGGCGTGAAAGTCTCCCCGGCCCCGTTCGACATCGATTCCATCACCGGACCCCGGCGGCGGGAGTACGTCCTGCAAAAAAGAGTCGAGTACGCCGGGGTCGTCGACACCCCTGCCGGGCCGGCGAAAGCCGAAGTGCGGATAATGTACATCTGGCAGGAGCATCCCATCCCGGTCCTCAATCTTGTCCGGCTCGGCCGCGGGACGATGATGGGAGTCGATCAGAACAAGAACATGGACTGGGTCGGCAGTTCCGCCGGCTTCTGGCCCGCATGATGAACTCCCGGTAGGAGAACATTTCCCATATGAACGGAGACCCGATGAACCCGCTTCGCGATGTCACTTTGTGCATACTCGGACTGTCCCTGGCGGCGTCTTCCGCCTCACTCAGCCAGCAGCGCGACAGGACCAAAATCCCGGAGACCTACAGGTGGAACCTCGCGGACCTGTTCCCCTCTGACGACGCCTGGGAGAAGGCAAAACGGGCGTTCTCCGGAAAAATCGGCGCCCCGGGGAGCGAGGACGGCATCATGCAGCCGTTCCGCGGAAAACTCTCCGAGTCACCGCAGACGCTCCTCGCCTGCCTCGACCTTTCCAGCGACCTCGGCAAGGAGTTTGCGCGCCTGTCCGTGTATGCAAGCATGGCGTCGGATCAGGATACGCGGCAGCCGCAGTATCTCGAAATGGTCCAGGCGATGGGGCAGATCGGCTCCACATTCGGGGCGAAGGTGGCGTACATCGAGCCTGAGCTGCTGGAGATGGGGAAAGCGACGATCGAGAGCTTTCTCGCGAAGGAGCCGAAGCTGGAAAAATACCGGCACAACCTCGACGATGTCCTCCGCAGGAAATCGCACACGGGGAGCGAGAAGGAAGAGAAGATCATCGCCGACGCAAGCCTCATGGCGGATGCCCCCGACAACATTTACGGAATATTCTCGAACGCGGAATTCCCCTACCCGAGCGTCACGCTCAGCGACGGAAAGACCGTAAGGCTGGACAAAGCCGCCTTCACGCTCTACCGGGCCGTGCCGAACAGGGAAGACAGGAAAAAAGTGTTTGAAGCCTTCTTCGGGAAGATCAACGAATTCCGCGCGACGTTCGGGACCCAGCTGTACGCGGAAGTAAAAAAAGACATGTTCTACATGAACGCGCGGCGCTACAAAACCTGCGTTGAATCCGCCCTTGACGGAGGGAACATCCCCGTCGCTGTCTACCGGAGCCTCGTGGACAACGTCAGCAGCAACCTCGGGACGTTCCACCGCTACCTCCGGCTCCGCGCCCGCATGATGGGCGTGGATCAGTTGCATTACTACGACCTCTACGCGCCACTCGTGAAACATGTGGACATCAATTACAGCTACGAGGAGGCGGAAAAACTCGTCCTTGCCTCGCTTGCACCGCTCGGAGAGGACTACATCAACGTCGCGAGGAAGGGATTTGCGGAACGGTGGCTGGACGTCTATCCCAGTGACGGGAAGCGGTCGGGCGCCTACTCCCAGGGGGCGGCCTACGACGTCCACCCCTACATGCTTCTCAACTACAACGGAAAATACGATGATGTGAGCACGCTGGCGCACGAATTCGGTCATACGATGCACAGCTACCTCTCCAATGCGTCGCAACCGTATTCCACCTCGCAGTACTCGATATTCGTCGCGGAAGTGGCGTCGACGTTCAATGAAGCCCTTCTCCNNAGTTCGCCGAGTTCGAGCTCCGCATTCACGAGATGGCGGAGAAAGGGAAAACGCTGACAGGGGATGTCCTCAACGACCTGTATGCGGATATCACAAAGCGGTACTACGGTCACGACAAGGGAGTCTGCATCGTCGACGACGAAATCAAGACGGAGTGGGCCTATATACCCCATTTTTACTATGACTTCTATGTCTTCCAGTATGCGACATCCCTCACCGCCTCCGGCGCCCTCTCGG
>PMDK01000107.1:2990-3335 GCA_003154425.1 Ignavibacteriota bacterium
CTCGACAGGAAGAAGAATTGAATGAGGATCACGCGAAGCCGCGCTATTCTGTCCACAACAAAGGAATTCCCATGCGGATCTTCCCCGTGGTCCTGACCCTCCTCCTGCGGTCAAGAACGTTTGCGTGGACACGAACTGGTAGTCTGCCCCAATAGCCATGGAGTGACGTGTCCGAATCGAAACACACTAGCACGACAATCGATCTGGTCTCAATCAACAACGTTTCTCATTCTCTTCGTTGCAGAATAAACCCTCATCAGACAGGTGTGTCTTCTCCCCGTTCTCGATGCATGCCCGCTTCTTCACTCCCAGAGCCAGAATACGACGTTCAGCTACTTGTCGAAT
>PMDK01000230.1:0-10138 GCA_003154425.1 Ignavibacteriota bacterium
GCGGGTTCATCTCCATGACCGTGTTCCTCACCTCGCTCCTGCTGGCGCTCAGCAACGGCAACTCGGCGTGGAACACCGGGGGGTGGTCATCACCGTTCATCGTCGGCTGTTTCGTGATCGCCGGGATCGGTTTCACGTCGTTCTTCATCATCGAATCGATCGTCGAGCATCCGATCATCGATCTCTCGCTGCTGAAGAATTTCAATTTCGGGTTGACGAACATCGTCCTGTTCATATTCGGGCTCGGGATGTTCGGGAGCACGTTCCTGCTCCCCCTCTATCTCCAGAACTCACTCGGCTACACGGCGTTCCAGGCGGGTCTGGTCTTTCTGCCGACAGGCATACTCCAGGGCCTGATCTCCCCCGTCGCAGGCATCATCTCCGACCGGGGATATGCGAAGATCCCTGCGGCGATCGGCATCGTGCTGCTGGCAGTCAGCCTCTACCTCAATTACTTCCTTTCGGTTTACTCCGAGCACGCGCAGATCATGATCCCGCTCTACATCCGTGGGGTGGCGATGGGACTCGTGTTCACGCCGTTGAGCACGCTTGCACTCTCCGAAATCCCGCGCCATAAGATGGCACAGGCGTCCGGCCTCTTTAACGTCATCAGGCAGGTCGGCGGCAGCTTCGGCGTTGCGCTCCTGGGCGCGATGCTCACGCGCAGGATGATCTTTCACATGGCGGCGTACGGACAGACCGTCGATCAGTACTCCGCGCCCTTCAAGGATGCCGTCGCGCGCGCGCAGATGTTCGCGCAGCACGTCACGGGGGGGAACGCCGCGCTCTCTGCCTCCCGGGCCAGGGCACTTGTCTTCGGCAACCTCTCCGACCAGGCCTTTGTTGCGGCAATCGCCGACGATTTCCTGCTCGCCGCGGCCATCACGGCGCTCTGCCTGATCCCGATCCTCTTCCTGCGCGTCCACAGGCGGAAGGACCGGAACAAGGCCGCAACGGATGCCCGGAGCGTCCCGGGAGTGGAATAGTTTTTCATCCTTCAGGGGACAACGCACAATGACACCGCACAGATTCCTGCAGATACTCATAGCCTCCGGGATCGCATTCCAGGGTTCCGTGGCGCAAACCTCTCCCGGCGTCCCTCTGACCGTCGGTGACGCCATCGCACTGGTCCTTGCGCGCAACCCGGCCCTTGTGGAGTCCGGACACGCCATCGACGCGTCGCGCGCGCGCGCGGAGCAGGTCCGGAGCGGCTATCTCCCGAGCGTGGAGGCAGAGGCCACGTACGTGTTTCTCGCCCCCGTTTCGGTATTCGACCTCCCCGGCGAGTCCATCAAGGTGTTCCCGGACAACAACTACGACGGACATCTCGGCGTGCGGCAGACCATCTACGACTTTCAGAAGACAAGCTCACAGGTCGGCCTCGCCGAATCGCGTGTTGCGCTCGCGGAAGATTCGCGGGACGCCGTGAAACGGGACCTGGGGGTCCGGGCCGCGGAGACGTTTTACGCCATCCTCTTCCTCCGCCGGAGCATCGAGGTTCAGACCGCTCAGGTTCAGACGCTCGAGGAGCACCTCGCGATCACCCGGAAGAAGGCAGAGGCGGGGACCGCCACGCAGCTCGACGAACTCACCACGCAGGTGCGCGTGGCCGCTGCACAGAACGTCAGGATCGGGCTCGAGAACAGCCTGAGGAGCGCCGAGATCGCGCTCCGCAGGCTGGCCGCCCTCCCGTCGGACGCCCCACTCGATCTCCGGGGGGAATTCTCACCGGCAGTCGTCCCACCCGACAGGGACATGCTCCTGAAGGCGGCGCTCACAGAGCGGATCGAAGCCCGGAGCGCGGACGACGCACTCGCGTCGGCCCGTGCTCAGCAACGCGCGGCCGGCGCAAGCGACGCCCCCTCCCTCAACGCCTCGCTCATCTACGGGGTGAAGAACGGCTACATACCGAACATCGACATATTGCGCGGGAACATCGCGGCCGCGGTGGACCTCCGGGTCCCCATTTTCGACGGCAACAGGAGCCGCTCCATGGAAGAGGAGGCAACGGCGACAGTTCATGCGGCCGAATCGCGGAAGCAGGAGGTTGCGCTCATGATCCAGGCGGAAGTCGACCAGGCACTCTCCGAGCTCACCGCGGCGGGGGAACGGGTCAGCGTCTCGGAGACCAACATCAACCAGGCGGACCTTGCGGTGAAAAACGCCAGGCTCAGGTACGGTGCAGGGAGCCTTTCCAACCTCGACCTCCTGGACGCCGAGACTGCTGTCGCGCAGGCACGTCTCACAAACCTGCAGGCGCTCTATGACGTCGTCACGGGGACAATCCGGCTCCGCCGGGCGACAGGAAGCCCGGTCGCGGGAGGATGAGGGATCGTCGATCAGGGACAAACCCGCGAGGATGACATGGGGGACAGAACGGGAGGTCAGCGCCTGAAGAGTGAGTAGACAAGGGGGAGGCCGAAGAACAGGAGCAGGCTCGAGAGGGAGAACCCGCCGATCACCGCGATCGCGAGCGGCTGCTGCATCTGCGCCCCGGCACCGATCCCCAGGGAAAGCGGGAGGAGCGCGAAGACCGCCGCCAGGGCGGTCATGATGATCGGCCGCGTCCGCATGCGGGTGGCGCGGACGAGCGCTTCGTCGAGGGGGACGCCGTCCGCGGTGAGCTTCTTCACATTGTGCATGACGAATATGGCGTTCTCGGCGACGATGCCGATGATCAGTATTATCCCGACGAAGCTCGAAATGTTGAATGTCACGCCGGTCAGCCACAGCGCACCAAACACGCCGAGGAGCGAAAGGACGTTGATCACGAGGATGGAGAGGGGAACCGCGAACTCCCCGAACTCGAAGAGAAGCACGATGAAAACGAGCGCGACGGCTGCCAGTGTGACGAGAAGAAGCCCGCGGAACGAATCCTGCTGTGTCTGGTAGACCCCCCCGTACACCACCTGCATATCAGCCGGGATCGTCAGTCCCTTTGCCAGTTTCGCCTTGATGTCGTCAACGGTGCGGCCCAGATCGCGATCCTTGATCCTGGCGGTGACGGCGACGAACTGGCGGAGCCCTTCGCGGTCGATTTCGGACTGGCCCCCGGTCATTTCCACCGACGCAACGGCCCGCAGCGGTATCGTGCTCCCCGAGGGGGTCGTCAGCCGGATCTCCCTGATCCGGTCCAGGTCCAGCCTGTACGGGTCGGGAAACCGGACACGGATCCCGATGATTTTCTCCCCCTTCTGAATACTGCTCTCCGTGGCACCGCGGATCATCGCCGCGAGTTGCTCCTCCACGTCCGCGACCGTCATCCCCGCGAGGGACGCCCTGAGCGGATCGACGCGGACGACCATCGAGGGGCCGGAGATGACGATGCCGTTGAACGCATCGACGACACCGGGGACCGTCGCGATAAGCGATTTCACCTCCTCCGCCTTCAACTGTATGAGCCTCTGATCCGCCCCGAATATCTTTATCTCGATCGGCGAGGGATTGTTCGTCAGATCGCCGATCACGTCCATCATCAGCTGTCCGAAATCGACCCGGAGGGACGGTTCCGTCGCGTTGATCCTGTCCCGTACTTCCGCGATGACCTCCGCGATGGGGCGGGTCCGGACGGGCCTGAGCTTCACGAGGAAATCACCCGTATTCGGCTCGGTGAGAAAGAAACCGAGCTGCGTCCCCGTTCTCCGCGAGTACGATTCCACCTCCGGGATGCTCATGAGCATCCGCTCGACCTTCATCAGGATCCTGCCGGTCTCGTCCAGCGACGTCCCCGGAAGGGTGGCATAGTCGAGCACGAACGTCCCCTCGTCCATCTCCGGCATGAAGTCGTTGCCGATGTGGCTGTAGAACCAGTACGTGGCCGCGACAACGAGCAGAGAGGCAGGCACGATCACCCACCGGACCGCCAGCAGGCGGGAGAGCGTTCGCCCGTACCATTCCCCCAGAGGCGATCGACGCTCCTCGCGGGCGATCTCCCGGGCGACATCGGTTTCCCGTATCACGAACGAGGCAAGCAGGGGCGCAAGCGTGATGGAGAACAGGAACGAGATCAGAAGCGCGAACACCATGGTGATCGAGAGGGACGCGAAGAACGCGCCCGTGACGCCCCCCAGAAACGCCAGCGGGATGTGGATCACTATCGTACTCGCCGTGGATCCGATGATCGCAGGCATGAGCTCATGCAGCGAGCTGCCGGCTACCCCCAGGAGGGTGTCGGCAGGGGCACCTTCCTCTTTTCTCACGACAAAATGCGCGAAGACATTTTCGAGGATGACGATGGAGTCGTCAATAATCAGCCCCACGGCTGCCGCAATCCCTCCGAGCGTCATGATGTTGATCGTCTTGCCGACGACATTAAGACAGACGATGGTCGAAGCGATCGTGACCGGGACAACAAGGACGATCACGATCGCCACCCGCCAGCTACGCAGGAACACCAGGAGGACGACCATTGCGAGTGCTATGCCGACGATGATGCTGTCCCGCGTGCTGTGTATCGAGCTCTGTATGAAACTCCCCTGGTCATAGAAATTCTCGAACCGGACCCCCCCGGGGAGCTTCAGCGCACCCAGGGCGCCGATCACGTCATTTCCAATCTGCACCGTGCTGCCGGTGGGCTGTTTCATGACGTTGACAAGGACCGCATCCCGCCCGCGGGCCGTCGTCCGGATGAACTTGTCCGCGACCGACGGGACGACCTCTGCCACATCGCTGAGGTGAACGGGGATACCGCCGCGAACGGCTACCACGCAGGAGCCGATATCCGTGGAGGTCCTGTAGAGTCCCGAGACGAGCGAGAGATAGAGCTGGTAGTTGTTCTCCACAAGCCCCGCCGATGCAACCAGGTTGGACTTGCCGATCGCGTCGGAAACCTGGCGGATGTCAAGATGGTAGGCGGCAAGTTTTCCGGGAACGACAGTAACGCGGAACTCCCGCGTGTCTCCCCCCGTGACTTCGACCCGGGCGACCCCCCTGACGCGCATCAGCGCCGGACGGATCTGATAGAGGGCGATGTCACGAAGATCAACGAGGCTGACGGAGTCGGAGGTGAGGCTGTAGCCGAGTATGGGAAAGACCGCCACCTGCATCTGCTCGGTCTGAATCGTCGCCTTCGCGGGGAGCGAAGAGCGGATGTTGGCGATCCTCCCCTGGAGCAGCTGAAGCGTCTGCAGCACGTCCGTCCCCCAGTCGAGGTTGACGGAGATCTCGGTGGATCCTCTGCCGGTGATGGAGCGGACGATCCTGACACCGGGCACAGAGCTGGCCGCCTCTTCCAGCGGCTTGGTCACTTCGATCATCATCCGTTCGGCCGGCTCCTCGCCGTTGTCGGCAAGTATCACGATGCGCGGGAACGTGACGTCCGGGAAGAGCGACACGGGCATCTGCTGGAGGAGGGCAACGCCGGAAGCGGCAAGGACCGCGACGGTGAAGAGGATGGCCCGGCTGCTGCGGCGGACGTAGTCGAACAGTGTCATCAGGGTTGCTCTGCGGGGGCGATGCGCGTGGAATCCGCGAGGGCGTAGTTCCCTTCCACCACGACGCGCGTGCCTGGAAGGAGGCCCGTCCCCGCCACCTCGGCCGTCGAGTCGGTCCGTGCTCCGACGTCGACGGGCAGGACCCGGGCGAGGGAATCGGCAGTCGCGACGACGACGGTGTACGCGTCGGTCTCGTCATTGCGCAGAAGCGCCGACTTCGGGACTATGAGGACTCCCGCGTGCACTCCCGTGACAATCCTGGCGACTCCGCTCATCTCGCTCATGAGAAGCTTTTTCCTCTCTGCCTCCCCCCCGGTGAACCCGATCCTGACCCTGACCGCCTGGTTCTGGGGATCCGAACGGGGATTGACCGCATCGACTTTGGCACCGAAGTGCTCGCCGGGAAGCGCCTGGAAATACACCGCGACCCGTTCGCCAGGGCGGACCCGCGCCACCTCCTGGAGCGGAACATCAGCGACGAAGACCAGCGTGGACAGGTCCACCACGGTCACCAGATCGGCGTTTTCGGCAACGAGTTCCCCTTCCGTTGCACTGCGCGTCGCAACGACGCCGCCGGTGGCCGAACGCACTTCACAATTGTTCTGCCCTGCAAGAGCGAGCTGCATCCCCCGCCTGGCCTCGGCGCGCTCCCCTTCCGTCCGTGCAGCGCGGAGCAGCGTTTCCGCCCCCGAGATCGCGGCACGCGTCTCTTTCGGCTGTATGACGGCGACGACATCCCCGCGCCGGACGCGGGTTCCCTCGAGAACCCTCATCGAGAGAAGAGTTCCGGCGATCGGCGCGACGATTTTTTCTTTGCGGAGTGCGTCGGTACTCCCCGTCGCGGTCACAACGGTCTCCAGATCCCCCCTGACCACGGGAACCGTCTTCACGGCGACGACGGCACCGGCGGGGGAGCCTTCCCCTTCATCGTCGGTGCCGTGGCGCCCTGTGCATCCGGAAAGCGTTCCGCAAAGGAGGAGCGAGCACAGAAAAAAAACATGAGAGTTCATGGTGTCCCTTCTCAACGGGCGTTCAGACGTTCGATTCTCGCCTCGAAGATCCTGATGTCGGCGAGGGTCTGAATCTCCGCCAGCCTCGCATCGGTCAGTGCCTGCTGGGCCGACAGCACTTCCAGCGACAGCGAAGCGCCGGCGGCAAATTTGGATTTCGTGAGTATGTAGTTGTCCCCCGCCTTCGTCAGATTCGTGCGCAGAAGGCGAAGCCGCTCCCTCGCGCCGGCACGCTGCAGACGGAGCCGCAGCGCGTCCGAAGCAATGGAGCGCCGCAGCAGCTCCATCCGGCTGCGAAGATCGTCCGTGGCAACCTCCTTCTGTTCCGTCCTCAGGCCCGTCGCTCCCCAGTTGAGGATCGGGAACTGAATGCCGAGCCCAACTTCGTACCCCAGTCCGTTCACCCGTTCCGAGGAAGGGAGCCGGAGATTGTCGCCCGACGACAGATAGCCGGCGTCGGCAAAGAGCGAGATCTCCGGGAGACGTTCGTGCCTCGTGATATCCTCATCCAGCATGCTGCGCCGGACGAGCATGCCGGCGACCGTCACGTCAAGCGTGGCAGCGGGATCGAACACTTCTCCCCCCGCGGAATCCGGCGGAGCGCCTGACGCCTCCCCGAGCGAATCCGCGAGCGTGACCGAAGTGTCCGGGGGCATCCCCATCAACTCCTCGAGCGCGATGAGCGCGCCGAGCGAGGCTTCACGCGCCTTCGCAAGCGCGAGGCGGGCAGACGACGTCTGGAGCTCCGATTTCAGGAGGTCCGTCGCACTTGCGCTCCCGCCGTTATACAGCCGCCTGACCAGGCTCAGATACCCCTCGAGCTGATCCGCGCTTTCCTGCTGGAGCAGGACCTCGGCGCGCGCCCTGAGGGATTCGCAAAACGCCTGCTTCACGCCGAGCGTGAGATCGAGCGCGGCAAGGCGTCGCTCATTTCCCAGCCGCTCTATGTCGATAGTGTACTGATCCGATTTCAGAGTGCGCAGGCCGGCATCGTAGACCGACTGGCGGAGGGATATGAGGCCCCGGACCTCCCCCCCGTCAGTGATGGCGGGATCATACCCGTATCTCGGAGGCACCGGAATGTATATTGCGTCGCCGACCGCAGAGACCTGCGGGAGCGCCGTCGTGTAGAGCTCGGAACGGGCGAGTCCGGCGGCACGGACGGCATTGTCCGCAATCCTGATCTGCGGGCTGTTCCTGAGTGCGATGACGAGACAACTGTCAAGACCGAGTGACGTCTGCCCCGCCGCGAACGGTGGTGCGCAGAGAGCCAGACACAGCCAGAGCCATTTCATGGCGTTCATCCAGGGTTAATCGTCCTCTTCTTCCTCTTCCTTCTCCGTTTCTTCCTTCTTCAACCTGAGGGGATTCTTCTCGAGGATTTTGCCGGACGGATCAACGAGGATCGAGCCTTTCTTCAATCCCAGTGAGACATGCACCTCATAGGAGACGTCAGACTCCTTTGTCACCTTTTCGGCCTTCGCAATCCCCGCCTTCGCGAATTCCTTTCCCACGGCGGCCTTTACAGGAGCGGGTAGGGCCCCCGGGGCGACGACTTCCTCGATCTCCGCCGCCGTACCATCCGCGAGATAGAGTATGTCGCGAACCTGAGTGCCGTCAAGGCTCTCAATTTCATAGTATGTCGTCCCCTTCTCCACTTCTGTAGACGTTCCCCTGATCCTCGCGTGCGGGTAGACCTTCCCGAATGCGGCCAGCACCGCGGCCGGCACTTCCTTCCTGCCGATCTTCCTTTCCTGGGCCGTAAGTCCGGGGGTGATCAATGTCTCAGTCAAGAGGAACAGAATCGCTGGCAGAACTACCCGTTGAACCCGCATTGCGGTACTCCTTATGCAAATACTGCGTGATCACTCCAGGAGTCAATGACTACAATGTAATTAAGGAAGATGAAAAGAACATAAAAATGGCCGGCCGTGACGCGGCGGGGTGGGCCACGGGGCTCCTGTAAGAAGCTCAGATTCCTTCGTTCGCAAGCACCGTGCAGACATAGTTGATCTGTGAGACGAGCTTCGGGTGAGACGCTTCGAACCCCTTCACCGATTCCGCAAGCCCGGCCAGCGACAGCCTCAGTAATTCCGGGTTCTTTTCCCGTCGCGTTGCTTCATGCGTGGAGCGGTCGATAAATCCGGCGATGCTTTCGGCGTGTTCGGCACGGGTCTTTGCAAGCGCCGTGATCTCCGATTTCAGCGTCGTGACCAGCGTCAGCAGCTCGCTTTTGTTCTTCCCGGTTATCGCGTCGGTGGACTGGATCCGGGATTCGATTTTCCTGATGGTCTCTTCGATCATGGAGTCACCTTTGCATCGTGTTCCGGTCCGCATCCCCTGTGCCAACGGGCGCTGAATTTCTCACGCTCTTCGGGGGTCATCGTCGAGAGCCTCTGCTCGAAGTGGCGTCTCCAGCGCTCCCTCCGCCAGCCGTGACCGTACCGCCACGGGGTCCAGCCGCGGAGCAGAATGTGCGCTAGAAGCAGGAGCGCGACCGACTGACCGAATGTGATCGCCGGACCGTGAAACAGGTCGGGGACGGTGGCATTCCAGAGAAACATCACGACCCCCCCGAAGACAACGACCGCCAGGGCCGCAAGGCCGATAAAGAGAAACGCTTTTCCCACCCACCACGTTTTCATGTCGCTTCCTTTCATAATGTGAATTGTCATATCGTTACATTCGAGATACCTCATGCCGGGGGTTCCGGACAGCTCAGCCTGCGATCTCGCGGTAAAGATCCTCGAGCCGCCGGCGGAGGAATTGCACGGCGTAGCGCTTGCGCGAGAGAAGCGTGTTGAGCGGATCGCCGGTGATTTCACGGATCTCGTTGAAGCTCCTCCCTTCGATCTCGTGCATGATGAAGACCTGTCTCTGCTTCTCGGGGAGTTCTTCCAGAGCTTCCGTAAGCTCTTCCGCAATGACCTCCCTGTCATACCCGGTGTCGGGCCCCTCCATGGCCGCCGGGAGCGCATCTGCCAGCGTCAGTGGAGCACCGTCGAGCGCCTCGTCCAGAGCCCGGTCCCCCGGACGCCGCTTCCTGTACCAGTCGATGATCTTGTTGCGGGCGACGGTGAAAAGCCAGCCGGTCATCTGCTCGATCGGCTCGCTGACGCTGTAGCTCGTCAGGAGCTGGTAGAAGACGTCCTGGAGGATGTCCTCCGCCTGACTGTCGGTCCCGACACGCCGCCGGATGAATGCAAGCAGCCTCCCCCTTTCACCTGCAGCGGCCTGCGCTATTTGCGTATCCCGTATGAGAGCTTCCGCCCTGGCTTCCACTCGAGTGATCCGATTTACACTATGATACGCAAAAGGGGGGACGATATTGTGCTGAAACCGGGAAAAGCGCAGACTTCCTCAAAAAGAAGGGAGTATGCAGAGACCACGGCGCGCAGTGGAGCGGGCCGGGGATACCATGAAGGCAGGCTGAAAGTGGCGCCTTCGGCGCCATCGTTGATCACGCTATGTCCAGAATATTTTCATTCCCCCGGGACCGATCTGGACATTCGGGGGACGCATCTTCGTCAGAATCCTCACCGCAGTCAATCCTCCCGTCAGCACACACACCGCCCCCCCTCCGACAAGAAGTCCGAGCTTGCTCGTGGGTTCCGGATCCACAAATGCCAGAACGACCATGGCGGCCCCCGCGGCACTCAGGCCGACCGCGACACTGACCGCCGACCATTCCCTCGG
>PMDK01000230.1:10156-18892 GCA_003154425.1 Ignavibacteriota bacterium
GCTGATACATGGACATTTAAAACCGGGACGACGAGCAGGACCACGAGAACGACAAACCCGATCCAGAGCGCTCCCAGTGCAAACAGCGCGGCACCCCCGGGGGCCCGCCTCCGTACGGCAAGTCCCGCCGCGACTCCTCCGGCAGCCAGCACCGGGAATATCACCATGGGAGAACCGAACGTCACGACAAGGAAAACCGACGTGGCAAGGAACGGGGCGAGGAGACCAGTGCCCATTCCCAGCGGGGAATGCACCTGTGACCGGCCGAAGACCAGGCCTCCGGCAAAGAACAGAGTCCCCGTCAGCAGGACCACGACAGGGATCGCCGCCGTGAAGAGCGCGCCCATAAGGAGGAGGAGCAGAATGACCCCCAGAGCCGGCGGAAACAACAACTCGATACCTGAGCGCATGGCCGGACCTATATCAGACGGCCGGCGATTTGAGATGTGCCGAAGGGGGTTCCCTGCCGTGAAACCCCCGAGAGCCCGGCCCCCGTCATCCATCCCGACACTTCGGCCTCGGTGTACGTATCCCCGGATTCGGTCCCGACGAGCATGTTGAGTGCGAAGATTGCGCCGTGAGACGGAGTCAGCCGCTCCTCGTCCATTATGAAATCCTGGACCACAACGCATCCGCCCGGACGGAGCGCACGCGCGCATTTCAGGATCAGCTGAGCGTTCTCCGAAGGGGAGTTGCTGTGTATGATGGCGGAGAGAAACACGAGATCGAAGTCCCGGCCGAGACCGTCCTTCAGATAGTCGCCGGGGACGGTGTTCACTCTTTCTGAAAGACCTTCCTGCTGGATGTAGGTCCTCGTCAATGGAAGCACGTCCGGCAGATCGAATACTGTCGCACTGATCCCGTCCTTTGCCCGCACGAACGCCATGGAATAGGCCCCCGAGCCTCCGCCGACGTCGAGAACCCTGGTGACACTCGAGAGGTCGATCTGTGCGACTACGGCGGGTGCCTGGCGCACCGCCCTGTCGTGCATTGCGGCAATGAAGGCAGAACGCCATTGCTCATCTTTATGTTCCACCGTGCGAAGGCGGACACTGGTCCCCCTGCGCACCGCCTCGGTAAGCGTCGTCCATGTGTCCCAGAGGTGAACTGTATGCATCAGGCCGCCGAGATACCCCTGGCTGTCTTTCACNNCCGGTCCGTGGCGCGGTGGTCCGTGCCAATCAGGGAAGCGATGCCGGCAGAGGTGTGCCGGCCGCTCCCGAGAGCCGTGAATAGTCCGAGTTCGTGTGCTGTGAGGAGGATCCGGCTCTGCTGGAAAGCATAGGCAGTGTCGCGGATCTGTTCCCGGGTGAGGGGAGGGGTTTCAGGGGGCATGGGGCACCTGGGTGTCAGAGTATCACAATGACGGGGTTCATACGCAAAATGAATGGACATGCGCGCTCAAAATCAACACGGAACGGATGACGATGGGACGGGGATGATTGATTTTTTGACTGATTTCGCGTAACGTACTCGGCAGAAAGGACTTACCCTATGACCTCAACGCCCCGTGTCCAGCGGCTCCACGGCGGGAATCCAATCCTGAGACGAATAGGGGGTCATCCGTGGGAAGACCGGGTCACATTCAATCCCGCCTGTGCGTTCGTCGACGAGCGCCCCAGAATCGAGGCCATTGTTCCGTCCCTTCCTTTCGATGGGCCGACAAAATCTCTGCTGCTGAAGCAGGAAGGACTCTGTTTTCTCCTTTACCGCGCACAGGGCGCCCGGCGCGATGACTACGACCATACGCGGTCGTCAATGGGATTGGCGGTCCTCAGCCCCAAACTCGATTTGCTCGCCAGACACGACAGACCTGTCATCCTCCCCGACCAACCATACGAAGACCTGGGGGTCGAGGACGCGCGGATCACCCAGGCAGGGGACCGGTACTATGCGTTCTACACCGCGTATCGTTCAGGCAAGCCCGACAATCACGTCCGGATCGCGGTGGCGAGTACCAGTGATTTTGTCCGATGGGAGAAACATGGGCTGCTCAAAGGGGACTTCAACGGCGTCGACAATAAGAACGCGATGCTCTTCCCCGGAAAGATCGACGGAAAATACATAATGTTCCACCGGCCGATGGCAGGGCCCGGCCGGATGTCGATACACTGGGCGGAAAGCCACGACGTTCTCGGTCCCTGGAAGACACGGGGACTGCTGATGAAGCCGCTGAGGAACCCGCTCTATGCCGACACGTGGACCGGAGGAGGGCCGCCGCCGCTCCTTCTCCCGGACGGCCGTTACCTTATCATCTATCACAACGGGAACAGAAAAGCCGACGGAACGCGCGTGTATGAACTCGCGATTGCGATCGGCGACCCCCGGGCGAAGGGATTCATTACAAGGAGGGACGAGCCCCTGATGAGCCCTGAGACCCTGTCGGAAACGCAGGGGGACGCAGACCTCGGCGTGAACAACGTCGTTTTCGCGTGCGGCTGCTATTTCTACAGGAATGACCTGTACCTCCCCTATGCGGGGGCTGACAGCGTCGTCGGCGGCGCGATGATCGCCGGGGACGAGATCACCCGCTACGCCGGCGAGCGTTGAAGGGCGTTCAGCGGAGAGAGAGGACGCTCAATCGCCTCCTGAAAAGCCAGGGGGAGATATCCGACCTGCAATGCACGGTCTTCACCGAGCCGCCGTCGATATCGAAGACATTGTCATCGAACTCCGCGTCCGTTCCCTCCACCTCCAGACAGACATCACGCGCAAGCTTCTTCGCCCGGAGTGTGACCGCGAACGACTTCCCCCCGGTCCGTGCGACCGACCAGGAGAGCCCGGGATCGGGTAGATCAATGTGTTTCGGCTCCCGGAAGTAATACCGGTTCTCGCTGAGCGCTCCGTTCTCGGCCGCGAAACGGGCCAGCAGGTAGTAGTGCCTCAGGTCGTACGCGCGCAGATCCTTCCACCTCATCGTCCGGATCGGGGCTGATGCATCGGACTTCATCCGGAGGACATCCCTTTCCTTCAGGACGGTCTTTCCCCCGTACGAGACGAGAGCGACCTCGAGCGTTCCAGGGACGGGGACGGGGAGATCGCTTGTGACCCAGATTTCCAGCCCCGCATCGACTCGCCTGATGCTCACGAGCAGGGGAGAGAAAAACCGCCGGGCGAAATA
Organism: Ignavibacteriota bacterium; assembly: GCA_003154425.1. Classification (GTDB taxonomy): domain Bacteria; phylum Bacteroidota; class Ignavibacteria; order UBA10030; family UBA6906; genus Fen-1273. Next base: position 13,278 of record PMDK01000230.1, read on the forward strand.
GTACGCAGCCTTCGGACGGAGCCGGCTGTCGATCACCGACCAGCTGTTGACCGGCCAGCAATCGTTCAACTGCCAGAAAAGGACCCCCGCGGTTCCGTATTTGCGCCTTCGCCAGTGCTCGGCAGCACACTTGAGCGCCTCGGCCTGTACCAGTTGCCCCTTCATGACGAAATCCTCGAGCGTCTCCGGAACACGGTGGTGCGCCGCGATGAAACGGATGAGCCTTTCCGTCCCCTCCACCTGCTTGTTGTGGTGCTCGAGCACCTCGCTCTGGGGCTCCCTGTCCCGGGGGAGCGTGACTTCCCTGAGCGTTGCCAGATTGGCCGGCCCCTGAAAGCCGAATTCGGTAACGAACCTGGCATCGTCCTTTTCGTATTCCGGATAGTCCTTCCATAAGCTCCAGACCTGCCACTGGTGGTGGTTCCCGTTTGATTCGTCGTTCGGATGCCCCTTGCCGAACGGGGAACTCCTCCAGTAGGGGCGCGTGCCGTCGAGTTTCCTGACCACGGAGGGGAGCAGGTCGCGGAATATCTTCGCACCCACCATGTCGTCAGGGGTCTTTCCGGGATTTTCAGTGCAGAAGATCCATTCGCACTCGTTGTTGCCGCACCACAGGACGATGCTCGGATGGTTCCTGAGCCGCGCTACCGCCTTCTCCGCTTCGTCGCGCACCTGACGGATGAACCAGGAAGACTCCGGGTACTCGCCGCACGCGAACATGAAATCCTGCCACACCATGAGTCCGAGCCGGTCGCACAGGTCATAGAAAACGTCCTGTTCGTAGAACCCTCCCCCCCACACACGGATCATGTTCATGTGCGCATCCTTCGCCATGCGGAGGAGCCGGTCATATGTCGACGGCGCGATCCGCGGGATGAAACTGTCGGCGGGGATCCAGTCCGCTCCTTTGCAGAAGATCTTCCGCCCGTTCACTTCCACGATGAACGACTTTCCCTGGGCGTCCCTTGTCTGCAGGAGCCGGACGCTCCGGATGCCGAACCTGATCTGGCGCTCGTCGAGTACTTCCTCCCCTGCAATGAGCGTGAAGACCGCCGTATAAAGGGGCTGCTCACCCTGCCCGTTCGGCCACCAGAGATGAGGATCCGGGACGGGGACGGTGAACTGCACCTTTCCATCCCGCACGACGTGGGTGTACTCGGCGGCCCGGTCGGGCCCGCCGAGCGACACGCGGAGCGACAGGGGACGCCGCCCCCGGGCGCTGACACCCGCCGAAAACCTGACGAGGGCCCTCTCCCCCGTCACGGAGACCACTTTCGCCAACGGATTCACGAGTCGCCCCGAGTACGCCTCAAGAGAGATGTCACGCCAGATCCCCGAGGTCGTGAGCATCGGCCCCCAGTCCCAGCCGAATGAATACTGCGCCTTCCGGGCGTAGACACGGTGGGATTCAAGAGCCACGCCCAGCCGGCCGTTGTCCTTTTCGAGCCGCTTCGCCCGGATGACCGGGGAATCGAAATGTATGCTGAGGACATTCCTCCCCTCACGCAGGAAGCGTTTGAGCGGAAAGCGGTGTTCGACAAACATATCCGCGGTGGATCCGACGATGCGGCCGTTGCAGCGGATCGTGGCGTATGTGTCGAGCCCGCCGGCGACCAGGTCGATCTCCCGCTCGTCGAGGAAGGCTCGGGGCACGGTGAACTCCTTCCGGTACTCCCATGCCACGCCTTCGACCCACTGCACATCGATCTCCTGCATCCTGTAGAACGGGTCGGGAATGAGCCCGCATGCCATAAGATCGGTGTGGACAGTCCCCGGCACCGAGGCATCGAGCCACCGGAGGGCTTTCCTGTGACGGGCGCCCAGGGAGCCGCCCCTGTCAATTCCCCTGAACCTCCACGCCCCGCCGAGATCGAGTTTCTTCATACTGATACTATTTCATGAGGATCATTTTTTGAACGAAGGAAAACCCGTTGGATTCCAGTCGGCAGAGGTACACGCCGCTGGAAAGCGAGGCGCCGTCCCAGACAACGGAGTACAGCCCGCCGTGAAACGTCCCGCTGGCAAGCGTTGCCACCTCGCGGCCGAGCAGGTCATACACGCGGAGTGAGAGGGGGCGTGACGCAGCGGAGCCGGGGACGGCAAAAGAGATTGTCGTCGAAGGGTTGAAAGGGTTGGGATAGTTCTGAAAGAGCCTGAACACCGAAGGAAGGGGAGCGGACGCAGCGGGCCCCGTGCCCGTGTTGATGTCGTACAGCGCCGAGATCTGAGAGAGCGACAATCCGTAGTTGTACAAACGGATATCATCCAGCACGCCCTTGAAGTCATATTGATTATCGGAGGGGAGGTCCTGCCCCATTGTAAGCGCATATGTCGTCGTGTTGATGAGACCTGAAAATGGTGCGAACGAATCCAGCGTGCCGTTGATGTAGATCTCCATATCCGTGCCGTTGTACAGGACGGTGATATTCATCAGGCTGTCAAGCACCAGGGGAGACGCGGAGTCGAGGTCCTTTGCCTGGCCTGTCGGGCCCGCCGACTTCACGGTCCAACGGAGCGTGTTTGTCGCGGGAGTGACGGAGAGCTTCCACCTGTTCTGCCAGTTACCGTGGGAGAGGATGTACTGCTCGCGCGCACCGTAGAACGCTGACGGCTTCACCCAGACGTTAACCGTGATCGCATTCTGGAAATTGAGCCCGGCGTCGTTCGGCACAACGATGGAGCATGTCGCCCCGTCGAATGCATAGGCGCTCCCGGGACGGCCGAAACGGTCGGTTGCCAGGACGGCACCGTTGACAGTTCCGTCGCGGCCATGTCCGCTCCCGTCGAGGGCATTCCCGCTGAAGGGATAGAACGCGACGAGGTCCCCCGACTGCAGAACCGAAAGATCTCTCACCTCCAGTGCGAGGCTGTCCGCTGCCCCCCCCCCCTTTCCGTCATCCACCGTGCACCGGACGATGTCATTGCCGGCGACCGGGGGGGCGTGCCATGTGACGGCGGAGCCGGTGCCGCTTATGGACCCTGCAGACGCGCTCCAGGCGTACGTGAGCAGGCTGGTGTCAGGGTTGCTCACCAGGCACGAAAGAACGGATGACGCGCCGAGATCCACTTTCCGGGGGACAGCCAGTATTCTTCTGATCGAGGGGGGATGAGTTATGACCGCGACGACCTGGAGTGTATCGCTGGCGGCTGCCCTGGCGCCGTGCCCGTCGTCGACTGTGCATGAGACGATGACAATGCCCGCGGAATCCGGCGCAGTATACGACACCGTCGGGCCGCTGCCTGTGATTGCCCCACCGGAAGATTTCCATGTGTACGAGAGAACGTCATTGTCCCTGTCGGCCGCCGCGCAGTAGAATTTGATGGCACTGTGCACGAGCACGCGCAAGGAATCGGGAGAGAGGCTCTTGATCCTCGGCGGGTGGTTGGCCGAATAGCCGTTCCGGTAGTCCACGACGACGCCGTTGATCAGCGTCCTGTCCAGATCGGTCGTCACGGCTCCTCCCGCCGGCGCGATGACGACGACCGCAGCCGAGTTCGCGGGTATGGTGATCTGGACCGTCCCTGACGCGCCATGAGCGAGGAATGCCTTCGTCACGGCGTTGTAAAGATCATACGTCCCCGCACCGAGAGCGAGGGCCACAGCGCTATCGCCGGCGTAGGGGTTGAAGTAGAGATACGTCGGATATGCGGGGGCGTGGAAGTAATCGGTCCTGAGGAGATCGAGGCGGAGTATCTTCTGCACATTCGTCGTATCGATGATCCCCCCGAGTATGCCGACGTGTGCCGCTCCGTAGAGGCCGAGATTCGTCTGGGCCCAGCCGCCGCCCTTCGCATCCCCCGTCGCGAAGGGGGAAGTGGTGCCATCGGCAAGGCTGAACTGGTGCATCGACTCGTAGGCGATCGAGGAATTCGGATCGTACTGATGCGCCCACACCTGGCTGTCCTGATGATCATCGGGGAGGAATTTCGAATACAGGAGCCGGGACGCGTTCGCGACATTCAGCACCCATTTCCCGACGGCCCGGGCAAAACGGTCGTCGTACCGCACCAGGGGAACCAGGGCACCCGCCTGCTCCGCGCCGTTCATGAAAAAAGCGTAGTCATTCTGCGTGCTGCTCTCTCCGATCAGCCCAGAGCAATCGTACCCCCCCCAGTTCCCGACGATCGCCCCCCACTGACGGATCGTGCCGTTCCCGTCCGGGAAGCACCAGTTCATCATCTTCGCGATGTCGTAGGATGTCCCGAGCTCGGCGTTCATCCTTGAGGCGATGTACGTTCCGTACGGGAGCTGAATCTCATACGAAGGATTCGCCGGGTATGCGAGCAGCGATTCGAGGGCCAGCTCCGCTCCGACCCGGAGATCCTGGTCCCCCTTCGTGACGTACGCCATGTACAGTATCCAGGCAATCGCCCCCGCGGCCTCGGGCTCGGGGGGGTACGTGTCGTTCGGCTTCATCGTGAGGAGATTGAACGCACGGTGGTTCACATTGGCAAGGCTCCAGGGGGCCGTGCTCCCTCCCATTGCCGTCACCGCCGCGCGCCACCTCCCGGCCACAACGGGGATCCGGCTCCGGAAGTCGCCGGTCGACGGGTAGAGACTCGCAATCTGGAATGCGAACACGTTCGGCATCGTCTCGTACCACCAGTCATTTCCCGTCACGGTTGAGGGGGAGTTGAGGTACACATTCTCCCCGTTCTTGCTGTTGAACCACTCTTCGGCCATCAGGACCCAGTTCGTCCCCGCCTGATTCGTCTTGTCAATCCCGACAAGGCCGGCCCCCACGAGAGCGGGCAGGCACGTGACCGCTTCCCCGCCGCTGGCGGAAGAGCCGACATAGCTCGGTATCCGGAAACTTCCCTGTCCCGGATAATTGATGGTGTTGGAATAGACCTGGATGAGCGGGAGGTATTGACCCGACCTGGAAACGTCAAACGCGATGGAATCGAAAGAGGCCGCCACGGCCTTCCAGTTCCGCATCAGGTACGGGGCGGGGGCATCCGGCATCTGGTCTATCCTCCCGACGGCAACCTGCTGTGACAGTCCCCCCGCCGTTGGAAGCAGAAGGGATACGGCGACAGGCAGCGCGAAGCGAACCGGCGACGTGACCCGTCTTTTCATGGGATTTTCTCCCTCCTGCAGAACGCCCTGCTCTGTTCCGCCTCATACAGGAAAAGCCGCCCCGTCGAGAGTTCTCTCGCGAGCGTCACCTCGGCGTCCGGCTCTCCGCGGAAGACCGCATAAGAGAATCTCCCGGCCGTCCCCGAAGCGACTCTCCTGCATGCCAGCAAAGCCCGCGCCGCCGGATAATGTTCCACCTCGATGAGCGTGTAGAGCGCTTCTATCGTTGATTCCGCCCCCGAATTCAAATTAAGCGTGAGCGAATCCCTGATGCCGTCAAAGCACCGCCCCGTGGCCGGGTCGTACATCGCCCGCCCGGCGGGGTTGTTCCCCGTGAGCCAGGAAGCGGCCAGTCCCGCCATGAGGAGGTAATCGCGATCTCCCGTCGCCTCGTACAGCCTGAGGAGCCCTACAGCCATCGGCCGGACCCCGTAAGCGATCTGTTCGTATGCCACCGGAGGGGCGGCACGCGCCACGTCGTATTCCTTGAGAAACCCCTCCATCAGGAGACGGCCGTACCATCCCCGGGCCTCGC
>PMDK01000275.1 GCA_003154425.1 Ignavibacteriota bacterium
CTTCTCTTCAGCTTCATTGCGATCGCGTTTGCGGCGTTCCGGTATTACAGGGGGGGGAACCTGTGGGTCTGGTTCGTCTGCGCATCGGCTTTTTTCCTTTTGACAGGGATGTTTCTCAAACCTGTCCTCCGGCCAATCTACGTGGTGTGGATGAGATTTGCCTATCTTCTCGGGTGGCTCAACACCCGTTTCCTGCTTGGAGTCTTCTTTTTCGTCGTTATGACGCCTGTCGGACTGCTCATGAGACTCTTCGGACGGGATCCTTTGAATCGCAGGATCGATCGGACTCAAACGAGCTACTGGATGAAGCGTGACCCGGCACCGTTCGATGCAAAGAGGTACGAGCATTTGTTCTGACGGCACATCGAAGCAACACATCCCAATGGTCATTGGTCTGTTGGCATGTCGGCGTGCCGAACTCCTATATCCTGCCGGAGAATGGGCCGACAAGATCGTGGGAGCAAAACTTGCTGAAATCAACCTTTCGGAAACCCGGTGAGGAGATAACTGAGCAATGGCATCTGGTCAGGAAAGAGCGATTTCCCAGGAGAAGGCAGTCATCGTCATGACGGTGCTGATCGATGTGATCGGCTTCGGGATTGTGATCCCTGTCCTGCCGTACTTCGCCCAGTCGTTCGGGGCCGGGCCGACGACGATTTCACTTCTGTTCTCGTCGTTTGCGTTCTTCTCCTTTCTGAGCAGCCCGTTCTTCGGCGCGCTTTCCGACCGGATCGGGCGCCGCCCGGTGCTCCTGGGAAGCATCCTGATGACTGCCGTGGGCTGGTTCATCGTCGCCGCAGGGACGGCGCTCTGGATGGTGTTCCTCGGGAGGATCGTGGACGGCCTCTCCGCGGGGAAGCTTACCACGGCACAGACCTACCTGGTCGATATCGCGAGGGACGATAAGGAACGCACTGCGAACCTGGGGCTTGTGGGAGCGGCATTCGGCATTGGCTTCCTGCTGGGGCCGGTGATCGGAGGGCTTCTGAGCGCCATGTCACCGGTCTTCCCGTTCTACTGCACGGCCATCCTGGCCGTCGTGAACACGGTGCTGGCTTATTTCTTCCTCCCCGAAACGCTGAAGCAGAAGCGACATGACCGGATGACGTTCAATCCCCTGAAACCGGTGATCACCGCGGCCACCACTCCGGCGATCCGCTTTGACATGCTCGCCTGGGTCTTCTTCGGCCTCGCGTTCGTCATGACGACCGCGATGTTCTCCCTCTATGTCCAGGACCAGTTTGGCTACACCAACCTGGCCACAGGGCTCCTGTTCACGGTGATCGGAGTGGTGGGATTCACGAACCAGACATTTCTCCTCCGGCAGTTCTGGTCCCGCCGCTACACTGACGCCCAGCTCCAGACGATGATGCCCCTGGTCCTGGTGGCGGGGCTCGCCCTTCTTGCCTCCGGTGTGCTCTGGCTGTTCATCATAGGGCTGGCGCTGCTCGGTCTGGGACAGGGGGTCTTCCGCGTGGTGTTGACAAGCATCGTCGCCGGGAAGGCACCCGGGCACATGAAGGGAGAGGTGATAGGGGTGGTCAGCGGTGTCTTCTCGGCGTGCAGCGTCGTCGCGCCGGTGATCGCAGGGCCGATGTACGAAGTGAGCCATCACCTCCCCTACATCGTCGGTGCGGTCCTGATGCTCGTCGCCTTCTTTGCGTCGCAGCGCTCCGCCAGAACGGAAGAGGCCTGGATTCCCCGGCCGTAGCCGCCTGTACTCAAGATCCGGATCGGTGGCTCTATCGGGTAGGCAACCTTCGTCATCCGACCGGTCGGGCCACACAAAATCTGATATTTTTGGCGCTTTGCGCTCGTGACCTGCCGGGGTCTGCACCTGTTGCAGCGTGGACCTGCAAAGATTTTCAAATTACAGGATCTCCGCCAATCCTGCAGAAGCTCACAGGTCTCCCGTTCAAGCGATTGTGGTAGAAGAGACTAATCATGTTCCAGATCCCACCGCGAACCTCCTTGTGCATGAATTGTATATTAGGTAGACTTGCAGTGCTGCCTGAGTTTCCTCATGCTCTTTTATTCCAGTAGCCCGGCTGCTGATCTTCTTCGGCTCGCTTCTTCCGTCCTCTTCCATCTCGAATTGACCTCATATGACTGAACGTCAGCTCTCACATTATCTCGTCGGCGAGCAAATCGGCGAAGGCGGGATGGGAATTGTTTATAAGGGAACCGATACAATTCTCAAGCGGACTGTCGCACTCAAATTTCTCCCCAAATTGCTCCCCATCGATGCCGCAGAACGTGAGCGTCTCCTCCGGGAAGCTCGCGCGGCATCTTCNNTTCATCGTCATGGAATTCGTCGAAGGGATGACGCTTCGAGATTGGGTCAACAAGAAGAAGGCGGAGATTGGTTCCAGGTTCCTCCCTGAACGCGACATAGTCGCGCTTGCCCTTCAGGTGGCAGAGGGTCTCAACGCGGCACACAAGAAGGGCATCGTCCATCGTGATGTTAAGCCGGAAAATGTGATGATCACCACGGATGGGCGGGCGAAGATCATGGACTTTGGCCTTGCAAAGATGGAAGGAGAGTCAAAGCTGACACGGTCCGGTGCAGCGGTCGGCACGGTGGCCTACATGTCTCCAGAGCAAGTGCAGGCGGGGGAAATTGATGCTCGCTCTGATATTTATTCTTTTGGAGTCGTCCTGTATGAATTGCTTGCCGGCATGATCCCTTTCCAGGCGCAGCACGCCGTTGGGATGATGTACGCAATTGTACACACTGAGCCGCGACCGCTGTTCAAAATAAGACTCGGGATCGATCCCGAGATCGCGCGAATCGCGATGAAGTGCATTGCGAAAGAGAGGGACGATCGATATTCCACGATGATGGATGTCATCAGTGATATCTCGGAATGTGAAAAGCTGAACAGGACAGCAACTGCCCCGGCGATTGGAAGGAGCAGGAGAGGCTTAACTACTCGCCCGGTGAAAGTGTCCGCCGACTTCCTGAGAAAGCACGCTGTCTGGATGATAGTTTCTGCGATTGCCGGATTGGTCATCATCGCGGTTGTAGTGAGCCGCATCGGTTCGGCGAACGGAGCATTGCTTTCCGTCACCTCTGTCCCTGAAGGGAGTCAGGTCTCAATCAACGGGAGAATAGTGGGGCTCACCCCCCTTAGCGCGATCCGCGTTCCGGCGGGACAGTCCCGGTTGCACCTTGGACTCCCCTCATACGCCCCCGTCGACACAACACTATCGCTGACGGAAAATCAATCCGCGGACCTCAGAATCCCCCTCACAGCGGTGGTAATCACGGGGTCCGGCCCTGACACTCAAGTCACCGCGGCAAGCCGGCCGACGCAATCCTCAGTTGCGCCGGCTAAACAGTCGTTCCTGGCAACCTCGACATCCGTCAAGGCGGCAAGCATCGATGATGTCGCGACATCACTCGCCACACAATTCAAAGCGAATGCAGGTGCGCTAAAAGGCCCTCTTGCTGTTCTCCCGTTCACCTATCGGGATACTCAGCTAGGGAGTGAGTTCTCTCGCTACTTCAAGCCTTTGCTGGAATCCCGTCTTGCGACAATGACGGGTTGGAGAGTGGTTTCCACGGAGCCCGATGGCGGCGCTTCGTTCACATCTGACACGTCGCGTTTGGCGTACAGGGTCACGGGGTACTATTGGCAGCTTGGGGGCCGGATGCATTTCTTTGCGCAGATGCATGACCCAAGAACAGGGGGTGCGACTGCGCGCGCGGAATCGGAAGTGAGCACCGATGAGATAAAGAACCTGGGGCTCGCATGGACCCCCGCGAATATGACCCGCCTGCTCGACGACGCTAAACACATCGGGAAGCCGGAAGAGGAAACCGGCGACCTGAAGCTCGAATTGCTCACGAACAAAGGGACCGAAAATCTCTTGTTCGCGGACGGAGACACGCTCATACCGTATATCAGGGTGAACAAACCCTGCACCGTGAGGGTATTCTATATCGCTGCCGACGGCACACGGTATGTGTTGACTCAACCGGACGATCTTCGCATTGGTCCTTCCCAGGTCGATAAGCTTGTTCCTGTCGTTACGCTGGAGTGTTCATCGCCTTTCGGAGGGGAACTTTTGCAGGCAATTGCGACATCCGGACAATTCGCACCGATTAAAACGAAAATGGTCGACAATCTGTACGTTCTCGATACGGAGCTTGATACGGCGATGGTTCTTACGCGGGGAATAAAAAAGCCCGGGGCTAAATCGCCGACGGTGGAACGGCAGGTCAGGTTAACGACGGTCTCACGATAGGAGGATCAGGACGGGGATTTCGTCTTCGTGAGACGCTGAATGCACTTGGGGGGGGATGCTTACCTGAGCAGCAAGAACTTCTTGGTCTCCACGGATCTGCCCGCAGTCAGCCTGTAGAGGTACATCCCGCTTGCGAGGTTCGTGCCGTCGAATCTCGACCGGTACACGTGTCCCGGTTCGGCATCGCCGTCGAACAGTGTGCCGACGACCTGTCCGAGTCCGTTGTACACGATGACCGTTGCCCTGCCGGGGAGGGCCACGGAAAACTCGATCACCGTGGCCGGGTTGAATGGATTGGGATAATTCTGCCTGAGAGCGAAAACCGCGGGGGCCGACCGGGGCGGGGCGGCATTGGGATTGCCGAGGACGAGAGGGTCAAGGTAATGTGATGAACCGTCGAGGTTGATCTGCCTGAGACGGTACCGGAGAGGAGGGGGAGGCGCTGAGAGGTCCGTCCACTGGTAGTCCTGCGGCTGGATCGTCGTCCCGTGCCCCGGGACAAAGCTCCCCGACAACTCCGTGAAGAGCGTGTCCGTGCCTGAGGCCCGCTGGATGGAGAACCCGTAGTTGCCCGCCTCGCTCAGTGTCCTCCAGTGCAACGTCACGCTGCCGTCCACGGCGATTGATCCATTGAACGAGCCGAGTGAAATCGGAAGCGGGCCGTTGACATTGAACGAGATCGTCGCTCCGGCCGACCCGATCCCCGCGATATCAAGCCCCCCCGGAGTACCATCGGAGAGGAATCCGGACGGGTCCGTTTGGTCGTTTATCCGCGTGCGTCCCACCTGCGTGCTGAAGCCCGCGGTCGAATAATCACCGTTCTGGGAACTCGTTCCGCCCGGCCTGTAGATATACACCTCATCCGGCGGTCCTCCCCCGTTCCCCTGGCCGTCTGCAAGCGTGTTGATTCTATAGACAAGGAGACCGTTCCCCGGTGTCTGTGTCTCAAAAACGCTCCCTTGCTTTCGGTATTCAACGACATAGTATTCATTGGCCGATCCCTGGGACCGTATCATGTAGCAATTGCCCGTCGGGGATTGCAGCGGTTGAAGAGTGTAGGCTCCCTGGGAAGAGATCTCAGGTATCGCCGGGATCCAGTGGCCGTACCTGAATTTCATGTACGCGCCCATGTGCTGCGGCGGGGTCGTATTGTATGACATCAGGTCCCAGGTTCCCACGGGCTCGAGTCCGACGTTCACGTAGTGATAGAGATCGGGGGCGCCGAGCGTGTGGAACATCTCGTGACAGAGAACGGAACTCCCTTCCTGTGCGATGAAATCCTGTATCTGCAGGTTGTAGGAATTTGTCGCTTTTCCGCGTATGACGCCTCCCGAAAGCCATCCACGGTGCGGCCAGAGAAGGGAAGCCCACGCGGTTGTTCCCCCTTCGATGATGAAGGAGATGTTGTCGATGTATCCATCGTTGTTCGCGTCGATATCCAGTCCATCGGGCACCTGGTCCTTTACCGCGTCAACCGCGCTCAAGAGAAGAGAGTCTTCGCGGGCAATCCTGCCGGCGGGGAGATACCCGGTGGTATTGGCCGTCGCGTCGTACGGCATGTAGTAGGCCTGCGGATGGCTGTCCTGGTAGGAGACGATATTACCCTGCGCAGTGAGCGGGTAAAACGATGTGTTGATCGTCAGCTGGTTGTAGGAAACTTCGCGGTAGTACTTCAGGAGCGACGTGGATGACGGTGATATCCCGTTGTAGAGCTCGCTGTAGTAGGAATAGGGATCGGAAAACTCCGGCTGGTCGCTGAACCGGACGAATATGACAATGTTCTGTATCGTCCCGGTCGTCGGGGATGAGGTGGCCGAGGACTGCCTGGCAAGTGCCTGGCTCCGGATCTTCTCCCGCTCCTGGGGTGACGCGATCGCATACTTCGGGATTCCGAGAGACGCCGGATCGGCTCGTCCGGCAATAACCCCTGTGCACACAAGGGTCTGCTGATTGAGCGTGACGTACTCGTAGTAACCCGTGTGTGTATTGCGCATGATGGTGTACCCTTGAGCATCATGCAGCCAGTTGTAGTGTTCGTCTCCGCTGGCAAAACATCGCAGCGTATCGCCTCCCGGCTGAACCACTTTGACGGGGACGCCTCTGAGGTACGCGCTTTGAATCTGGCCGTGAGAGAACCAGAAAATCAGAAGCGCAACTAAATACGAATATGTAGATCGCAACATCCAGTTCGCCGTCGGAGTTAAGAGAGTACAGAATTAATATAGTGTATCGGCGTCTGAATTCTCATGCTGCACGTCACTATCTTTTTGACGGGCATGGGAGTTGAGCAAGAGTCTGTTTTGTCGTATAATTCAAAGGACAGCAGTTCTTTACTCCCTCCTTAAAAAGGAACCCCCATTGAATTCGAACGGCTTCACCCGGATCCTCTTTGCCGGATCCGTCGCCATTGGATTGACGATTGTCGCATCTCGCGCTGCCTCCGCGCCGCCTGACGGCGACGGTGCAGCACACAACCCGGGACTCCAGGTACTCGCGGCGAGGTTCTTCGCCTGGCGCGCGACTGTGCAACCGTGCACGGGCGATGATATCCCGAGGGTCGAGCGCCCCGCGGGCTGGACGCCTCATGTGTCGCCTGAAGCTCTGCGCGAGCAGCAGCGGGTGTACTCCGAGTTCAAGTTCATGCTGCAGCAGATTCCCCGCTCGGGCTGGAATCGGAGCGATAGCGTTGACTATCTGCTGCTTCGTTCAGCGATCGAACGGGTGAACTGGGAGCTGAACGTGCTCAAAACCCCCTTCCGCAATCCCGAGTTCTACGTGCAGCAGACCCTGGGCGCATTGTATGAATTGTTGCTGATCAGTTCGCCGATGACCGATCTGCGCACGGAGGAGATCCTCCGGCGGATCGAATCGATACCGGCGACGCTTCGATTTGCGCGGGCGAATCTCACCGAGCCGGTGCAGCCCTTTGCGAAGCTCGCCGTCAGCGACCTCGACGATGCGCGCGCGCGGTTGTACAGGATGGTGTCCGGGCTCCAGGAGCTCATCAATCCGATGTACGGGCAGGAGCTTGCCGCGGGTGTGGATTCGGCCTCCACCTCCCTGGAGGCCTTCGCGAGGGAGCTCCATGCGAAGATCCCCGCAATGCCGGCGGCATTCAGTCCCGGGAGGGATGCCTACGCGTACTATCTGAAGACAATCGCGCTCATTCCCACGACCCCGGCGGAAATGCTGACGATCGGGAGGGCGGAATTTGACCGGGCCGCCCTCTCGGAGATGATGGAAGGGATCCGCGACGCGGGAATCCCGGAGATGCGGATCTTCCCGACTGCCGCGGAGCAGATCGAGCAGTCCCGGCTCGACGAGATTGCCATCAGGAAGTTCCTTGAAGACCATGACATACTCACCGTCCCCTCATGGCTGAAACACTACAGGAACAAACTGATGCCGCCGGCGGTCGCGGTGCTCTCTTCCATCGGGGTGAGCGACGACCTGACCTCGGAGACCCGGTTGAACGAAGACGGGGTATCGTATATCCCCGCCCCCTCCCCCGGGCTCTCATTCTTCCGGATGGCATCGGCAAAGGATCCCCGTCCCATCATCATCCATGAAGGAGTCCCGGGACACTACTTCCAGCTCTCGCTCTCCTGGGCGAATGAGGATTCCATCCGGCGCCATTTTGTCGACTCCGGGCCTGTCGAGGGGTGGGCCTTCTATGTGGAGGAGATGCTGCTCCAGGCAGGACTCTTCGACAGCGACCGTCCGCGGACACGGGAGACGATCTGCCGGTTCATGCGGCTCCGGGCGCTGCGCGTGGAGGCGGACATACGCATCGCGCTGGGGGAGTTCACAATCGATCAGGCCGCCGCGTTTCTGGAGAAGACCGTTCCGATGGAGAAGCAGAGCGCGCTGGACGAGGCGGCCTTCTTTGCAGGCACCCCCGGACAGGGGATCTCTTATCAGGTCGGGAAGGCACAGATCGAGGCGTTCCTGAGGGATGCGCGGCTCCTGAAGGGGACGGGGTTCCATCTGAGGGATTTCCACGATTACATCGCGAAAAACGGGAACGTCCCGATTGCGCTCCTGCGGTGGGAGTACCTGGGGTTGAGGGATGAGATTGCGGGCCTCTGGGGGGAATGAGCGGCTTTTTCTTTCGCGGATATATTCATACTATTGTACGGCACAGGTGTGTGGCACAGGACCCGGTAAAGGCGACCTATGGACCCTATGATCGGCAAGAAGATCGAATCGTACGAGATTCAGGAGATCCTCGGGCGGGGGGGGATGGGCGTTGTCTACCGTGCGCGCGACATCAAGCTCGACAGGGACGTCGCCATCAAGATGATGGATCTCCAGTTTGCCAGCGATCCGAATTTCCTCAAACGATTCCAGTCAGAAGCAAAAGCCCTGGCAAGGCTGCAGGACCCGCACATTGTCTCCATCTTTGCTCTGCTGGAGACTCCCGACGGAATATGCATCGTCATGGAGTACGTCAGAGGGACGACGCTCGCAAAACTCCTGCTGCCGCAGGTGGCACTGCCGATCCCGAGGGTCATCGTCATATTCAAGCAGTTGCTCATGGCCCTGGCCCACGCGCACAAAGAGGGGGTCATACACCGCGACATCAAGCCGGCGAACATCATCGTCGGAGATGAAGACCGGATCAAAGTGGCCGACTTCGGACTCGCGAAGGTCAAGCAGGAATTCGCCGTGACGGCGACGAAGGGGACGGCGGGGACGCTCTACTACATGTCTCCGGAACAGTTCCGGGGCCTGAAGGAGGTGGACAGCAGGGGAGACATCTACTCGGCAGGCATGACGCTCTATGAATGCCTGGCGGGAAAACTCCCGTTCGGAACCGAAGACTCGTATTTCACGATCGCCCAGCAGGTGGTGCACGGTAAGGTTCCCCCCCCCGAAACGTTGAACCTCGAGCTTCCCGGGGGGCTCGTCGCCATCGTCAAGCGGATGATCGCCTGCGACCCGAAGGACAGGTACCAGAACGCCGAGGATGTGGTCAAAGACCTCGAAGAATTTGAAAAATCGGGATGGGTCGCGGCAACCGACAAGGGCACGTTCTCAGGCAAGAAAGTCTGGTTTGCTGCGGCAGCGGTCTCAGCCGTCGTCATCGCGGCGGCGTATGTCGTACTCCGGCCGGCGGAGATTCCGGCCTCACCTGCAGGGTCCGACTCCAGCCAGGTTCAGGGAGATCACGGATCAACGACCCCGCAGACGCCCGTGGAATTGCCCGCCGGCAGGAGCGCTCCATCGTCGGAAGGAGCAAAACTGACGAAGGCTCCCGGGTCTTCATCCAGGGATGTCGCACGCGTGACGCCGGGGAAGAACGCGGCGGGACCCGCCGGGGACTCACGCACCGGTCAGGATGATGGAAAGCAGCCCCCCTCGCCCGGCGCTGCGCCGGGCAAAACGAGTGAGACCGTGGCCGATAACGGGGCGGACCCGCCCACCAATCTCCCGGTCGATGTCGAACCGAAGGTGATCTCACGCGCGGAGCCGTTGTATCCGGAGCGGCAGAAGAGTTCCGGCGTGACAGGGGATGTGCGGCTTCTGGTCCTCGTCGACAGGGAAGGGAAGGTCCAGAAAGTGCGCGTGCAGTCGTATGACTCTGAAGCGTTCATCAACCCTGCAATTGAAGCGGCCCGCCAGAGCGTGTTCGCCCCCGCAGTGATGAACAATGCCAAAGTGAAGGCCTGGGCCCCCCTGAAGGTGAGATTTGGTGCGAAACAGGATGAGGGGCAATGATCATTCGTCAACAAACACGCAAGAGGAGGAACACCATGAGATTGACCGCCATTCTGTTGTTCGTGTTGGCGAGTGCATCCGTCGCGCCCGCCCAGAAGCTGACATTTCAGAAGGGGAACTTCATCTCAAACTACGCGAGCGATGACTGGATACTGAACAAAGGAGAGGGTCCGCGTGCCTGCAAGCTGTTCATACAGTTCGACACGCCGTTTCTCTCGGCTCCGACGGTTATTGTGAATCTTACCGGTGTTGACGCTCCCACCGAGCACGGGTTGAGGGTCTCGCTCAAAGTCGACAAAGTAAGCGTCAGCGGTTTCCTTCTGAAGATTGAGACGTGGGAGGACAGCAGGCTCAACGGCGTGGAAGGAACATGGTTTGCCATAAGCAAGAACGATTGATGCGGCACTACCCGGGGGCCGTCCATTGAGATATCCTGAAAAGCACACTCGGCCACGGGAGACATTATACGCCATATGCCCTGGCGCTCAACATACACTCACCATCCGCGAAAAGGAGCATCAACATGCGTAAACTTACTCTTACTCTGTTAACGCTCATTGCCATCGCCTCTGTGGCATGGAGCCAGCCCGAACTCTACCTTGGGGGAGGCGTTGCCTTTCCAACTGGACCATCAACCTTCAAAGATAACTGGAAAATGGGCTACAATGGGACCGGTGGAATTGGGTTTACTTTCGCTCCCGGTCTTTCAGTGATTTTTACGGCAAGTTATTCCACATTTCCAATTGACGAATCCGGAATAATATCAAAAGCCGGAATACCGGCCGGTGTCTCTGTAAGCGTGGATGGCGGCACTATTACTGCGCTGGACTTTGCCGGCAACATCAAGTATTCTTTTATGCCGAAGGGAACATCGTTGTATGTTGTTGCCGGCGCGGGGTATCTCTCGATGTCTGCCTCCGATATAACCATCAAGGTCACTTCCGGGACAACTTCTCAAACCTTCACCGTGAAGCCCAACACAGAATCCGCCTTTTCCACTTCCATTGGTGCGGGAGTCGATTTTCCGGTTGGTGCGAAATTAGGCATATTCGTCGAAGGGAGATATGCAATTGCATTCACCTCGGGTGAGAGTACGAGTTACGTTCCCGTCAAAGCTGGCGTGCGGATTGGCTTCTAGCTCTCTCAACCCGGTTACTGTAAGTCGTACAACGGGGTAGACTGTCCCCGATCCTGGCCGGACGCGGAGCGAGGTCGCTCTGCTCCATGCGGTGCCATGGCGCTCAAGCGCCATGGCGCCGGAGGATTGCGGAGGCTGACCATGCAGGTATTCGAGGATGCACATGGCAAGGTCAGGCGTCTCGCTCGTCGTCTCTGACGCCCCCGGTCAGATTTGGAAACAATCGGCGAACATTCGTCGATGTCCAACGATTCTGGCACCTCTCAGTCTACATCCATCGGCTACAATCACAGATTTCAAATCAGGTCAAATATAGTCCGCCCGGCGTGCTCTCCCACGTTGCGTCTCGGATGACAGTTCAGTAGGTTCTAAAGATCCGCAGTTCATTCCACTGGGCCTTCTTCGTCGTTTATGGGGAAGGCCCTGCTGTTTCCGGAAGGACCGCATAGCCCGGAGTGATCCGGCATTCGCCAGGAGAGCTCGATGGATTCCGTCGACGAGATCGAAAGAGAGAGTACCAGGGGTGAGCCTGAGGCATCCGGGATCATTCGCATCGCCGCGGTCCTCGCCGCATGCGGGTTCATCGGGCTTGCAATCGTCAGGATTGCCGCACATGATCCGGGGTTCGCTCCGGCACTGGTTATCGGCGGTGCGGTGTCGCTCTTGACGATCTGGATAAATCAGCAGGGGCACGAAAAGCTTGCCGGTGTCCTTCTGATCTGCGCGATGGTGAGCATCTCGTTGTACCTGATGCTCTCTTCCGAAGGGACGCACGACGCGGCACTGCTCACGTTCCCCGGCATACTGGTGCTGGCGTCCCTGACGCTTCCCCGCAGGGCGTATGTCGCCATGGCGGCCCTGATCGTCCTGGTTCCGGCGTTTGTCGGAATGCTGGAACTGAGGGGGACGATCATCACACCCTTCAGTGAGCACACCGATGCGCTGGGTCTCGTCGATCTTACCATCATACTCCTCCTGACCGCGGCGGCCGTGGAGCTCATGACCAGGATTGTCACAGAGAGCTCTTCACGGGCCCGCTCGAGCGAGGCCCGGTTTCGTCTGCTCTTCAACAACAGCAGCGAATCGATATTCGTCCTGGGGTCGATCGCCCCGGGGGGGATACCGGAGAAGATCATCGAGGTGAATGACATTGCCTGCAAACAACTCGGGTACTCGCATGATGAAGTGATGCGGATGCGTCCCGTGGATATCGCCAGCCAGGAAAGCAGGCATACTCTGATCGATGTGCTCTCGACACTCAAACCTGAGGGCTACGCACTGTGCGAGTGCACCTACCGCACGAAGGACGGGAACAGCATCCCGGTGGAACTCGGCATACAGCGTTTCGACATGGACGGGAAGCCCGCGATCATCACCAACGCCCGCGATATCGCAGAGAGAAAACTCGCGGATGGTCTCCTCAGGTCCGCCCTCCTGGAGAAGGAAGTCCTCCTGCGGGAGATACACCACAGGGTGAAGAACAACATGCAGGTGATCTCGAGCCTTCTCAACCTGCAGGCGTCCCAGACGAAGGACCCGGCGACGAAAGCGATTCTGGATGAGAGCCGCCAGAGGGTCAGATCGATTGCGATCATCCATGAAAAGCTGTTCAATTCCGCCGATCTGGCGAACATCGATCTGGGCGTCTACCTCAAGAGCGTGGCGGAGGAGTTGTGCAGGACGTTTGGCAGGACTGAGGTCTCGTGCGTGCTGGACCTGGAACCGATACCGTTCGAAATCGACAAGGCGATCCCCGTCGGTCTGATCGTCAATGAGCTGCTGACAAACGCCCTCAGGCATGCGTTTCCGCCTGCGTCAAAGGGGACGGTGCGGGTGCGGCTCCGTTCGCTCGCAGATGAGAACGTGGAACTTGTCGTCCAGGATGACGGTGCCGGGTTCCCCGCGGGGACGGACATTTCTTCGGCCACGACAATGGGGCTGGCAATCGTCAGAACGCTTGTTGAGCAAATGCGGGGGACGCTCAGCATGGAAACCATCCACGGTACCACCTGCACGATCAGTTTCAAGCTGCACAGATAATCTCGCCCCCCCTTCGCCTCCCTCCCCAGAAAAAGTCTGGATTGTTGCATTCCTGTCCGCTATATTTCCGCCTGGTCCTTTCTGGACCGGCCCGAGGATGGACGATAAAAGAGGAGGAAGTATGCTTGGTTCCTGCGATGTGGTTGCGTTTGTCCCCACCGTGCAACCGGAAAAGGCGAGGGTGTTCTACGAGACGGTGCTCGGCCTCCGGTTTGACTCGAGCGACCACTACGCGATGATGTTCGAAGCGAATGGGGTCAGGCTCAGGATCGCCCGGGTCGAGAAATTCACGCCCGATCCCTTCACGATACTCGGATGGCTTGTCCCCGATATCGACACTGCAATACGGGACCTCGTGAAAAGAGGGGTCAGGTTCGAGCGTTATGGAATCTTCAAGCAGGACGAACTTGGGGTCTGCACGTTCCTCTCGGGTGAGAAGGTCGCGTGGTTCAAGGACCCGGACGGGAACACCCTCTCACTGACGCAGTCCGAACATATGTAGCTGAAAGCTCCGCCGCTCTTTGGCATGATTGGAAATCACGCCGCCCTTTGGCGGGGCTATCTGTGCCCCGCCGGGTTCTCGTAATTGGCCAGGGCCCCCTTTGCGAGGCGAAGGACCATCTCACGGAGCTCGGCCGGTTCGAGCACCGTGACACCGCTCCCCCGGCTCACCGCCCAGCTTGCCACTTCCGGCAATGAGTTTACGGTCGCTTCGAAGACGATCGACCCGTCCTCGTTCTCCGTGATCACCTGCGTCTCCATCATCTGCCTCGGCTTCAGCCTCCCCGCCCAGAGGCTGGAGAGATGAATCTTGATATTGTGCTTTTCCGCTCCCACCCAGCTCCGGAATGAATACCGGAACATCTCATCGATCTGCTCCTGCGGCACTTTCTTAAAGTGCCTTGGGGACCCCCTCACGTCGAGTATCTTGTCGAGAAGGTACTGCTTGATTCGCCCGTCATTCACCGCCAGGACGCGCCAGTACCCCTCGCTGCTGAATATGATCAGCGGGTGGAGTTCCCGCCCCCGCTCCACCTCCCGGTCATCCTTCCGGTAGTCGACAACGGCGATCGTGTTGCTGTCGATGCACCTCTGGAGCGTGACCACGATGCTCAGTGCCTGTTGTTTCTGCTTCTTCACGAGGAGGGCCGTGGCCTTGTCGAAACCGCTCGTGGAGTTGCATATCCCGATGTACTGGAGGACGAGCTCCCTGATGAGTTTGGAATCCACCCTGCCGTCAAGACAGAGCCCTTTTTTCTTTTCCGAGTGGATCGGTATGCCGAGGCTCCGGAGCTCCTGCATGTCCCTCTTTATCGTCGGGATGTCCCTGCTGAAAAGGACCGCAAAATCAGCGTCCTTCAACCCGCCGGTGTTGGCTATGGCCAGGCCGAGAATCTCGATTTGCCGCTTCGCTTTTGTCTGAACCTCGAGCATGGGGCACCTGTCGAAATTGTATCATCGGATGAGACGCTACGAGCCCCAAGATAGAGTAACTTGGGCTCAGAAAACAGGCGCGAAGCCTGATCCGGAAACACCAAAGGGAGGATCGCAATGGAATACAGAAAAGGTCCGGAATTCTCTCAGGCGGACATACGCGAGGTGCGGGATTTTCTGGCGGGGCGGCGCCTGAAGAAGTACGTCCTCCCTCCTGAGCGGCTTCATGTCGTCAACGACGGGAGGGAGCATTTTCTTCGGATTTCCAACGGAAAGACCGGGGAGTACCCGGTCAGGGGATCGTTTCTCTTCAAACTGCTGAAGTGGTACGCGTTTCCGTCGAGACAGATCGACCGCCTGAGCATTGACACCGTGACCTCCGTGCTCAATGATTACCTCCTGGCCATACCGGGAGGAGACGTGAACGTCACGGTGGAGGATGGGGAGGCCCTCTCGCTGACGAGCAGGCGGTACAATGAGCTCTCCGACACTGAAGTCCTCGACTGCGCCGAACGGGTAGGAGTCGCATCCGTGTCGAGGAACGACTATTTCATGAGGGTGTACAGCGACACCGCCTACGAGGTGCAGCCGGTCCCGGGAGACGTGTGCGGCATCGGATACAATGTATTCAATTCGGAAACGGGGTTCAGATCTCTCTCCGTGCGACTCTTCATCCGGCGGTACGTCTGCTCCAACGGCGCTGTCGTGGGGATGGCTTCCGGCGGAGAACGGGTCCACTACGGGCATCCGGACATGGAACTCAGGAAATTCCTCGAGGAGCAGATGCGCTCAGGGGAAGAAGCCATGGAAGATGTCGGGAGACTCCTGGTGGAGAGCGCACATCGAGCGTCCGGGCCGATGGTGGAACAGGTCTCCGCCCGGCTCAGGGCTATCATCGGCAAAAAGAGGACGGACGGGCTCCTTGATGAGATCGGAGAAGACCCTACGGCGTATGATCTCGCCAACTCGATAACAAGCCTGGCACAGGGCCTCGATTTAAGACGGAGACTCCAGGCGGAAGCGATCGGCGGAGAATTGCTGGCCCCTCAGGAAGCTCTCGACGCCCGGACTTCGGAAAAATTCGAACACACACTAACAGAGGGATAATCCATCATGGGAACATTGACAGACTCGGTCGAGCAATATTTCGCTAAAGAAGGGTGGGACCTGACCCGCTCCGCAGGCGAATCGGCACTCCGCATGGGTGTCTCAACGAAAAACGCCAGGTGGCAATGTGTCGTGAGCGTTGACGATGAGGACGGGGTGGTGTTCTTCCATTCCGTCTGTCCCCTGAAGGCGCCTCCGCAGTGCCGTCCCCGGCTTGCCGAGTTCCTGATGAGGCTGAACCGGACAATCTACCTGGGGCATTTCGTGATGGACTTTGAGAGCGGGGAGATCCGGTTCGAAACATACGTGCACGGGGTAAACGGAACCATCGACAATAACGCAATGGAATCGTCCGTAAACCAGAACATCGGGACTATGGACAAGCACGTGTGCAGCATCGCGCGCGTCATATCGACGGAGATTCTACCCGCCGACGCAATGACACAGGCACTGACAGGTATGGCATCCAGCGGGGAGTACAGGTACAATTGACAGCATACTCCGGTGATACAATTTCTGCCGAACGGCACAAATCCGCCATTCTGTTTTGGTCCCGTCTGTTGCATATTTCAGTCTCCCCGGCTATACTGCACCTGTGATATCCCACTCAAACACAGCCGTCCCCGATTCAACGCCATGACCGACACAAACGACAAGCAGCACCGCGCCATACTTCAGAGGATAGCCCACAGGGTAATGCTGGAGAGGGGCCTTGTCCCTGACTTTCCCCCCAAAGCTATCGCCGAGCTTGACGCGATACGCGGCGCGGCCTCATCGACCGATAGCGCGCACCGCGACCTCAGGAGCCTTCTCTGGTGCTCCANNTCGACAACGACGATTCGCGCGACCTTGACCAGCTCACCGTGGCCGAGTCCCTTCCGGGGGGGGCCGCGAAAGTCCTTGTTGCCATCGCCGAGGTGGATGCTCTTGTCAGGAAGGGGACCGCGCTTGACGATCACGCGAGACAGAATACAACATCGGTGTACACCGTCGCCGAGATATTCCCCATGCTTCCGGAGAAGCTCTCGACCGACCTCACATCCCTGAATCTTGATTCGGACCGTCTCGCCCTTGTCGTAGAGCTCGTTGTCGCCGGAGACGGGTCTCTCCAATCGTCGGACGTCTACCAGGCGACCGTGCGGAACCGCGCGAAGCTCGCGTACAACTCCGTCGCCGCCTGGCTGGAGGGGACCGGCCCTATGCCGGAGGGGATAGGGAAGGTCGCAGGACTCGATCAAAACATCCGCCTCCAGGACAGCGTGGCGCAGAAACTGAAGGCGCTCCGGCACACTCACGGGGCGCTGAATCTGGAAACGATTGAAACCCGCCCTGTGTTTGAGGCGGACATGCTGAAGGATTTTGAGATCGAGAGGATGAACAGGGCGAAGGACATCATACAGGATTTCATGGTCGCCGCGAACGGCGTCACGGCGCGTTTTCTCTCTTCGAAGAATTTTGCGTCGATCCGGCGCATCGTGCGCACGCCGAAGCGGTGGGACGGGATCGTGGACATCGCATCAAAGCAGGGGTTCAAGCTGCCGCCGGAGCCCGACGCGAAAGCGCTTGAGGGGTTCCTTGTGGCGGCAAAGGCGAAGGATCCGCTCCGATTCCCCGACCTCTCGCTCAGCGTGATAAAGCTGATGGGGCCCGGTGAGTACGTCCTGGAGCCTCCGGGAGGCATCTCTCCCGGACACTTCGGCCTGGCGGTGAAGGACTACACGCACTCCACCGCCCCCAACCGGCGGTTCCCCGATTTGATCACGCAGCGTCTTCTTAAGTCCGCCGGTGCGGGGGGACCTTCCCCATACAGCAACGATGAGCTTACCACGCTTGCAAACCACTGCACCGTAGAGGAGGATGCCGCAAAGAAGGTGGAACGGCAGGTGGAAAAATCAGCCGCCGCAATGCTCCTTGAATCAAGGACCGGGGAGCAGTTCGACGCCCTTGTCACGGGTGCATCGGAGAAAGGGACATGGGTGCGCATCCTCCAGCCCCCCGTCGAAGGAAAGCTCGTCACCGGGTATGAAAAGATGGATGTGGGGCATACGCTGCGCGTCCAGCTTGTGCGCACGGACGTGGAGAAGGGGTACATCGATTTCAAGAAGGTGGGGTGACCGGGAGAAAGAGGCCCGGTGACAACTTCACCGGGCCTGCTTTCGAGTTCATGTAAGCCTTCTGGTCAGCGTCGAAGAAAAAGCAATCTCCTCGTCTGGACAAAACTTCCGGCCTGCAGCTTCTTCTCATTGAAGCCGCCCCTCCGTCACGATCTTCTGAATCAAACCAGTCAGCGCCCGGAACCCGTTGACGAGGCACGAGGATTAACTACCTTCCCATCCTTTTAGTCGATTCCCTTCCATGCCGATCCTCTGTATTCTACATCAAAGTCTGTACACGGTAAGTCTGCTCGGTGGGGACTGCCGCTGAGGATCGAAAAGACTGAAACCTCCGGATTCAAAAGAAGAGGGGGTCGTTTGCGCTTCAGCAGGAGGCTTCTGGACACGAGCCATGGAACCACACCACGCTCTCCGAGGATCTCAACTGGAATCTGAAGGAGACGGCGAAACTTTCCGTCTCCTGTTCCATCATCACCCACTCCCCATGTGGGAGTACGATCTCGAGACACTCGCCTTCCTCGAAGTGAATCACGCAGCCGTCGAGAAATACGGCTATACCCGGGAAGAATTCCTCAAGATGACGTTGAAGGATATTCGTCCTTCGGAGGATTTGACACGCCTGCAAGACAATGTGGCTCAGGGGAGATTGGATCTGCAACCTCATGGGGCGCAGCGCCACGCGCTAAAGGACGGTCGCATAATTGACGTGGAGATCACCTCGAATGGGTTAATGTACCACGGACGCAAAGCTGCCCTGATGGTTGTCCAGGACATCACCGATCGTAAGCGGGCGGGAGAGGAATTAATTATCGCCAACAAAGAACTTGTCATTCAAAACGAAGAGAAGGAGAAACGGGCGGCAGAATTGATCATAGCGAACAAAGAACTGTTGTTCCAAAACGAAGAGAAGGAAAAACGGGCAGCAGAATTGATCATAGCGAACAAAGAACTTGTCGTTCCAAAACGAAGAGAAGGAAAAGCGGGCGGCAGAATTAATCATCGCCAATAGAGAACTTGTCTTTCAAGACAAAGAGCGCAAGAAGGCAGAGGAACATCTCAGGCAGAGTGAAGAACAGTTTCGTCTGATTGCGGAGAATGTCGCCGACATGATTGCGGTTTTGGGGCTGGACGGCAGGAGGATCTATAACAGCCCGTCATACGGGAGTATTCTCGGAGACCTGGAGTCATTGAAGGGTGCAGATGGCTTTCAGGATATCCATCCAGACGACGTGGCAAGGGTAAAGCAAGGGTTTCAGGAAACCGTCAGAACGGGTATCGGACAGCGGCTCGAATACCGGTTCCTGCTCAAGGATGGTTCCGTACGCAACATTGACTCAAAGAGGAGTGTGATCAGAGATAGTGACGGCAAGATTTCTCAAATCATCCTGGTCTCCCGTGACGTGACCGAGGAGAAGAGGCTTGCCGCGCAATTTCTGCGGTCCCAGCGCATGGAGAGCATTGGCACACTCGCCGGCGGCATTGCCCATGACCTCAACAATGTCCTTGCCCCGATCATGATGGCGATCGAGGTGCTGCGGAGCAAAATATCCGATCAAGGCGGTCAGAGTATCCTGAGCACGATTGAGACATCGGCATTGCGCGGCGCAGACATTGTCAGGCAAGTGCTGGCATTCGGACGGGGAGTCCCCGGCGACCGCATTCTCGTGCAACTCAAACACGTGGTCATCGAGGTTGTCAAGATCGCCGGCGGGACATTCCCCAAATCGATCGATATTAGAACGAATATTCCGCGGGATCTCTGGACGGTCTCCGCCGACCCGACTCAGATGCACCAGGTGCTCCTGAACATGCTGGTGA
>PMDK01000166.1 GCA_003154425.1 Ignavibacteriota bacterium
ACACCTGCGGATGTCGGCGTCGTTCCGAGCGGGATTGTCACAGGGTCCCCCCTGTAGGTGCCGGAAGCGACCGCCGGGCCGAAATAGTCCTGGGCATTCTGCACGACGTACCGATCGCCGGGTGCCAGTATTGCGGAACAATCGACCTGGGCGAAGCGGGCATTCTCCCAATTGAACACGGCAATATGCGCCCGCCCTTTTTCATATGCGTTGGGGCGAACCACGACGACATTCCTGTCTCCCCGCGTGGACAGATACGTGTTGTCTGGATACCATGCGGGGCGAAACCCCAGTGTCAACCCGACGACCGTGTTCCCTTTAACCGACGGAGCCCGGACATTCCAGAGTTCGAGACGTCCGACCAGGTAATTCCCTTCGAAAACGACATTGTCGGCTCCCCCGCCGTTCGACTGATTCCAGCCAAGGTCCACGGAGACAGCCCCGGGAGAATCATAGACGTAATTATTGCGGAATACGAGATTCCGCACAGGCGCCCCGCCGCCTATCAGGATGTTCCGTTCGGCGGTGTGACCAAAGACGATGTTTCCCTCGAGGACGAAATTGTCAAGCGGCGAACTCTCTGAACCGTAGATCTGGATGCCGTGGCTGAAGTTGTTCATCACGATATTGTCAGTGATCTTCTTTGTCCCCGAGGTGTTCTGGGCGTAGATGCCGTGGCCATGAGTCCGGTCAGGACCGCACCAGCCGTTGTTGGCGATGATGCAACCGTATATTTCCGCCTCGGCCGCTTCCTTCCAGAATCCAATCCCCTGCCGGGCATCATGGATATAGAGGTTGATAAACCTGCACCCGCGGGCCCCTTTCCCCTCCTGGCTCGTAAAAATCCCCTCTCCCCGCTTGATGTCCGTTACCCAAGATCCANNCGAGCTTGTGACTTCAAACCCCCAGAACCATGTGTAGGCACCGTCCACCAGGAATATCAAGCTTCCGTCGGAGTCCCCGCCGTCGATCGTCGCGCGTTCCCCGGGATATTGCCGTACGATGATCGGCCTGGCCGCTGTCCCGGTGAGCAGGCTTTGATACGTCCCCGTATATTTCCCCCCGTGCAGCCAGATCACATCGCCGGGCCTGACCCGTCGCGGCTGATGCAGGGCTGTTCGGAGATCCCAGGGGCGGGAGCGGCTGCCGTTTCCTTGTGGCGAGCCTTTGGGGCTGACGTGGTATTCCGCCGCGAGGAGATCCCCCTCCACCATGGTGAACAGCGCCGGAAAGAGCATTGCCGCCGCGAGAGTGGCAAGCCGCCGCCGGGGATTCAACGGGCACCCGCGGCGGCGAGGACACGAAGGAACTCCCGTGCCGCGAGCCGGCGTCCGGTCTCGTTCAGATGCCCGCCGTCGTGCGTGAGCTCTCCGATCAGGCTGAACGCCGTCTCTCCCTCGAAGGAGAAGGCCTCCCGGCGTCCGTCAGGGTGAGTTGACTCCACCCGGGCAATGTCGAACACCGGGTCACCGCCGTAATGTTGCGCAAGAAGGGTGTTGAAGCGGGTTCGCTGAAGATTGCCGGCCTGCGAATGATCCTCGCGGCCGAGGATCCTCTTTGCCAGGAGCTTCCACCAGCTCGTCTTCAGCGTGTACGGAATAGTCGAGTGGACGAAAACGGTGGCGGGGAAGGCCCTCTTGAGGCTGTCGACAGTGCGGGCGTACAGTTCGAAAACCTTCGCGGGATCCGTCCCGGGACCGATGTCCGCGTAGCAGAATTTCATGATGGCGATATCCAGTGAATCGCGCTTGAGCCGGCTCACGGTTTCTCGGAAGGCACTGCATTTTTCCCCGGGATAGTTGTTCCGTCCAATCCGCGAATCCGCAAACCAGCCGCCGGCCGGGAGCGCAACCGTGTCGGCAGAGACAAATACCGGGGAAAGCTCTGGAGAGGCAGCGGCCAATTCCCTTACCCCCTTCATAATGTCGAATCCCACCGATTGGTGCCCGAAGTAGATCCGTTTGCCCTGCAATAGTTGCAGATCCCGCCGTAACGATTCATTGTCCATGTGCCACTGCCCATCCCGATGATTGTCCCCGCATGATGCCAGCGCCAGCAACGCCACTGAAAGGATGCATCCCGCCCTGATAGTCACGCGTAGGCCTGAGAGTTGTTCCGCGATTGCAGCAATGTAGGAATATTCGTCCTGGATTTCCAGAAGCTGCCGTAATGTGCTTCCATTTCTCCATGAAAAATGCTACTTTGAATAGACCGGAGAGAGGAACATGCTCAAGCAAGATATTCTGCGAACCTACGAACACCTGGGCGGGAACAAGATCCAACGGGTCCTTGGCTGTGTGCGCACTCCGGGACTGCAGGCCGTTGCGATCTACAGATTCGGCCGCTGGTTGTCCGGCAAGCCTCTTCCGGTCAGGTTCCTTTTGAAGCCGTTCCTCGTCATTCTCTTCCACAGGATCCGCGCCGCCTGGGGGATCGAGCTCAATCCGGAGGCCACCATCGGTGAGGGATTTCTGATTTTTCACTACGGCGGAATCTTCATCGGGTCGCGCGTCGTCATCGGCAAGAACTGCAGCGTATCGCATGACGTGACAATCGGACTTGCAGGGAGGGGTGCCCGGCGCGGGGCGCCGGTCATCGGCGACAATGCCTACATCGCGCCCGGGGCAAAGGTCTCGGGGCGGATCAGAATAGGGAACAACGTGAAGATCGGGGCCAACGCGGTGGTCGAACGCAACGTGCCGGATAATGCCCTTGTCCAGGTCCGTCCGCCGCAGGTAGTCACGTTTCCGGGTTTCTATTCCCAGGCCGATCACGCCGGCCGCGGAGAGAGGCTGACCGGTCCACCCCGGGACGCGGTTTAGCGGACCAGGACCATCTTCACCTGGGCAATCCCGGTTTCCGTCAGGAGCTGACAGTAGTAAATGCCGCTGGCGAGAGCGGAAGCGTTGAACTGCACGGAATACACTCCCGACGGTTTCTCCGCATCCACCAGTCTTGCGACAGTCTGGCCGAGTATATTAAGAATGGTGAGCGTCACTTTCGAAGGGAACGCCACGGTGTAACGGATGGTTGTCGCCGGATTGAACGGGTT
>PMDK01000005.1 GCA_003154425.1 Ignavibacteriota bacterium
CGCACAAGCTGCCACCGCCAGTCAGGCACGTGAGGAAGGAGAACCCAGACGGGCTTCCCCATCGCTCCCGCCAGGTGAGCCACCGCGGTATCAACAGTGATTACGAGATCAAGATGTTCCACGATTGCCGCGGTCGCATCAAAATCACTCAGGCAATCCGCGAGCTCAATGATCGGGACTCTCCCGGGAGTTTTTGCGCCCTTCTGGAGGCTGTAGAGCTGGACCCCCGCAACTCCCGCCAGAACTTCGAAAGCCCCGGGTGGACAGGAACGGTTTCCATCGTTCGGATGTGCGGGATTGCCCGCCCAGACGATTCCCACATTGAATTTTCCCGGATCGAACCGGCCTTTGAATTCCGCCGAGAGAGCCGGATCCGGACGGACGTACGGGAATCCGTTCGGGATAGTCTCCGCCGCCGTCCGGAAAATTGCCGGGAGGCTAAGGAGAGGAATTGCGATGTCGAATACTGGATCGCCGCCTGCTTTGAAGGTGTGGATGGAGATGAAATTCTTTCCGATGACGGAGCGTAATTCGTCCTGACATTCAAACATGATTGTGCCGCCAAGCTCTGACACGAGAGGAAGGTAACGGACAAACTGGAGCGTGTCACCGAGCCCCTGTTCGCAGTACACAAGGAGTGTCTTCCCATCGAACCGCGAACCATCCCACCTGACCCGGGCCCGCGCGGGATCCAGCCGCGAAGCGTTCTTGCCGCGGATCTGAAACCGTTGCTCGTACCCTGGCCACCCCTCCTGTAACCTCCCGAGCAACAGAAGCAGGTTTCCCCTGTTCCACAGGCCGTTTGCGTGAGACGGATCAAGAGCAAGCCCCCGCTCGAACAATGTGAATGCCCCCGCCGTATCCCCCGATTCGAGACTCAGGACGCCGAGATTGATGGGCGGGTCCGCCAGACGGGGGTTGAGACTCGCGGCCTGACGGTAGGAATCCGCCGCCCCCACGTCGTCCCCCCGGGCAAGGAGCACATTACCCTGTATGACAAAACCGGGAGCATAAAGCGGATCGGCCTCGATCGCGTGCCGGCTGAAATTCTCCGCCGACTGCACGTTACCGAGATCTTCCAGAAGAAGTCCCGCAAGATCGGCGAGAGCGGGGGCGCAGCCCGGTTGAAGCCTGACGACGTTCTGGAATGCGCCCAGCGCGGATTTCAGATCGCCTCTTCGCCACTGCGCCCGGGCCAGAAGATAATACGCGTCGGCGTTATCAGTCCTCTCCGCCACCGCCCGCACAAGGTGGTACACCGCCCTGTCGAAATCCTTCGCGTAGTAGTCCGCATACCCGGCGAGGTATTCATCGGTCAGGCCGCCGGCAGACGGCACGGGATCACTCTCTGTGCGGGGAAGCGTCAAGACAGAATTCCTTTTTCTTCAAAGTTGTTGTGCCCGGCCGGAAGCCCGAGCGCCTCGTTCGATTTCGCCAGTCCCGCCCGGCCGAACTGGTTCCCTTCACCGAGCGCGACTGCATGTTCGAACATTACTTTGGCTTCGCGGTCAAGTCCCGCAAGATACAGGACCTCGCCGAGTCCGGCACACGCCTGGGAGGAGCGGGGCTGCAAGCTGAGGGCCTTCTCGAACGCGGCCTTCGCCATCCCGAGATCGTTCAGGCCGAGATAACTCATGCCTCTCACTGATTCTATCCCCGCCACGGCTTCATCACGCGTTGCCGATCCAGGAATTGCCTCGACGATCAGGTCGACAGACTGGAGTGTCTCCAGCGCACCGGTGAATTCCCGTTTCTGGAACTGTTCCCCGGCCCTGGAGAGCCGCTCCGCAATTTCGCCGTGTTGTGCGGTCTGCGCAACTCCGGAGGATCTGGCGGGGGTGAAACGTGCAATGCAGAACCCGGCCTTCTCCCGCACCGCCGCCATAATCTCAAACCGCGGGTCCGATGACATCTGGCTGAAGCTCGCGTGATGCTTTACGTGGAATATGTCGTCCAGCGCAACGTAGCACTCCCCCCTGAGGCGGGAGATCAGGTAGTTGAACTCGATGTTCCCCATATGCCCGCCGCTGTCGAGCAGGACGAAATCGGGCCTGAACCCGAACACGGCCAGGACGCGCCCGATCATGTCGTCGGCGACACGGGGGAAGTCCGTCTCGCGGAAGTACTTTTCAACGCGCTCCTCCGGCGTGTGGTCNNACAGAAAGTCCGTTCAGGAGGTTGACATACGAAGAGAGCCCGGTATTTTCCAGGTTCCTCCGGGCCATGAGGTGGAGCCCGGGGTTCACTTCGATTGAGTAGAACTTCGCACCGTTGATCCCGAGATCGCGGAGAGCGGATGCGATGATCGTAGTTGTCCCGGTCCCGACACACGTCCCGGTTTCCAAAATGTTCATCGGGCGCACGCGCGCAAAGAGTGCCCTGACCTCACGGGCGAAGTCGGAGTCGGTCTTTACGGCCGTGATGTCTTTTATGGCGTCACGTGGCGGCGCCTGCGGTGTCGCCTCCGGCGCCACTTTCAGCGCCACATTCGGCGCTACGGTTGGCTCGAGAGAGGTGTGAGCGGGATCGAGGCCGAGCTTCAGATTGACGGCCGAAAGACCCTTGATACCGGCCGTGAAGGAGGGATCATTTTTTACGGCCCATTCAAACATGGTTTTCGCCGCCGGATGCTCCCCGGAGGCCGCGAACACGGAGCCGAGTCCGGCACATGCCCTCGAAGACCCCGGCGTGAGGCTGAGCTCCTCTTCCAGCCAGCCCCGCGCGGACTTGAGGTCATTGGTGAGAATGGCAACATTCGCGGCCAGGTGAAGAACGTCGGTATATTCTACGGCCGAGTCACGCCTTTCTGACGCATGGTACGATTCAATTGCGCGGCGGAGCCAGACGATCGCAAGCGCGAGCTCGTTCTCCGCAATATGCAGCCGCCCCCTTTCGAACTCCTGAATAAATGTGTCCCTGTGAACCGGGTAGACGGAGCTCCTCCTTCTATACGGCTTCGTGCTGGACCAGATCTCGTCC
>PMDK01000346.1 GCA_003154425.1 Ignavibacteriota bacterium
TCAGTCTGGCCCCGATCGGGAAATCCCAGTGCAGCAGGACCTCCGCCCCGAGCACGCGGCCGCTGGAGGCGTCATAGTTCAATATGTCGTACGGGTACTGGCCATGATAGTCAACGCCGCTCTGGTAGAGGCGCACATTGAGTGTGCTCGTGGATGACAGCGCTGTTTCGGCCCCAAGAGAAAGAAACTGCATCTCGTCAACTGTCTGCGTGCGCGGGTCATTGAACACCACACCGTACGGTGCGGTCGGCACATCTTTCGTTCTGGATGAGACCCCCGCACTCATTGAAAATCCTTTGTACCTGAGCTGGCCGAGCACGCTGGCGCTTTGGTCGCCGTCTAACCCGCGCGCCATGCCGTCGTTTGTCTGGGGAGAATCGAATTCCTTGAAATAGAAATCCTCGCCACGGGTCCGCTCCGCCTGAGCCGACACCATGACCGACCAGTCCGTCCCCCAGTTCTCCCCCCACGTAACGCCGCCGCGCCCGAGACCGGCGTTCCCCGCCTCCGCGCTTACGTGCGCCCCTTCGAAGTTCACGCCGTTCCGCAGGATGAGGTTCACGACCCCGAACATCGCGCCCGTGCCGTACACGGCCGAGGCAGGTCCGCGCACGATCTCGATCCGCTCCACAGACGCCAGGTTGAATGCGAACTCCGTGCCGGTGTACGCCGATCCGAATACCGGGTCATTCGTCACCACGCCGTTGACAAGGAGGAGGAGGCGCGAATTGTAGTCACCCGGCCGTCCAAATCCACGGACGCCGACATAGCCGTAGTCGTGGTCGTTGCTCACGTAAAACCCCGGCACCGTTTTCAGGACATCTTCTATCGTGCGGAACCCAAAAAGACGGATTTCTTCCGCCGTGATGACCGTGACGGAGGAGGGGGCTTCACTGGTCGTCTGCGCGTATTTTGACACGCTGCTCACTGTCAGGTTCAGGAGCGAATCAAGCTGGATATCTCCGCTTGCTCCGCCTGAGCCCTGACCCGAGGCAGGGCCGGATGTCACTATTGCCAGGGCGATAAGTCCCGTCAGGACCCGGCCCGCACATATCGACTGTCGATGCAGCATGAAAGACGACTTTTCCATGAATTTCGGCATCTTACGTTTTGATGATCGGACATTGCTCCTCTGGCCGAAGAAGGTCACCGCGTGTCGCAGCGTTGCGATGCGGGGCAGTCCACAGCCGGTCACACCCCTCGCTGCATTATATATGCCAGATATTAACGCGGCTCCCACCCCTGGGAGTGAAGTGTGGAGCGCGAAGGTATGACTATTCTACAACTGTCCTAAAGTTACACCAGGGATTCCCGCAATGACATGGTCGCCGGGCACCCCTTTGTTGGGAGATGGAGGCAGAGAAGCAGAAGGAGATTGGAGCGGGGTGAAAGAATTTGTCTTGTTTGCCGTGGCACGCATCTTGCAGAATTCATTGATCGGACACTGGTGCCAATCAGACAAGGATCATGTCCTCTTTAGGTCGACGATTGATTCGTGTCATATCGTCTCATTCGCTCTTTCTGAGGCGGAATAAGAAAAAGGAGAGTAGCAGTATGGCTATCCGGATATTGTGTGTCGATGATGATCAACCGGTTCAAGCGCTTGTATCCAAACACTTGATGCTGCAGGGCTTTGAAGTGAAGACGGCGGCCAACGGGGAAGAAGCCGTCAGCTTGCTTGATAACGAGTCTTTTGACCTGATCCTTCTTGATATCGAAATGCCGAAGATGGACGGCCTTGAGGTTCTAAGCTACATTAAGACTCACCACATCGCCGTTCGTCCCATAATGCTCACGGGCGCCGACGACGTACAAGCCCTGGGTGAATGTGCCCGGTGGGGTGCGCTCGACTACCTTCCGAAGCCCTACAATTTTCATGAATTGATGGATTCGATTGAGCGTGTGCTGGCAGAGAGGGTTGATTCAGTTTAGCGCCTCCGCCAGAGCTTTGAGCACCTTCTCTGCCGTGTAGGGCTTCGTGAGGAATGCCTGCACGTTGATATCCGGCGGAGTGGTGGTCTGCTCCCTGGCGGTCAATCCGCTGGCCGCTATGATCTTGACATTCGGGCGGATCTTTTTCAGTGCGAGGATCGCCGCCGTCCCGTCCATGACGGGCATCATGATGTCCGTGATCACGACCTTGATGTTCTTCTTGTATTCATCAAAGAGGGCGACTCCTTCCGCGCCGTTGCTCGCAGTCATGGCTTTGTAGCCGTAGGCCTCCAGGGTTTCCTTCGTGATCTCCCGGATGGCGGATTCGTCGTCGATGATGAGTATCATCTCGCCGTTTCCCGACGGCAGGTCCGCTTCCTCACTCGCTGCCGCCACCCGTGAAGAAGTTCCTGTCGCAGGGATATATATCCTGAACGTCGTCCCTTTCCCCATCTCACTGTACAGGTTGATGAACCCGCCGTGGCTCCGTACGATGGCGAGCGTGGTTGAAAGGCCGAGCCCGGTCCCCATCCCGATCCCCTTGGTCGTGAAGAAGGGCTCGAATATC
Source organism: Ignavibacteriota bacterium (assembly GCA_003154425.1). Classification (GTDB taxonomy): domain Bacteria; phylum Bacteroidota; class Ignavibacteria; order UBA10030; family UBA6906; genus Fen-1273. The sequence goes on from PMDK01000346.1 coordinate 2,501, forward strand.
TTCTCCCGGATATCTGCAGGAATCCCCGTTCCCGTATCAGTGATCGCTATGCACACATAGGACCCCGGTTTTGCTTCAAAATGCATGCGGGAGTATTTCACGTCCAGTTTGACGTTCTCCCCCGATAATGTGAGAGTCCCCCCTTTGGGCATGGCGTCCCGCGCGTTCACCAGCATGTTCAGGAATACCTGGTACATCTGTGTCGGGTCGGCCATGACCGTCCAGAGATCGCGTGGGATCTCCGTATTGATGTCGATCGATTTTGGAAGTGTCGCACCGGCGATCTTGACGACTTCGATAACCACGTGTTTCAGCTGCACAAGTATGCGGTCGCCTTCGACTCCTCGTCCGAATGCCAGCACCTGGCTGACAATGTCTGCGCCGCGCTTTGCCGATGTCTCAATCGTGTTGAGGATCTTCTGGCCGACCTGGTCGGATATCTTGGTCCGCAGGACCTCGATCGCCATCATGATCGGCGCGAGGACATTGTTGAGGTCATGGGCAATGCCGCCGGCAAGCGTGCCGATGCTCTCCATGCGCTGTGCCCGCAGGAACTGCGCCGCCAGTCTCTTCTCCTCGGTGACATCGCGGGAGACCACGATCACCCGGGAGATCTTCCCTTCGGTATCCCTGATCACGCTCCCCTTCGAATCAATGTTGCGGATGGACCCGTCGTTGAGCAGAAACCGGTATTCGAGCCGTTGTCCGACGCCCGTTCTCACGGTTTCCTGAAACACCTGTTTTACCTTCTCCCGGTCTTCCGGATGAATCTCCTGAAATCCATCGGTGCCCCTCATTGCTTCCGGGTCTCCCATGATGCTCTTGTAGGAGAGACTGTTATAGAGTCTCCTGCCGTCCAGGTCCAGCACCGCAATCATGTCTGCGACGTTCTCCGCGATCAGGCGGAACTGTTCTTCACTCTGCTTGATGTGCTCTTCCGTCACTTTGCGCTCAGCGATGTTCCGTGCCACTCCGACCATCGCCACCGGGGTCCCCGCTTCATCCCGTACGACGGAGGTCCAGAGTGCGACGGGGAAATCACTCCCGTCCTTTCGACGGTTCAGGATCTCGCCGTGCCATCCGCCCCCGTGGGTGTCGTAGAGGATCTGATCGGTGGTCTCCGCCGGCGTCTGGGGTGACCGCAATATGGAAACATCCTTTCCCAGCAAGTCCTCTGTGCTGTAGCCGTAGGTCCTCCGGAATGCGTCATTGACGAAGAGGAACTTGTTCTCGAGATCGGTAATGGAGATGCAGTCCTGTGCGGAGGCGACCGTTTGCGCCATCAGTCTGACCTCCCGCTCCGCCTTCTTCCGCTCGGTGATGTCGTTGATGATGGCCAGGAAAAGGCTCCCCTCGGGTCTTTCCACGAGCTGGAGATGGGATTCCACCGGGTAGTGGGTTCCATCCTTGCGCCTGTGGACAGTCTCGAACACCAGCACCTTGTCCCCCCCGGTAAGGAGCGGCTGCACGGTGGCACGAAAAGACTCTTCCGTGTACTCGGGCGCAAGATCAACCGGAGTGAGGGATCTCAATTCCTGCGTTGTGTAACCGATATTGCGCTGCGCCCCCGCATTGGTGAACTGGAACTGCAACGTCTCACGGTCAAAGACATAAATCTCGTTGAGACTCCGGGCAATGACTCCATGCAGCCAGGCGTGCTCNNTCGTTCAGCGATGCGTTCACCTCTGAAAGATCCATGCGGGCGATCAGGAACCATGGTGAGTCCGGAACCGGGCGGATATTCGCTATCACGGGCACGCCGTGATAATCTCTCCCCTCGACGATCCCCACCTCTCCCATGACGCCCCTCACCGCGGGAACCGTGGTGCTGTCGAGCGGGATCCGCAGTTTCAGGGCCGCGTCGGTGGTGAACTTGAGCTCGTTCAGAAAGAGTACAGCATCTCCGTCCCTGCGGATAAGCAGTGTCTCGGCGGTCCGACTCTGGCTCGGCCAACGCTTGAGGAGGGGATAGATGTACATGCCCGGGTCGATACGCATCGCAACCATCCCCATCACCCGGGTGTCGTCCCGGGTGTCGAGAATTGGAACGATGATGTTGAGATACACATGATCGGTATGTTCGTCCCTGTAGAAATCCTGGAACGCGATCTCGCGGGAACGGAGGGCGACGGAAGCGTGCTGCAGAAAGAGCGAGTCCGTCAGTTCTGATCCGCCCGGGTAGGAAAGCCGCTCCACCAACGCGTCGTCGTATAAAGAGATGCGATCATACTGATAGGCCTCCCGCACCTCCCGGAACCAGGCCAGAATGGCCGTGCGGGTATCACTGGAGTCCGGAATGCGAAGATAATGTCCGACCAGGGCGGAGAAGGTCTTGTTCCCGTAAAATATGGATGCGTCTCCCAGACGCTCCTCCCTCCAGTGGTTGAGTTCGCTCACCTTCAGTTCCGAGATGGATGCGAGCACGTTTTCGATCTCCGCCCTGTACCCTCTTTCAAAGTAGCGATTATAGACGTACCCGATGACAAGGATACCGAGGGACAGGAGAACGAAAATGAGCATCGATATATACAGGGGGCGGGATGCTTTCGTTTCGTCGAGAGTGCTCGACGGCCACACCTGGAGCCCGGCAAGTGTGAGTACCGCGAGCACAAGGAGCAAAAAGGAAAGAGAAGACGGCAGGGCCGGCGGGACTACGGCACCTCCATACATAAGAGGTATTCCCAGCACGTAGGCGAATACGAGAGCCATTGACATCAGCGTCAGAATGCCGGCCAGCACAAAAGCTGCAATTGCAGGCGCCCGCCGTTCCGGCGATGAAGAAAGCGTCCCCACGAATGATAGTGCAATGAGAGCACACGTGAGGGCGGTCAGAGGGGACATGTGTCCGATCGGCACACCGTTCAGTGTTCCGGTGATCGAAATTCCCAGGTGCTCGGCGGAAGTGTAGATGTGAGCGTACGAGAGGCAGAAGAGCAAGAGGGCGGCTACTGCACTGAGGAAACCGAGTGCCATGCCCATGAGGTGCGTTTCTTTATTCAGAGGGAAACGACTGCAAAAAAAGATGGAAACTCCGAGCAGGACAAACACGAACGCTGTGCTCGGGGCCATGGGCATAAGATCCGCGCCGAAACTGGCGAGCAGAGGATGTTTGAAGAGCCATCCGAAAAGAGCCAGAAGGCCGAGCACAGTCGCAGCTGCACCGCATGCTTGAGTGAGCAGAAGCAGTATGCGGCGACTGTGAAGGTTATCGAATGTTCTCATGTTTCCTGAGTCGGCTTCGTCGTAAATCTTGGAGGTTCTCCTGCCTGGGGAACTGTCCATACTACTTCTAAGCTAGCAGATTATTTGCCGCAGTGAAATCGCTCAAAAGAGTGATTGCGTAGTTAATCCTGCCCCTGCGCGGCGCAGGATAACCCGATTTTACGCTCATATTTGTAGAATTCTCCTCCGCGGGGCATTCCCTTATTCCTTTGTGCGCAAGCACTTACGCAGAATCGGCATAATGCGTGGCACACATGTTGCAAGCTTGTCAGCTGTGAAAAGCCGCAAAATGAGGAGGAGATGCATATTCATCACCGCTGGGAAGAGGAAGGTGCATGATGGACGACACTCTCAAGACATCCGCAGATCTCCTGGAGGAAGCGGCCGGGTTGCGCCGGCGCATTGCAGAATTGGAGACAACAAATGAAAAGCACAGGAGCGCAGAAGCGGAGCTCCGGTACGAACGAGGTCTCCTGCGGACACTGATTGACAATCTGCCCGATGCGATCTATGTCAAGGACAGCGCCTGCCGCAAGACCATTGCGAATCTCACCGATGTTCATAATATGGGGCGCACCTCGGAAGCAGAGGTCCTGGGCAAGAACGATTTTGATCTCTTCCCGGCGGATGTCGCCGTCACGTTTTTCGCCGATGATCGTTCGGTCATTGAAACCGGGCGGCCCGTGCTCAACAGGGAAGAGTATTTTATCGACGCGCAGGGTCGAAAATCCTGGTTGCTCACCTCCAAGCTGCCGCTGAAGAATGATGAAGGGCAGATAATCGGACTTGTCGGCATTGGACGCGACATCACATTGCGGAAGCGCGCAGAAGCGGCCGTCCTGGCGTCCGAAGTCAGGTTCCGCTCGCTCTTCGAGAACGTGAAAGAGGGGTTGTACCAGAGCACGCCCGAAGGAAGGCTGATCACGGTGAATCCCGCCTTCGTCGCGATGTTCGGTTATGATTCCGCCGATCAGATGCTGGGGCTCGACGTCACTCAGGCACTGTACGTAAATCCCGCCGACAGAAAAAAGATGACGGAGATATTTCGGACGGACGGCGAGGTACGCGGAGCGGAGCTGCGGCTGTTGAAGAAAAGCGGAGAAGAGATGCTCGGGTTGGAAAACGCTCGTGCGGTTCTGGACGATCAGGGCACGCTACTCTATTACGAAGGGACGCTCGTCGACATAACTGACCGAAAGCACGCGGAGAACATGTTGATCCAACAGTCGCATGAATTGGAACAGGCGAATAACCGCCTTCTCCAATCGAATGCGGAAGCTGAAGAGCAGGCTCAACTTCTAAAGCTCCAGGCCCAGGAGCTTATCGCAGCCCGTGAAGTGGCGCTGGAAGCGTCAAGGCTCAAATCCGAATTCGTTGCCAACATGAGCCATGAGATCCGNNATGAACGGCATCATCGGCATGACGAGTCTGCTGCTCGACACGGATCTGTCCGCCGAACAGCGTGAATATGCGGAGATCGTACGCCGGTCGGGGGACTCCCTGCTGACCGTCATCAACGACATTCTGGATTTTTCGAAGATTGAGGCGGGCAAATTGACAATAGAGCACATCGACTTCGACCTGGTATCGGTGGTGGAAGGAACGGTTGAGATACTGGCGCTTCAGGCCCAGGAGAAAGGTCTCGAGCTTGCATGTCTGCTCGATTGCGAGGTGCTGCGCGCCTTGCGGGGCGATCCCGGGCGCGTGCGGCAGATTTTGACAAACCTGGTGGGGAACGCCATCAAGTTCACCGAGAAGGGGGAGATAACGGTCAGCGCGTTTGTGCAGGCGGAATCAGAGGCAAATGTCGTGGTTCGGTTCACTGTGTCGGACACGGGGATCGGCGTCTCCGAAGATGAGAAGAAGCGCATATTCCGTTCCTTCTCCCAGGCGGACGGTTCGACGACACGCAAGTATGGCGGCTCGGGACTCGGGCTTTCGATCTCAAAGCAACTGGTGGAAATGATGGGGGGGACGATCGGCGTGGACAGCGAACAGGGGAAAGGGAGCACGTTCTGGTGGACGGCCACCTTCGAGAAGCAGCCCGCCGATAGAATGCAGGTTCAACGACGCACAGGTCTTGCAGGATTACGCTGTCTGATCGTCGATGACAACAAGACAAACCGGACGATTGTGCATCACTACATTACGTCGTGGGGGTTGGGGAACGGATCGGCGGAGAGCGGACCACGTGCACTGGAGATCATGCGAGGGGCCGTCCGCGCAGGCTCCCCGTATCACCTTGCAATCCTGGACATGCAGATGCCGGGCATGGATGGGCTCGAGCTCGCCCGGACGATAAAGGCTGATCCCGACCTTGCGAAAACCCGCCTCATTCTCCTGACATCGATGGGAAACCAGAATGTTGTGCTTATGGAAGAAGCAGGTTTCACGGCAAGCCTCGCCAAACCCATCAGGCAGTCACAGTTGTTCGATTGCATTGCGGAGGTCATGGCCGATACTCTGGCATTAAGCGGAGACGGCGGGAATGGAAAGGCTGCCAAAGGGATCGGGAGTGAGGTGGTCGCACCCCCGACAGTGAAGGCGGCAGTAAAGCAGAAGAGCAGGTTGCGCATACTGGTCGCCGAGGACAACTCTGTGAACCGGAAAGTGGCTGTTCGGATGATCGAGAAGCTTGGCTACACTGCCGACATCGCAGTCAATGGAGTTGAGGCACTCAACGCCGTTTCTCTCATCCCGTATCATATCGTGTTCATGGATTGTCAGATGCCGGAGATGGACGGCTTCGAAGCGACCGGCGAGATCCGCAGGATTGAGGGGTCCGGCAGGCACACCGCCATTGTTGCGATGACGGCGAATGTATTGCAGGGAGATAAGGAGAAATGCCTCGCTGCGGGTATGGACGACTATGTTGCAAAGCCGATCATGCAAACGGAGCTGGGTGGTGCGATCGACCGTTGGTGTTCCCGCGCTCAGATCGTGGAGCGGAAACCGACCGCTGCGGCCGGCCCCCTGAAGCTCCTGGATGAATCCGCTTTGCAGGAACTGCGCGGTCTTGAGAGCGAGGAGGAACCGGATCTTGTGGAGCATCTTCTCAGGATGGTCATTCTTGAGACGCCGGGGAGGATCGAGGAGATCCGCCGGGCCGCAGGAACGGGTGACGCACGAGGAGTGCATGAGACCGCTCATCGTCTCAAAGGTGCGTGCAAACAGCTCGGCCTGATCGCTATGGCTGAGTCCTGTCAGAAACTTGAAGACCAGGGAAGAACCGGCGCATTGCAGGGGAGCGAAGAGTGGATTACGAAGCTCGAGCACAGATTCTCTCGAACCAGGGAACTTATTCTGACGAAATACTCATTACTCGAGGTCTGACCCATGAAAGTCCTCATTGCCGAAGACGACAGCGTGTCCCGGTTGATTCTGCTCACAAAGCTCAGGAAGATGGGGCACGAGGTCATTGCCGCGGAGGATGGCGAGGCCGGGTGGAATGCGTTTCTTGCGGAACGGCCGCAGCTCGTCATCACGGACTGGATGATGCCGAAGGTTGACGGTCTGGACCTGTGCCGGATGATCCGGTCACATGTGCAGGAGAGATATGCATACGTCATCTTCCTCACCGCCCTGGCAGGAAAGAAGAATTATTATGAAGGGATGGATGCCGGTGCGGACGACTTC
>PMDK01000283.1 GCA_003154425.1 Ignavibacteriota bacterium
TGATGACGCTGATCGGCGCATTTTGGACGTAGAGTTGATCTCTCTGCAGCACGTACACCCTGTTGGGATTATTCCGCACGTTGTTGGTGACGTCGCCGTTGATCGTTGCCTCAAGTATCCCCGCAGCACTGTTGACAATAACCGTCGTATCCCCCGGAGCACCGAATGAACGGACTGCCGGCAGGAGGCACATGAGGACGCTGAGTAGTAATTTCATTTTCATTGTCGTTCCCCGTGTTATCGAAACAGGACGATTCAAAAACAGGGAAGCCCAGCCGATCAGGACCGGGCTTCCCGAAATCATTGGCCGCTCCGCGGGCCTCACTTCATGAGCAACATCTTCTTTGAGACGGCAGAATTCGCGCCGGCCTTCAGACGGTAGAAATAGACGCCGCTCCCGACGGATGACCCCCGGTCATCCCGGCCGTCCCATCGCACGGTGTGATGACCCGCGGCCGTCTGACCGCTGAGAAGCGTGCGGACATGCCTGCCCGTCAGATCGTAGATATCAAGCAGGACCGACCCGCTCTGCGAGACGGAAAAACCGATGGTGGTCGAAGGATTGAACGGATTCGGGTAATTCTGAAGGAGAGCGAACGCAGATGGTGTTCCGGCTCCTTCGTTCACGGAGGTCAGGGGCGTCGCCTGCAGCTTCACCAGCTCAATGCCGCTTCCCGTCCCGAGGTTTCTCGTGTACTTCTTCTCGACCGCGTTATTCCAGTGCTCGTGCACACCCAGGCTCTGCAGCCGGACCGAGTCGCCGTTGGGACCGTAGAATGTTCCGGACGGGGGATTGTCCGCCCGTGCCCCCTCGTGGAGATAGTTGTCGACTGCACCATACGTGTAGGTGTAAGCAGAATTGACAGCCTGCTCGGTTCTTATGAAATCAAGTCCGACAGATTCAATGGCGATGTTGTCCTGTGAAAGGAACAGGCTTGACGACCAGTGCCCATTGAACGGCGCTGACTTCCACCTGCTCGCAAGTGACACCGGATTCCCTTCGCCTTCCACCGCATAGAGAGCGTCGATCATGAAGAGAAGCGTCTTGGCGCCAAGATCTTTGTGCCCCATCAGGTCGACAAGAGTATTGTATGTTCCCATCGGCCTTCCGGTAAACGTCCACTCCGGGCTCCCCTCAATATAGATGTCGTGCACAGCGGTGTAGCAGTGAAGCCCGGCGGCATGAGGAGCACCCTGTGCAGGCAGGCCATCGGACCCGTCGCAACTGAGCGTCCCGAAATGGTTCTTGGAACAGAGCGTGAGTCCCATGTAACGATGGGCCTTGAAGTTGCCGAGATTGATAAGATAGGAAGCACGTGTCACGACGGTCGGCAGATACGCAGTGTGGCCGCCGTTGATCTCCATTGTCAGTTTCTGTGACCAGTGAATATATGTCGTATCACGCACATATTTCTCCCGCCCGTTCGCCGCGGCCCATCCCATGAAGTGGACTCCGGGATATGCTGTGTGGCATTTCGTGTAGACCGGATCCGGAACATACCGGTCTGTATCATAGATCGTGATGTCGCTGTCCCGGACACCGGCGACGGTGACGAGCTGCCTGAGGAGAGAGAGGGCGAGCTGCGGCGACACGAAGACCGCATTGCCGACGTTGCCGGGGCTGCTTGTTTGAACGAGGTTTATCTTGACTGCAATCTTCTCCCCGGCCCTGTAACCGGTGTTCCCTTTTCCGTGCCTGACATTGAAGTATCTGAAGAGCGTGTCCCATGCGGCGGATTCCGACGACGTACCTGTCAGTGAAAAGAGCGACTTGGTCAGCATGGAGTCCACAACGCTCTGATGCGTGTACGTATCGCTCCACCAGTTCCCTGTAGTTCCGTTCCACGTGGTTGCCGTGGAATCCCACATCCACACCACGCGCCCCGGGAATATTCCCCTGGCGACCCCCATGGGAGTATTCGGCGGCTCACCCGGGACGAACAGTGAATCGGTGGCTGTAATCGCCGCGTATGATTGCGATTCAGAATCCGTCTTGAGGACCGTGAACATCCCAACAGCGACACCGCACAGTACGAGGGCGGCGGCCCACACTGATCTGTGTTTCGCAAAAAGATGGGAGGCCTTCCTGAGCGAGAACAGGGCTATCGCCATCCCGGCAATGTAGGCGACGAATCCGCCGGCGAGGGGCGCCGCGACTTTCATGCAGGGATACTCCGCCCGGCTCGGCTTGGGAATGACACGGATGAGCATCCAGACGAGGCACGCCAGCCCCGTGAGCGGAAGCAGGAACCGCGAGAACCTGTTTCCTTTTGAACTCCTGTGATCACACATCGTCTCCTCCTTTGAACCCTCGACTCCCTCTCAGAAAAACAAAAAAAAGTCCCCTCCACCAAAATGATGAAGGGGACCTGCGAAAGAACATGCTGAAGTATAGAAAAAGAAAACGAGAATAGCGAACCGTTACAATCGGCGGATTCTCACGGCGCCGCGAGTCTGTAGCTCACGAATGCGACCATCGCGCTGTTGGGGGACCAGGAGGGGACATTGATCGTCCCCTGACCCCCGAACAGCTTCGCCAGCACGCGTAGTTCTCCTCCCTCCGCCGGCATCAAGCGGAGCATCACGTCCTTGTTCTCAGGGTGGCCGTGCACATCGTTTGCGTAGGAGAGAAGCACGACCCATTTGCCGTCAGGTGAGGGATGCGGAAACCAGTTGTTGTACTCGTCGGCGGTCATCTGCTGCTGGTCGGTCCCGTCCGTTTTCATCCGCCAGATCTGCATTCTCCCCGTCCGCTCTGAATTGAAATAGATGTAGCGGCCGTCCGGAGAATAATCGGGACCATCGTCGAGTCCGGGAGCCGCGGTCAACCGCCTCTCAGTCCCACCGGCCGCCGGGATCGTATAGATATCAAATTCGCCGTTCCGTTCGCCGCAAAAGGCAAGCATCGAGCCGTCGGGGGACCACCCGTGCCAGTAGGATGGACCGGACTGGGTGACCCGGACGGGCGTCCCTCCCCCGGCCGGCAGTGTGTAGATGAGCGATTTTCCGTCCACGGACTGGTCACTGATCGCCAGCCGTGTCCCATCAGGCGACAGTCCGTGATCGTTGTTGCAGCGCGTCGCGAAACCAAGATCGAGCGCCCGGGGCGTACCCCCCTTCACCGGGAGACGGAAGATGAGTCCCTTCCCGTTGAAGAGAAAATACTCCCCGTCGCGGGACCAGTTCGGCGCCTCGATATGATCGCGCGTAGTATAGACCGCCCGACGGTCGGTGGAGGCGATCGCTATCGTCTCCAGGGTGGATTCAAGGACCTGCTCCCCTCCCGCAGCCTTCGGTTTCCCCAGGACGACACTGGAAAAAACGGCCTGCTCAAAAGCACTGCTGTCGTGTGCACAGACTCCCAGTCCGACGAAATACGGATCGTGCAGAGCGATCCTGAACGATCCGCCGGCGGCGCGGAGTTCCCCTCCCGCGGGGGCAACCGACATGAACACATCGTTTCCCTCTCTCTCGATGCGGATCCTCCGCGGCCCGGCCACGCCGGACTGGATCTCGCGGGTCGGGCCCCCGCGCACTTCGCGGTACTGGAGCGACGTGAGTCCGTCGCCGTGAAGCGCCGCATCCACGTACGCGGCATCGGGATCCAGGCTCTGGCGGATGAGAAGGCACGCCTTCCTGTGCGGGTTTCCGGTTGTGCCGATCCAGCGGACATCCGCGGCGAGCGAAACGTCGCCGCTCCACTCTTTCCAAACGAATTGGAACGCGTCGCTTGCGAACCACATGTTCTCGCCGCTCCCTCCGACGAGATACTCCTCTTTTGCGGCGTCGTATTTCACAGATCCCGTCGTGTGCGTCTTTCCGATGTCACCGTGACTGCCGAACTGCCCGATTCCGGAGCTCTGAGACATAGCCATGCCTGCAAGGATAAGTGGAAGGGATGTCATATACGCGAGGGATTTCAATGTCATGCGGGTCATTCCTGTCTCCTCTAGTGGTGGGGCCTCTGCGTCTGGAAGATACCAATTTTCCCCCGCAAAGTATGGGCCAAACAGCCGTTAGTCCTGAAGGCGAGACGTCATTCAACGTGCGGGGATATGATCTGACACATTCCGGAAGATCGACCGGTTCGGAGGATTCGCCAGGGCTCCCCGGATTTTCGAACCACTTATCAAATCCATAACCGGTTATCTTTTTGATAAACTCTTCCCCGTCCCCATCCTCCAGAATGAGAGGAAATTCCCCCTTCCCTTGAGCGGCTTTATGGCACCATTTGTGAAGGAGGATTTAGCTGATAAGAACGCGGATTTGTCCGGAAAGAAGATAGTCGCGTCTATACATGGACGCACCTCCGCAGTGAACGTCGGCGTTGCCAGTGGCGCCGGCGTTCGCTGTTTTAGCGGGAGACCCGATACCATGTCCTCCAGACTCTCAATCTTGATCCTCATCTCCCTCCTCCTCGTTCCCGATGCGCCTCCGGCGCGTGCGCAGAAGGCGCCGTACCGGTTGGACGTTCAACAGCACCGGATGGAGCTGCAGTGGTATGCCCCCCACATCATCCGGATCAGAATCTCGCCCGACTCGACGATCACCCCCCTCCCGAGCCTGAGCGTGATCGCCCTCCCGGAACATGTGGAGGCCGCCGCGGCCCAAAGAGGTGACACGCTCGTGATCTCGACCCGGGAGATGAACGTCCGGGTCAACAGGCGGAACGGGGAACTCGTATTCTCCGGCAAGGGAGGGGAGCCGTTTCTGGCGGCAAAGGGACCCGGTCCGGAGACTTTTGTGCCGGGGAGGCCGGAGGAAGGATTCCATGTCGCACAGCAATTCACGCTCAGCCGGGAAGAGGGGATCTACGGGCTCGGCCAGTTCGAAGACCCCATCGTCAACTACCGGGGGGAGGACATTCTTATCGCGCAGGCGAACCGTACAGCCGTGAATCCATTCCTCGTCTCGACGAAGGGATACGGCATACTGTGGGACAATTATTCCCGGTCCCGTTTTTCCGACAGCGGGGCGACGACCCTGTTCCGATCGGAGGTGGCGGACGGGATCGATTACTATGTCGTCTACGGTCCGGCACTGGACAGGGTGGTCGCGGGGTACCGGTTGCTGACAGGGAAGGCACCCCTGGCGGGGAAATGGGCGTTCGGTTACTGGCAATCCAAGGAACGGTACAAGTCCGGCGCGGAGCTGATCGGCATCGTGAGGGAATACCGGAAACGAGGGTTGCCCCTGGACAACATCGTACAGGACTGGAGCTACTGGGGGGGAATGGACCAGTTCAGCAGCATGATGTGGGATACCGTCAATTATCCTGAGCCGCGCCGCATGACGGACACACTTCATCGCTACCACGCGCATCTCATGGTTTCGATCTGGCCCGCGTTCGGCACGGCGACCGACATCTACAGGGAGATGAATGCCCGGGGTCTCCTGTATGCGGTCCCCCACTGGAACGGCGGGAGGGTCTACGACGCCTACAGTCCCGAAGCGAGGGAGATCTACTGGAAGTATGTGAGGAGAGGACTCTTCGACAACGGCGTGGACGCGTACTGGATGGACGCAACAGAACCGGAATTCCGCTGCAGCGACGACCGGTACATCACAGAACTCTCCATGAAAGAAGCGGGGAGAAACTTCCTCGGGGATTTCGCCAGGTATCTCAATTCTTATTCGCTCATGACGACCCGGGCCGTGTACGAGAACCACCGCCTCGCCACGGAAGAGAAGCGTGCGTTCATCCTGACACGTTCTTCGTTTGCCGGACAGCAGCGCTTCGGGGCCGCCACATGGTCGGGAGATACATTCGCCACCTGGGACAACCTGCGCGTGCAGATCGCCTCGGGGATCAATTTCTCGATGTCAGGCATACCGTACTGGACCCACGACATCGGAGCGTTCATCACCGACTTCCATTTCCCGGGGGGTCTGAGCGATCCGGCCTACAGGGAGCTGTACGTGCGCTGGTTCCAGTTCGGGGCCTTCTCACCGATTTTCCGGGCTCACGGAACGAACATCCCCCGCGAGATATGGCGATTCGGCGAGAAGGGAGACTGGGCGTACGACGCGCTGGCGGCAAGCGACCGGCTTCGTTACAGGCTCATGCCGTATATCTACTCCACAGCCTGGAGAGTCACGCACGACGACTATTCCTTCGTCCGCGGTCTCCCGATGGATTTTCCCCGCGACAGGAACGTCTATTCGATCGCCGACCAATATATGTTCGGGTCCGCGCTCATGGTCTGTCCCGTGACGCGTCCAATGACGTACGTCCCCCTCTACAGGGGGGTGGACATCACCCCCGCACATTTCTATTCCGCCGACGGCAGGGAACACGGCTGCGAATTCCAGGTCTTCCGCGGGACCACGTTCGAACACCTGATCCTTACGCGCAAGACCGATGCAAGCCAGATCAGCTGGTCCGGCTGTCTCCCCGACGGACTCGACACCGCATACTCCGTAAGGATGAACGGAGCGATCATGACGGGAGCTCGGGGGGGACGGCATACCCTGTTCGTGATCACCGACGGGGGAATACGTCTCTGGCTTGACAACAAACCTGTCATCGACGCGCCCGAGAACAGCGTCCGCACGACGTTCTCGGCCGTCGTGGATCTTTCGGCCGGGGTCAGGCATCCGTTCCGGCTCGAGCACAGACAGTTCAAGCCGAACACCGCGCTCCTGAAACTCAACTGGTTACAGCCTGAAGACTCTTCGGGAGAGGCCGGAACGAGAGGCGTGTATCTCCCCCGCGGCACCAGATGGTTCGACTTCTGGACCGGGAAATCAACAGCAGGCGGAGAATACGTCCGTGCCGAGGCCCCGATCAGCCGTCTCCCGCTGTACGTCTCCGCGGGGTCCGTCGTGCCTCTGGGGCCGGATATCCAGTATGCGACGGAACAGAGCGCCGCCCCCACCGAACTGCGGGTCTACGGAGGCAGGGACGCCGACTTCGAGCTCTATGACGACGCGGGGGACACCTATGACTACGAGAAGGGAGTGTACGCCATCATCCCCATGCACTGGGACGACGCCCGCAGGACGCTGACGCTCGGCAAGAGGCTGGGGAGCTATCAGGGCCCTGCCGCGTCGAGAACATTCACCATCGTCCTTGTCAGCGAAGGCCACGGGGGAGGCGCGGAACCCGGCACGGCCCCTGACAGAACCGTCGAGTACACGGGGAAGAGGGTAACCGTCAGATTGTGAGGAAGGCGCACGCCGCCCGTCTTGAAACGAAGGGGGATCACCGTTCGCCGGCAGCGTACAGCGAATCATTCGCTCCGATGCTCATCATGGCGAATGCGTGAGCGCGCAAGATCCGCCGCGTCGACGTATCCGCCAGGAACACCGAATTGTAGCCCTGAGGCTCCTGCGGGGGATCGCCGACGAATGGATCGCCTTTGCGCCAGACATTGTCTGCATTCTTCGCCCTTGCCGATCCGCCCCAGCCCCAGAAGTTGGAGCCTGCGATGGGCGCGCCGCCGCGTGCAGAATCTTCCAGAACCCCCAGTATCCTCGCGTAATACCTGTCACGTGCCGTGACAGGGCTTCCCGGCGCACATCTGGCGCTGTCTCTGGGGAAGCCAAATTCTTCCAGCACCGCGGGTTTGTTCAGATGTCGCGCCGCAGCACAATGAGACCGGATGTAGGCGGCGGCCTTCTCCTCCGATGACGAAAGAGTCTCGTCGATCTTCATCGGATTGAACCAACCCCAGTTCAACGGCCAGAGATGGAACGTGAGGTAGTCGATGTACCGTGATTCATGCGTCCTGAAGGCATACTCGTCCGACCAGCGGAAACCGACCGCCCCTTCGCTCCCGGTTGAGACCAGGTGATTCGTGTCGAGCATGTGTATGTATTCCGCCGTACGGTCTATCCACCGGTAAAAGACGGCAAGGTTCTTCTCTCCCTCCGGGCCGTTTGTCCCGGGGCGCGGTTCATTCGCAAGCTGCCAGGACATGATCGTCGGGTCGGCGGCGTACGGCCGGCCGTTACACGTGTTCTTTCTCGTGACGATGGTCCTGACGTACTCCCGGAACAGCGCATCGGCCTTTTCATTCCCGTAGAACTTCGCCGAGAATTCCATGAATGCGCCATATCCCTGTGCGGGATCGTCCGGATCAACTCCTTCCCCCCCGTCGGCCCACACGTTGTACTGGGACATCCCCCCCGACCATTGCCAGTAGTTGTTCAGGAAAAGGACGGCATGCATCTTCCTCTTCCCCATCTCGGCCAGGAGGAAATCCAGTCCCTGGAGCAGGGAGTCGTTGAGGTTTCCGGGAGCCCGTTCAATGGCGGGACGCAGTGACCTCTTCATGTACGACTCCTCGGAGGCGGCGAGCACCCTCAGGTTCTCAATCCCGTCTGCGCGCAGTGAATCCAGCTCGCGCAGGAGCCGGTCCCGGTCCCCGGTCTCACCGGGGGAGCCGAGATAACATCCGTACCAGAGGTTCGTTCCCGCAAAGTAATACGGTCTCCCGGCGTGGAAGAAGTGCGTCCCCCGAATTCTGATGAAGTCATCCCGTTCGCCCGCGGGGAACAACACCGCACAGGATTCAAGGAGAACAGCGATCAGGGAGCAGGTGAAGAAGACGGGAAGAGACCCTCCATTCCCCCTGAATCCGCGACCGTGGAGAACCGTCATCGCGCGCCCCGCATGCCGGGGGACTGAACGATCGCGATCTCAAAAGGCCGGAGAGTCAGAGAGACATCGTCATACGCCGCGCCGTCGGATCGTTCCTGCCCCTGATGCCCGGTGACCGCCAGCATCCTGTCGTGGAGGAGTTCGCGCCAGGGGGACTCCCCGACCTTCCCGTCGAATCTCAGCGAGACCGTGACCGTCTCATCATTCATGTTGTACAGCACGTACTGACCGGTTCCAAACAGATACATGCCGACTCCGCCGGGGCCCGTCAGGTGCATGCCCAGTTCCCCGCTGAAGGCCCGACGGATCATATTGAGCGCCGGCGCGGGAAGCCGCAGCAGGTCATAGCTGTTTTCAGGCATATTGAGTACATAGAGAGTCCCGTTGAGGTACTTCACGCTGAGGAGCACTCCGAAGTCATTGTCCTCCCTCACGACCGCCACTTCCCGCGCATAGGGCCATGTCGTCGTCGCAATGCGGGGAAAGACAAAAGGCCTGTCGGATTTCGTGACCGTGTCATTCCACCCTGTACGCGTCCTGAACTGCGAGGAGGAGACGCTCCCCCCCGGCTCAATCAGGTTCAGCATGTTGCGGAACTCTGTTTCGTGCAGCTTGCCGAAGAGCTCCCAGCTCATGAACACGTCGTGGCCGGCGCGGAGGCGGGCAAGCATTTTGTCGGCCAGATCGGGATCCCTGAGCGAATGCCTCGTGAAGATCGCGTTCCGGCTTTCCGCCGGGAACCGGCCGACAGGATCGATCGGAATTCCCGCCATGCCGAGATAGCCGAAGATGTTGTATTCGCCTTCGGAGCCGTACGGAAGATACATCGGCACTCCCCGGGGCGACCCGTTCAACATCCCCGCCACCCGGTCAAATTCAGGGAGCATCTCGCGAAAGTGGGGATACACATCGCTGAATGGTCCCGTGTGGTGCAAATGGCCGCCGGACCAGAGTATGATTTCCGGCGCCTGAGCCAGCACCGCCTGCCAGACCTGTGCGACGTAGTCGTCCTCCTGTCCCTGCATCGTGTAGTTGTCGAGCCAGGAACCGACCCATTTCGCCGGATCGACCCCCGACCACCACTTCTGAAACACATAGCCGCTGTAGATCGGGATGTGCTGATCGTGTGTCGCCCGTGTCCGGGTCTCGATACCGGCGGCCATTGCATCGAACTGGTGAGTCTCGTTCAGCACGTCATACCCGTTCTCCCGGTGACCTTCATACCAGTTCGGATATTTGATGATCATCCTGATCCCGGGATGCACTTCGCGTGCCGGATCGATGATATACTCCTTCGATTTCTCAAGAAGCAGTTTCGTCCGGTAATCGGCCCATGTGGACTTCCCCCTCCCCGCAACGCATTTCTCACACGTGCAGGTCGTGAACAGCCAATCGTCGAGTATGACCTCATCGAACACCTGTGCCACGGCGCGCGAACGCCGTTCGAGCAGCGCAAGGTGATCGGGATTGTTGTAGCATATCGGGCCGCCGGGTACGGTCGGGACCATGGCCCCCGAGACCCTGAGCCCCAGGGCACGGAATCTCGCAGCAAGCTCCTTCATCTGAGGGACGTTGACGTCCCCCATGCTCGTGCATTCCAGGTACACCTTGGCGGCCCTGACGGGGCCCAGGTATTCCATCGTTTCGCGCATGGAAGCGCTATCGGTGAGGAGCTTCTCGATCTCAGCGGATGTGAAATACAGCGCATACTTCAGATGGGGCCACCCCGGGGAAGGTTCACCCGGTTTGGCCTGCCCGGAAAGAGCAACGGATCCGAGGAGCATCATCATGAGCAACCCCCCTTGAAATTCTGGTTGAATACCGTGCGAATGACACACCGCGTTGGAACCTCCTGCGTGATTCTTTCATTATATACACATGCGCCTCTCGCTTCGGCAGGGAGGTACGTATTCCCGTACACGGGGTTGCCCCCGCCGGACATCACAGCGTGCAATGGGACGGGAGAGATTCCCGGGGAGTGCCGGTCGGCAGCGGCGTGTATTTCTATCGCCTCACGGCCGGGATGAATCATGCCTCCACGAAAAAGATGATCGTTGTTCGATAAGGCCGGCACCACAGGACACCGGGCGCGGGCCTCCTCTTAACGCTGGACTCCGGAGCTCTGCATCGCGGTGCTGTTCCAGTGACCGACGAACTCCGTGATCTCCTTCCTTGCCCTGTCGAACCCTTCACCCCACCCCGGGGGCCGGGCATAGCTCAGGAGTGCGATACAGTTCATGAGCGCACGCGATGTGTGGTACGTGCACTTCCAGATATGGCTTTTGGGGCCGGTCCTGAACTGCGGCTCCCTGTCGATTCCCCCCTCGAACCAATCACCCCTTTCGTGATCAATGATAAATTTCTTCACGTACTCCCACTGCTTCAGGAAATACGACCGGTATTCCGACTCCGGGTAGATCCGTGAGAACAGCAGGAGGGCGTTGAGCGCCTCCGCCTGTGCCCACCAGTTCTTCGTCTGGTGTATAATCGTGCAGCGGCCGTCGCCGTTGAAGTAGTATGCTCCGTCGAAGAAACCGCCGACACCCCGCTCCCATCCGTTCGCGAGCGCGTGATCCAGCATCTTCTTCGCGACAAGGAGCGTCCTGGTGTCGCTCTCCAGTCCGAGCGCATGCGAAGCCTCGAGCATCAGGAACGCCGTCTCGTAGTCGTGGCCGAATGAGACGTGGTCGAGCCCGAAGTTCTCCCGCCGGACATCTTCGGGGGAATCCCTGAACGAGACAGGGGTCCAGTCGGGCTTGAAGAAGAGCTGCAGGTAGCCGCGTTCGTGCACCATGGTGTCCCTGATCAGCTCCAGCAGATCAGCCAGCCGCTGGCGCAGAAGCGGATCCTTCCAGACCCTGTAGAGCTCGGTGTATGCCTCAAGGAGATGTATGGACGAGTTCTGGTCCTTGAAACCGAGCTCGTTGGCATCGGAAGCGATCGTCTTGTACACGCTCCCGCTGTCAAAGGGCTCCCCCTCACGTGTGAGGAATTCAAAATACCCTCCGTACCGCGGGTCGTACGCGTGCTCTTCTATCCAATGGAATGCCCGGCGCGCAAGGTCAAGCACATCCGGATCGTTCGTCTGACCGTACAGCGCGGCCAGTCCATACAGGGCAAAGGCGTTTCCATATGCTCTCTTCTCATCCCGCCATCCTTTGAATTCCGCAATCCCGCCGCACCTGTCACGCATCTGATAAAACCCGCCATACTCGCCGTCCCACATCACGTCGCGCAGGTACTCGTATCCGTGCCGCGCGATCGGGAGATACNNTCGTGAAGTATCCGCCGCATTCACGGTCGACGACGAGCGGATACCATCGAGGGAGTATTCCGTCAAGGAGGGCCTGTTTCAATTCATTGAGTATCTCAGTGGGCATGGCGTTTGCTCTTTCTTTCTTTGCGCATCAAGGAGTACATGGGGATTGCCGCGCTCTTGCGGCACGGGTGAATACCACCCAAGTTCCGTGCTAG
>PMDK01000336.1 GCA_003154425.1 Ignavibacteriota bacterium
TGTCGATGACATCCTTCGCGTTCTCCCCGCTCCGCATCACCACGATCCCTCCGACGACCTCCCCTTTCCCGTCTTTTTCCAGGGACCCTCGCCGGATGTCTCCGCCGATCTGGACGCGGGCGACCTGATGCAGCAGAACCGCGTTTCCTCCCGCGACGGTCGCAAGAGGGATATCTTCGACGTCCTTCACCGAGTGGATATACCCCTGCCCGCGGACGAAGTACTCCGCGTCCGAAACTTCGATGATCTTCCCCCCGACATCGTTGTTGGAACGCATCACGGCATTCCGGACATCGGCGAGCGTGAGGCCGAACGACTTCAGGAGGAACGGGTCGACGTCCACCTGGTACTGCCTGACGAACCCTCCCACGGAGGCGACTTCCGCCACCCCCTGGACGCCCTGCAGGTTCAGCTTGACATACCAGTCCTGCACCCCCCTGAGCGTTCCCAGGTCGTACCTCCCTTCCAGCGTGTACCAGAAGACGTGCCCGACCCCCGTCCCGTCGGGCCCGAGCTGCATCTTCGCCCCCGGGGGAAGGCCGGACTGCACCGTGGAGAGCTTCTCCAGCACCCTGCTCCGTGCCCAGTAGAGATCGGTCGATTCATTGAAGATCACGTAGATGAACGACATGCCGAACATCGATTGGGCCCTGATGTCGTGCACCTCCGGAATCCCCTGAAGCGCGGTCTCGAGCGGGAACGTCACCTGGTCTTCCACGAGCTTCGGGGAGCGCCCCATCCACTCGGTGAATACGATCACCTGGTTTTCGGAGAGATCAGGGATCGCGTCAAGGGGGGTCGTGAGCATTCCCCAGATGCCGAACCCCAGGACCGCCAGGTATGCGATGATGACGGCAAACCTGTTGCGAGCCGAGAATTCAATGATCCGCTCTATCATGGGTGTCCTCCCCCGGCGGGGGCTTCGAGCTGGCTCTCGGAATCGATGAGGAACCCCCCCGTCGATGCAACCATATCCCCCTCGTTGAGCCCGCTCAGTATTTCGGTGAATGCGCCGGAGGTGAGCCCTACGCTGACAACGTGCGGCGCGAAGCGCCCCGGCTCGGATTCAACCCACACCCGGGGATGCCTCCCGGTGAAGAGGACCGCCGACGTCGGGACGGCGAGAGCCTCACGGGGAGCCCGCTTCAGTGCGATCCGGGCATACATATTCGGTTTCAGCTTCCCCTCCGGGTTGGCCAGCTCCGTACGGACGCGCACAGTGCGGGAGTCCGCATCGAGCACAGGCTCGATGAATCCGACCCGGCTTTTGAACAGAACCCCGGGGTACGCGTCCAGCGTCACCTCCACGGTGTCTCCATTGCGGACCGAACGGATATCCTGTTCCGGGACCGAGGCGACGACCCAGACGCGGGAGAGGTCCGCCAGCTCGAAAAGCGTCGTCCCTTCTTCGACATATTGCCCCTGAACCACCGGCTTCCGTATCACCGTTCCGGCAATCGGGGAAGAGTATGTGGCGGAGCTCTGCATCTCACGTTCACGCTCCAGACGGTTGATCTGAGCCTCCGTGATTCCGAACCGCTCTGCGAGCCGCTTCCGTGATGCCGCGATCAGCTGAGACCTGGTGGCGTCGTCCACACTCCCCAGCGCGATCAGGTATTCTTCCTCGGCGCCGATGAGCTCGGGGCTGTAGATCGAGAGAAGAGGATCCCCTCTCCGGACAACGGCGCCGGTCCTGTCCACGAACATGTGCTCGATGCGCCCCCGGCCTCTGGCGGCCACGATTGACTGGGAGGGCTCCGCATAGGCGACGACGCCTGATGCAGATACGGAACCCGAAAACGGGATCAGACTGGCCGCTGAGGTCGAGATGTTTGCCTGCACTCGCTGATCCTGCGTGACCGCCACTTCCCCTCCCTGCGGGGCTTCATGCCCGCCGGTATGTCCCCCCGACACCTTCTTCACAAGCGTCATCCCGCAAATGGGACAGGGTCCCGGTTTGTACGCGATCACCGAAGGATGCATGGGACAGGTATAGTACTCGACCCCTCCCCCCTGGAGCGCCGTGCCCGCCGCCTTATTGGTCCCGGACGGGCGGAGGTACAGGACAAACAGAACCAGCGCGACAAGAAGAAGCAGTGCCATGACAACGTACGTTCGTTTCATCGTTCATCCCTTTCTTCATCGAAGATATGTCAGGTCTCTCACGCCGATCTGCTGTTCTAAGGCGGCGATCGACCGCGCAAAATCCATCCTGAGCATCAGCGCTTCCATGGTTAGATCACTCAGCATCCTGCAGGAATCGAGCACCATGAGGAGATCCCCCCTGCCGGACCGGTACGCCGCAAGTGCCGATTGGAGCGCCCCCTCTGCCCGGGGGAGCATCGTGGTGCGGTACGTTTCCACCTGCTGCCTGTCCGCGACCGCTCTCGAGTACCTGTCACGGATCTCCGCACGTACCATCGCCCGCGAGGCGGCGAGCGAGGCAACGGCCATGCCGATGCCGGCTTCCGACTCATCGATCCTCCCGGACCGGGCGCCCAGAGCCCACGGGGCGAACGGGAGTGTGATCCCTGCGGTCACTGTCCACCCGTTGAAACCGGTCATCGGGGCGGTCATGTACTGGAGGCCGAGCCGGAGATCGGGGATGTATTCCTGCCGGGCCGCGGAGAGAAGGGCCTTTTGCTCGAGAACAGCGAGCGAATCATGCTGGAGC
>PMDK01000216.1:0-4761 GCA_003154425.1 Ignavibacteriota bacterium
TTGCTCCTTGAGGTCACCCACCATGCGACGAGGCCTCCGAAAAGGAGCGGCGTGTTGAGTTCCTGCGGGATATACATTCCCAGCGCAAAGGCGAGCGGGGGGATGTTCACCATCGTCAACAGGAGGGCGATGATGGCGCCGACCATGTACAGCGCCCAGGGAGCTGGTGTGTTCGACATGAGGGGTTGAATCACGGCGGCCATCGCGTTCGCCTGCGGGGCGACCATGGCGTGTTCACCCTTGAAACCGTACGTCTGGTTCAGAATCAGTATGACCCCCCCCACAGTCGCCGCGGAGACAAGGACGCCCAGGAATTTCCAGGTCTCCTGCTTCTTCGGTGTTGTTCCGATCCAGTAGCCGATCTTCAGGTCCGTGATGAACCCCCCCGCGACCGAAAGCGCCGTGCAGACGACGCCGCCGATGATCAGCGCGCTCACGATGCCGCCGGGCCCCGTCAGACCGACCTGGTTGAGGACAATGGAGGAAAGTATGAGCGTCATCAGCGTCATCCCGGAGACCGGGTTCGTCCCCACGATCGCCGTGGCGTTCGCCGCCACGGTCGTGAACAGGAAGGAGATGATCACAACGATGAGGAGTCCGGCAAGGGCGTGCGCGAGGTTGAACACCACCCCGCCGTAGAAGAACACGAATACAAGGAGGGCGGTCAGGAGTATCAGGAGTATGTTGAAGAGCATTGTGATGTCTGTCTGCGTCCGCACCTCGGCGGTGTGACCGGCCGATTTCTTGTGCGCGATCTCCCGGTAGGCAAGCGAGAACGCCCCGCCGATCACGCGCGAGGACCGGATGATGCCTATCATCCCCGCCATCGCTATCCCGCCGATCCCGATCTGGCGGACGTAACTCTTGAAGATCTCTTCGGCGCTCATGGCCGCAATGAGCTTCGTGGCGGATGCCCCCAGGGGGACCGTGAGGGAGTGGCCGATTTCTGCAAAGAGGGGGACAAGCACGAACCAGGAAAGGAACGAACCGGCGGCGATGATCGCCGAATACTTGAGGCCGACGATATACCCGAGCCCGAACACCATCGCGGACACGTTGACGCGGAACACCAGCTTGAGCCTCTCTGCCATGGTCGCACCCAGGCCGAACATCCTCGAAGAAATCACTTCCGACCACGTCCCGAACAGGCTGAAGGAGAAGTCAAAGAGGCCTCCGACGAGTCCCGCGACCACAAGCACGGTCGCCTGCTTCCCCCCCTTTTCCCCCGCCACGAGGATCTCTGTCGTCGCCGTCGCTTCCGGGAAAGGGAGTTTCCCGTGCATGTCCTTCACGAAGTATTTCCGGAAGGGGATCAGGAAGAGAATCCCGAGGAACCCTCCGAGCGCGGAGGCGAAGAAGACCTGGAAGAAACCCGCCGGAAGGTCCAGGATATAGAGCGCCGGGATCGTGAATATCGCCCCGGCGACAATGACCCCCGAGCTGGCCCCGATCGACTGGATGATCACGTTCTGCCCGAGGGCGTGTTTTGTCTTTGCCGCCGTGGAAAGCCCGACCGCGAGTATGGCGATCGGGATCGCCGCTTCGAACACCTGGCCGATCTTCAGGCCCGAGTACGCCGCCGCCGCGGAAAAAAGAACGGCCATGAAGAGTCCCCATGTGACCGACCACAGGGTGACTTCGGGGGGCGACGAAGAGGCACCGAGTATCGGCCGGTATTCCTGTCCCGGTGGGAGTTCCTTGTATGCGTTCTCGGGGAGCCCGTTCGTGGTGCCGGACTGTTGTTCCATCAGTGTGTACTCCTCTTGAAAGGTCAGGCAGAGCTCTTCTCGACCCAGAGCTGGGCGAGGTGGACGACGGTCTCGACCGATTTGTTCATGCCGGACACGGAAAGCCACTCGGTCGGTCCGTGGTAGTTCTGTCCGCCGGTGAAGAGATTCGGAGTGGGGAGGCCTTTCTCCGTCAGGCGTGATCCGTCCGTCCCCCCCCGGATCGGCACCCAGACGGGATCAAGCCCTGCACGTTTTGTCGCCTCCCACATGCACTCGAGCACGCGCGTGTCCTTCCCCATGTAGTCCTTCATGTTGCGGTACTGCTCGATGATCTGCAGTTCGATTCTGGCCTTCGGATGGAGCGGCCGGACCTCGGCGATGATCGCCTCGAGTTTCCGCTTCAGCACATCAAGCCCCGCCGTGTTGAAATCACGCAGGAGGATCTTGAGCGTTGACCGCGCCTCGTCCCCCTCGATGAGGTGGGGATGGATGTACGGCTCGTATCCCTCGGTGGTCTCCGGCGCGGTGTCAAGCGGCATCCGGCTGACGATCTCCGCCATCGCCCTGATGGAGTTCACCATGATGTTTTTTGCGCTCCCCGGATGTATATTCCTGCCGTGCACGGTGATAACTGCGAGGTCCGCGCTGAATGTCTCCTTGTTGAGTTCGCCGGGCGTGTCCCCGTCGACCGTGTAGGCGAAGTCCGCACCAAAACTCTTCAGCTCGAAGTGCTTCGTCCCGGCCCCCACCTCCTCGTCCGGCGTGAACGCAACCCTGATGTCTCCGTGCAAGAGGCCGGGCGCCCCGATCAGGGTCTCGATCGCGGTCATGATTATTGCGCAGCCGGCCTTGTCATCCGCGCCGAGCAGGGTGGTGCCGTCGGAGGTGACGATGGATTCGCCGATGTTCCTCTTCAATTCGGGGTTCTCCGATTCCCGTATGACGACGGAGGGATCTCCCGGGAGGATGATGTCTCCGCCCGCGTATTTCCGGATGACCTGTGGCTTCACGTTCGTCCCGGATGCCGACGGGGATGTATCAACGTGCGCAACCAGCCCCACCACGGGGACTTTCCCGCGGGCCTTGTGGGAGGGGGGGAGATTGGAAGGAAGAGTGGCGGTCACGTACCCGTACTTGTCGATTTGCGCGTCATTCAGACCGAGTTCCTTCAGTTCCTTCAGGAGGAGGTTGAGAAGGTCGAACTGTTTTTTCGTGCTGGGATACGATTCCGCATCGTCCTTCGATTGAGTGTCGATTTTCGCATAACGGATGAATTTATCGAGAGCCGGTTCCTTCATGTCTGTATTCCCGGAAGTTGTGAACGTTTGGCCAAGATACGAGAATTCGGCGAAAAAGGACAGACGAGGCCATCCCTTGACTTTTCAATCGCTTATTTCTACTATCGTTAGCAATTCATGCGATTTCTTCCCATACCCGCCGGAGAATCTCCATAAATCCCCTGAAATGAGACAGTTTGAGCAGGTCTGTCACGGATCACATTTCGAAGACTGAGTGAGTCCATTGTTTGACAATAACGTGGAGAAAGATGTACTTTCTTGATCCGGGTCTTTCTTGCCGCAAAGGTATCGCTAACAACCATCTCAAGCGCCCATGTACGCACGATTGAAATCGAAAACCGCCGCACTGGCCGGCAAGTCGTATGAGATTGTCTCGGAAGCAATCATTGGACACGGTCCGGAGTGCAATCTCCTCATCAAGAGCGGAGTCCTTTCGGCAAAGCATGCGCGCATATTCTTCGACGAGAAAAAAGGGGCGTACTATCTGGAGGATTTTAAGAGCCACAACGGAACGCTGCTGGACGGCAAGCCCGTGCAGGGGAAGGTGAAGCTCGAAAAGAAGCACGTGATCATGTTCGCGAACACTTTTGCGTTTATCTTTTCGCTGGAGTCCGGGCAGGCGAATGATCCCCTGCCGCCTCCGCCGAAAGACCTGCCGCCGGAACCGGAGATTCCTCCTCCCCCCCGGCGCAGGCCCGTCGAATCACCCGAGCCCGCGCCCGTTGTCTCCCGTCAAGCCCCGGAAAGGCAGGAGGCGCAACCGCCGGCCGCACCTGACGATGCATTCGGGCTCGGGGAGCCTCCCGCGAGACCCAGGCCGGCGGAAGCGGAGAACGTGGCGGAAGAGCCCCGTGTCCGCGCGCCCCTGCCGCGCGATGCGGCGCCGACGATGCTCATCGACGAGGCTCAGCTCGCAGATTTGCTTTCGCCCCCGCGCTTTGTGCTCGAGTTCAAAAACGTCCGCGGAGAGAAATCCACGGTGAACCTGAAGGAGGGAGAGAACACCGTCGGGAGGCTTTCGACGGGCGACGTGGCCGTCGACGACGCCTCCATTTCGCGCAACCATGCCATCATCACGGTTCGCGCGGGGAAGGTGGCTCTCCGGGATCTCGGCAGCAAGAACGGCACATACGTCGCAGACAAGAAGATCTCCGGAGATACGGAAGTTGCTCCTGATACACCGATCCGATTCGGGCTTGTGAAGGCCACGATCCTGAAAAAGGGGGGGAGCCCGGCGTGACATCGGCAACGATGACCAGGAGATGACCCGGCCGTGAGAAAAATCTCGTTCGGCAATGACAGTCATGTCGGTTCGGTCCGTTCGGAGAACCAGGATTCGTTCGGCAAATTCCCGGAGGGGAACCTCGATCTGAATTGTCCGGGGGGCCAGCTCTTCGTGATCGCCGACGGCATGGGGGGCCAGAACGCGGGCCGGGAGGCGAGCACGATCGCGGTACGGGAGATCGGAACGGCGTACTATGCGGGGACCGATCCTTCAGTCATTGGGAACCTCCGCCGCGCGTTCTCCGCCGCAAACGAAGCGATCTACCGGAAAAGCGGGACCGGGCCGCAGTACCGGGGGATGGGGACGACGTGCGTCGTTCTCGTGTTGCGTGACGGGCACGCATATATCGGCAACATCGGCGACAGCCGCGTCTACAAGATCAACCAGCGCGGGATCACGCAGCTCACGCAGGATCACTCCAAGGTCGCCGAGATGGTGCGCCGCGGCA
>PMDK01000216.1:4793-5055 GCA_003154425.1 Ignavibacteriota bacterium
ACGAAGAGATGCGGCAGATCGTCCTTGCCCACAGCCCCGAACGGGCATGCCGCCGGCTCATCGAGCTTGCGAACGAGCGGGGGGGAAGCGACAACATCACCGTGCAGGTCGTGCGGGTGGACGCGAGTCCGACGACCCTCAGCCCGCTTTCGCGCGGCAGGGATAAACTGAAATCGATCTGGAAACCCGGGAAGAAGTGACGGTGCCATGGACCAAATGATCGGCAAGGTGATCGATTCGTACAAGATCCTCGAAGTCCTCG
>PMDK01000277.1 GCA_003154425.1 Ignavibacteriota bacterium
ATTCCACCCGGCTCCTCATGCACCTTAAGAGCCACTACCCCGCGCTCGATCGGGAGCCCGGCGTCTGCACGCTGGCGCTCGTCCCGTTCGACCTCTTCATCCCGATCCTGACGTACGTCTTCGGCGAGGCCGAGGTCGGGGGGAACGTGGCGGTCGTCTCATACCACCGTCTGGCACCTGAACGGTACGGGCTTCCCGCCGACAATGCCCTGCTGCTTGCGCGGTTCGCCAAGGAGGTCGTCCACGAGCTCGGCCACGTCTATTCCCTGATCCACTGTTCCGTCCAGTCGTGCGTCATGCATTCTTCGTCCTACGTCGAAGAGATCGATCTGAAGAATGGATCGTTCTGCAGCGCCTGCACGTCGGAGCTTGCGCGCAGGTCCTGATCTCACTTCTGCCGCTGCTGCTGCACCGCCTGACCCGGAGCGAACCGGTAGAGGATCTTCCTCCCGCCGAGCGTCACCACCACGGAATCATCCCTCACCGCCTCCACCTGCGCCTTCTTCAGATCCCCGTCGTCGACCAGCGAATCGAGGTACATCGTCATGGTCGTCGTGCTCCCCCGCTGATCGACGCGCGTGGGGACCCTCTGCTGGTCCCTTCCGGATCTCTCCCGGTCGGACGGCAGCGCGCTGGCTGGTTGCTGCCGGACGAGGTATCGTCCCTGGGGCCGGGAGAGCGCGTCCTTCAGGTGAGCTTCCTCCTTCTTTAAGGTGCTGCTGTTCAGGTTGACCGCGCTTTTTTCCTGTGACGATACGGCTCCCGGGAGCCCGCCGCCATCACGAGCGGCCTCCCCCCGCTCCACAACCCCGTCCGACCAGAATTCGCCTGCCGGCGCTCCCGCTGCAGTCTCAGTTGCGGCAATTCCCTTCGCGGCCGGCGCCGCCATTCGTTCGTTTTCTGCCTCCCGGTTCGCTGGGGACGCCGGCTCCTTCCGGTCCTCCTGAAGCTGTCCGGATGACCCTGCGGGAGACTCAGCACTCCTGTCGTCCTTCACTTTGTCCCGAAGCTCCCTGGCCGGAGCATTCCCTTCCGCCGGCGCGCGAGGCTCCGTCCTGCTTGCCACCGGGGGAGTAGCGCCGGGGTCCGGAGAGAGGTTTCCCCCCCCGGAGAACCACGTGTAATACACTCCGAGACCTGCAACGATGCCGACTGCGGCCGCGGCACTCACGATCCGGAGCCAGCCTGAGGGCTGCTGTTCGGCGGCAATTCTCCGCTTCAGTTCCGTCTTGAGATCCTCCCGGCCGAGCCTGCGGACCCCGGCGGCGACGAGCATCTCCCGCCGGAGGGCTTCCATGCACGTGAGACAACGGGCGGTGTGAATGTCGACCTTCTCACGCTCCGCCGGATCGAGCCTGCCGAGCGCGTACCGGGAGAGGAGATCCTCGTCGGATGCGATATGGTTGCCGGCGCCGTCAGTCATTGTGAGGGAGCCTTTCCCTGATGAGCGCCTCCAGGGACTTCTTGCACTGGTACTTCCGGGACTTCACCGTGTCGGCGTTCGCCATCCCCATCTCTGAGGCGATCGATTCCATTGATTCCTCTTCCCAGTAGAACAGGAGCAGTAATCTTCTGCATGGTTCCCCGAGCCGTTCGAGCGCGGAGCGGACGATTTCCGCCTCCTCTTCTTCGATCATCAGGTCAAGGGGGGAAGCGTCGTCCGAGGGAGGATCGGTCACGATCCCGGGGGCTTCCCTGCGCGAGCGCGCCAGGCGCCGGAGCCACATGTTGTGCGCCGTCGCATAGATGAACGTCCCGAGCCGGGCCGAGTAATGGAACCGCCCCGTCGTGACCCGTTCCCAGAGAGTCACCAGGGCCTCCTGGAGAATGTCGTCGGCGTCGTCTTCCGTCCCGCTGTTCCGTCTCACGAGCGCGCGCACGGGACTCCTGTTGTCGCGATAGAGTTCGACGAGTGCCCCTTCGTCCCCTTTCCTGATCCGGTCCAGGATGCGCGCGTCGTTGCTCGCGAAAAGGGGGGAGGGAGCCATTTACCTTCCAGCAGTTAATGTCATTAACAGTCACAAGGTGAACGGCACAAGGTACGACAAACAGTCAACCTTTTCAATCAACAAACGACAGGAGAGCCTGCAATGGACACACCCGTCATCATATGCTGCGCCGTCGCGCTGGCGGCACTGTGCGGTCCAAATGCGTCGCCGGCGCAGCCGGCGCCCGCATCCGGGGAGCGTACCTCGGTCGACCTCACAATTTACAACCAGAACCTCTCCCTGGTCCGGGAGGAGCGGACGTTCGCACTCGGCAAGGGGACGACGAGCGTCGTCGTTCCGGACGTGCCGGCGACGATCGACGGGACCTCCGTTCATTTCGTCAGCCTCACAGACCCGGAAGGCGTACGGGTGCTGGAACAGAACTACCAGTATGACCTCGTCCACCAGGCGCGCCTCCTGGAACGCTACATCGGCAGGGAAGTGGAGTTCATCCGGACCGATCCGGCGACGAACAGGGACTATGCAGTTCCCGGGAAGCTCCTCTCCACGGGGTTCGTGCAGCAGCCGGGGTATGCGAACGCGTACGCCTACGCCGGGACGGGGGGCATCATCGCCGAAGTCAACGGTAAGATTGAAATTTCCCCGGCGGGGCGGCTCGTTCTCCCGGCGCTCCCCGAGGGTCTCGTCCTCAAGCCACGGCTCCAGTGGGTTGTCTCAAGCGACAGGGAGGGGAACCATCGCTCGGAGGTGAGTTACCTCGCCGGGGGGCTTTCCTGGAGGGCGGACTACGTCGTGCTTCTTGACAGGGACGATGCGAAGCTGGACCTCACCGGCTGGGTCACGCTGACGA
>PMDK01000221.1 GCA_003154425.1 Ignavibacteriota bacterium
AAAGGAGTATGAGGCCCTTCCCCCGTGCAAGAGCGTCGAGCGGAACTTGCGGATTGTCGAGTGTCATCGTGCTCCGGAGGGCCTCTTCGCCGGCCCCGCCGGACCAGAGCATTTCCATGAGCGCGCGTCCGTACCCGCGGTACGCTCCGGCGGCGATCGCCCTGATCTCCCTGCGCGGCTTCCCGGGGAACGCGCGGGTCAGGTTATCAAGACTGACCTTTCTGCGGTAGCCCGCACAGCGCCAGACGAACCCTCCGAGCGCCGAACCGAGTCTCCCCGCGCCCCGGTACGACAGCGCGCGTGCGACCCGGTTGACCGGGAGGAACAGCGCATACTCGACAAGGCTTTTCAGCGTGCGAAGTTGCATCAGGAGGGCCTGCTCGACCGGCCGGGATCAATTCGCCTGCTGGGCGTACTGCATCCAGTTCGCGTCGTGCAGCTCGCTTCTGTGCGTCGAATTGACGAGCTCGTAGTCCGACCCCTGGATCCTCTGAAGGAAATCGAACTCCACCCCCCCCTGTATGTTGTTAAAGGTCCAGATCTCATACGGTTTGGTGTCCGATTCGTTCGGATGACGTTCGATGTCGTCGGGGGGACCGTACACGATGTAGACGCGCCCCCTGTCCGTGCGGTACCCCTCGCGCCCCAGCATGCCGAAGTTCTCGTTTGCGTGCGCCACCCGGGCCATGTACACCTCCCTCGCCCCCGGCGGACGGCGGCGCCATATGTCGCTCAGGAATTTCCGTTTGACGTCCGCCCCCGACAGCTGCTTGTACTGGGTCTGTTCGGCATCAGAGATTTCATATCTCGACCATTTGAAATCCCGGTCCAGCTCCGGTTCCTCCATCGAGCTGTAGATCGCCAACGGGAGCGATGACCCGAGTGATAGGAGCGTGGAATCGACCCCCAGTGTGGCGTTGAAGACGTAAAATTTCCGGGAGGATTGCGCCAGCGCGTGTTTCATCGTGTCCAGGAGCGCGACGACGAGCGAATATGTCCCGCTCCTGAACCTGCTGGCTGCGACCTGGTCGACGAGCACCGCGGATTCGGCGGAGCGCTTCTTCTGCCGCTCGCGCACGACGACCTCCTTCCCCACGGCGTCGTAAACAGTGGTCCTCATCGTCATGTCGCTCCTGTCATCCCCCAGGAGAAGATTGTACGCCTCAAGATAGAAATAGCACATCTGCGATTCGCTGTACAATCCCCCGACATTGGGTATGACGTCGAGCGTGTTCTTGTAAAAGGGGCTCTCTTTCCCCCCCGCCCTGATTGCAGCCGCAAATTCAATATCGCTCATGGCGACACGGTCGGTCGCCGGCGGCGCCACGGGCATCCTGACGGTTATGCTGTCCCGGCGGCCGGAGTTCTGGCGGTCCCGGCAGAGCAGCTTGACCGCATACACTCCTGCACGGAGATGGACCGGGTACACGCCGACGAGGGTCATCCCCTGTGCGACGGCCGCGGTATCGGCGAGCCTCGCCGGGACAAGCCAGCGGTCACCGAACGCGAGCGAGTCGCCGGTCCTCCCCGTCAGCGTGAGGTCCGCACCCCCGCTCCACCCCGCACTGTCGCGCAGGAACGTCAGGCCGTCCCGGTTGATCGCATAATGGAACTCGACGAGCGACGTGCTGTCATCCGCGCCGCGGAACCGGGCGATGTCGAGCGAGATCCGCACGGGTTCCTTCGCCGGGTATGTCTGCGCCGGGGAATTCCCCTTCCCTGCGGCGATGAGACCGGCGGCACAAAGAAGTATCATTGTTTGTTTCATGACATCTCTCGCATAGGGACTGTGTCCATGGATCGGAAGGGGGAGATCACTCCCCCATCACCTTGATGATAACCCGTTTCCGGCGCCGGCCATCGAATTCGGCGTAGTAGATCTGCTGCCAGGGACCGAAATCCAGATCCCCCGCGGTAACGGGAACGATTACTTCGTGGTGAATCAGGAGGCTCTTCAGGTGGGCGTCGCCGTTCGTCTCGCCGGTGCGGTGATGCCGGTAGTGCGCATCGAACGGGGCGACCTTTTCCAGCCACTCGTCGATGTCCTGGATGAGGCCGTTCTCCGCATCATTGACATACACGCCGGCGGTGATGTGCATCGCGGAGACCAGTACCATCCCTTCCCGGACACCGCTCTGCCGGAGGACGTCGCGCACCCGCTCCGTAATATTGATGTATTCGCGCTGCTTTGAAGTTTCGAACCAGAGATACTCGGTGGCAAATCTCATTGTGTCATGTTCTTGACTTTCTCGATCACGTCCCCCATGGAGAACGGCTTGGAGAAGAACTCGTCCGCTCCTGCGCTGAGGACCATCTCACGCACGTTTCTGGATCCGAAGCCGCTCGTCCCGATGATCTTCACGGTCGGTCGTGCGGCACGGACCCGCGAGATCAGTTCAACCCCACCCAGTCCGGGAAGACCGAGATCGGTAAGCACCAGGTCGATCGCGCCGGGATGGTCCTCCAGCGCCTTCAAGCCTGCAATGCCGTCCGCCGCTTCATAGACCTCGAAGTGCTCGGCGCTGAGCATCATGCCGAAGAGCTGGCGGAGATCCTGATCATCCTCAACCACAAGAACACCCCTCTTACCCGCTTCTGGCATCGCAGACCTTTATGACCGTTGCCGGCGCCGGATGTGAAGGAGACATCCCCCTCGCGCCGGACTGTAGAGCAAATGTAGAGATTGAAAACATGAACTGCAACCGGCCCTTACCATTTCGGGGCGGATTTGCTATATTCCAGCATGGCAAAACTCGACCTCATTCTCTTTGTCGCGTTCGGATCGGTCGCCCTGCTCTCCCTTGCAGGGGCGTTCCTGACGTTTCGCCAGGCCCTCCGTGTGTCGGGGGAGCGTGACGGTGATCTCAAGATGTTCTTCTGGGCGGCAGGGTCGATGATCTGCCTGATCATCGCGGGAATGAGCGCGGCGTACATCCTCCTGCCGATACTGTTCCACCTGTAGAACCTCGCCCGGCACGCAATCTCAGACGTCACATTCCCCGACCCTCCCTGCACGACGACATGAATACCGGCTCCGCCGCTGCAATCCTTCTGACGATCATCGGGGCGCTCATTTCCCGGCCGCTCCCGGGACCACGGGCCGCGACAGAGGGAGAACCGTTTGGAGCATTCGCCGCACGTCTCGCACGGGTGGCCGACAGCGCGGGGCGTTCACGTGAGGTCGATGCCCTCGTCTCCCGCGTGAGGCAGTCCGGGACGGTCCTGGCGCAAGATTCTTCGGTGACGCTCCTGTACCGTGGGTCGGCCAGGCATGTGTTCGTCGCGGGCGAACCGAACGGTTGGGAACCGGCCACGGACGAAATGAAGAGGCTCCCCGGCACCGACCTTTTCCATCTCTCCTGGAATCTTGACCCTGCAGCCCGATTCGAATACAAGCTTGTCGTCGACTCGGCCTGGATACTCGACCCTCTCAACCCGCTCAGGGCGTCCGGCCCTTTCGGGGAGAACTCCGAGGTGAGGATGCCCCGCTACCGGTTCCCCCGGGAGACCATCCCTCGCGTGGATATCGCGCATGGGAGCATCGATACAACATCGTTTACGGGGACCCGGCTCTTGCACCGCAGCGCCGTTTTCGTGTACCTCCCCGCGGGATACCGCTCCGGGACGGAGCGCTATCCGGTACTGTACGTGACGGACGGCAGAGAGTATCTCACCCGGGCGAAAATGAACGTCGTCATGGACAACCTGATCGCACAGAGAGAGATCACCCCCCTGATCGCGGTTTTCATCGACCCGGGGACCGACCCGTCGGACGTCCGGACCGGCACGCGAATGACCGACTATGCCCTGAACGACGATTTCGTCGGTGACCTTTCCGTGGGACTCCGCCCGGTTCTGATGAAGACCTACAGGATGCTGGACGGCCCCCGCAACACCGGAATCTTAGGGGCTTCGATGGGAGGGCTGATCGCGACGTACGCCGCCCTCACGCATCCGGAGGTATTCGGTCTCTGTGCTGCACAATCCCCTTCCTACCAGTGGAAGAACGATACGCTGATCACCATGATACGCAGCGCCCCCGGGAGGTCTTTCCGCATGTACCTGTGCACCGGAACCATCCGGGACGCCGAGCGGCGCGCACGAATCGTGCGGGACATCATGCGCGAAAAGGGGTACGCAATCACGTATCGGGAGTACCCGGAATCACATAACTGGATGAACTGGCGGGCCCGCCTGGGAGATATACTAAGGACATTCTGGGGGAGGCGATGAACAAACTCTCCGTTCTTCTTGCGTTCATCGGGACGGTATGCACGCACACATTTTCCTTTCCGTCTTCTCCTTCCATGCTGGACAGCATGGGGATCAAATCGCGGGGGAGCTCCCGTCCATTCTGCTACACGAACAGGGCCGGCGCGTTCTTCTACGGCCAGAGCAACGGAGCCAGCACCCCGGGATGGGAGGGATTCACTGTTGAAGGGCATAACTTCCTCCAGGACTACGTCCTGGAAATCGACGGCGCGACCCTGGACCGGGGGGGGGCTATGGCCACGGTTTTTCCGGACTTCCTCAGGAGGGAGTATCCGGGGGGCATCGTCGAAGAGCTGCGGCCCGCGGACAGCATCGCGGCGATCACGATCACGATCGTTTCTCCTCACCCCGTGGAAGTGAAGATCCTCCCGCTTCTCCCCGGGGGCAGGACCGGGGCGGAGTTCGAGAGTGCAACAGGGGAATCATCGATAACGGTCGGGAGGCGGAACCACATGCGGCGGACGGCTGCGCAGAATTACCCTGTGTGGCTCTCGCTCTGCGCCCCCGGGTATATTCCCTCGGCGGTGACGGCGGCTCGCGCCGGCGTGTTTTCTCCCGGCTCGCTCGTCAGCACCCGGAGGAAGGCACACACGATCGCGATCGCGACGGGTGACACACCCGAAGAATCGCTCAGACTCGCCCGGTTTGCCGCCGGGGCCTGGACCCGTCTTTCACAGAGCCGCCGGCATCGCATGGAGAGTCTCCTTTCATCGACCGCCACAGTGACATCAGACGCCCGTTTCGACCGGGCTCTGGCCTGGGCGAAGCTCTCCCTCGATGCGCTCACTGTGAGCGGCGGCGGGATATACGCCGGCCTCCCCTGGTTCGCCGATTACTGGGGACGCGACACATTCATTTCGCTTCCCGGGGCGGCACTCGTCACCGGGCAGTTCGCCGAAGCGGGACGGATACTCGGACTGTTCGCACAGTTCCAGCAGCGCGATTCGCTCTCCATCGACTACGGCAGGATCCCCAACAGGGTGACGGCCACGGACACGGCCTACAACACCGCTGACGGAACCCCCCGGTTTGTCATGATGGTAAGAGAATATGCCGAACGGTCGGGCGACATCCGTTTTGCGCTGACGATGTACCCGGTGATATTCCGCTCGATCGAGGGAACGATCCGCTATCACACTGATTCGCTCGGATTCCTAACACACGGAGACGCGGAGACCTGGATGGATGCGGTGGGACCCGACGGACCGTGGAGCCCGCGCGGCAACAGGGCCAACGACATACAGGCGCTCTGGAGCGCGCAACTCGAAGCGGGGGAGTATTTCGCGACGCTCGTTGGTGATGTCCCGTCGGCGCGACGATGGCACGATCTCATGATACGCCTGAAAGAGAACTTCCTCAGGTATTTCGCGAACTCCGGAGGGATCGCCGACCGGCTGCGCGCGGACGGGACAGCAGACATGACCCTCAGGCCGAACCAGGTATTCGCGGCCCGGCTGCTCGATGACGCGCAGCGCACGCGCATGCTCGAAACCGTCGTATCGCAGCTCACATATGAATACGGTGTCGCCTCGCTTTCCCAGGACGACCCGGGGTTCCACCCATGGCACGAGTATCCTCCCTTCTACCCCAAGGATGCCGCGTACCACAACGGAACGGTCTGGACGTGGCTCCAGGGGCCTCTTATCTCCCTC
>PMDK01000263.1 GCA_003154425.1 Ignavibacteriota bacterium
GAGTGACTTCCCTGACTGCCGGGAGTCTGCCCGGAATGTGGAAGGTTGCTCCGTTTCCGACTCTCTTCTCGCCGCCGTGAACGTTGAACAGGCGGGGAAAGAAGTTGTCGCCATCCTCAAGCGAACAGAGGGAATCCGTGTTGGCGGCGATCAGCAGGCCCCCGTTTTCGACCCATGCGGCGATCTTCTCAAGCGATGATTTTCGGAACCAGCGTGCGTCGAAGACCATCATCCATGCAATCCGTTGCAGCACGCCGTCCTCGATCAACCGGTCATCGGCAAAAAGAATGTCGGAATAATCCCTGATCATGGAAACAAAAGGGACCAGGCCCTCGAAGAAGTTGGTATGTCCCATGACAAGGTCGAGATCGGGGTAGAGCAAAGCACCTTCTTTCATCGGCGTTGTTGCCCTGATCAGGGGCGCATACTTCAGAAAAAGGTCCATCCTTGTTTCGGTGTCATAGATGTTCCCGGCATACGACATGAACTCGTCGACGCCGGACGCTGCCGCATTATAGATCCTCGAAACGACCCCCCGATCCAGAACCATCCCCGCGGGTTCGAATCCGAACTGGTTGCCGTAGAGATGAGAGGCTGTGGCAACCCAGTTTGTGCATGTGAAGTTCAGTCCGTAGTCGGTGGTTTCATTCGTGATTCGTATGCCGCCATGATACTTCGCCGCCACCTTGCATTGATCGGCGAAGTTGGAGCCATGGGCGGGATCAGCGTCCCCGCCCGTGCAGAGATAGACCGGAATCCCCGGAAAGTATTTCCGCCCGAGGCGCATCCATTCGTCGGCATGGCGCGTCATCGATGCCCGGTACCAGTCGATGAAGTCGACCCACCGTCGCCGATCCCGGGCCGTGCGCATCGTGAACTCACCTTTGGGCGTGAGTTCGTCGATACGGAAACCCTCGACATAGTCGACCTTTAACGGAGGCATCGTCACGCTCGCGAAGGACTTGAACGATGTCCCCCATGAGGCATTCAGGGCGGCGAGATCGCCGGTGAAGTGCCTTTTCATCTGCTCAATGAACGCGGTTCTGGCATACGGATCGTTGCACCAGTAGCCTTCGTGCGAATGATAGAGTCCGGCGATCGTGGGAGGCCACCCTCCGTGCCACACAGGAAATATCGCTTCGCCGAAGTCTCCGCTGATCCCGAGGAGGACCCCTTCGAGTGTTCCAGTCTCTCCGTAGTGTCCGGCGACCCGGGCAAGAAAGCGATCGACGTACTTGTAGAAGGCGGGATCCCAGAGAGTATTGGTCTTGCTCTCAATATTGTGTTCGAGGCAGCGCAAACCGGCAAAGTCCTTGCTCTTTCTGTACCACTCTGGAAGTGAATAGGCGGGGCCCGCAATGATGAACGCGGTCCATTTGAGTCCGGCCTTCCGCAGGATCTCCACCTGTTTGTCCCAGGCCGAGAAATCCCATTGATTCTCCCCTTTGTTTTCGACCGATTCCCATGTCAGATAGAATTCCACGCTGGAGAAGCCTGCATTCCTGAAGTGCCGGGCCTGTTCCGGAGTTATCTCGTTGTATTCACCGAGGCAGAGGCGCAGGCCGGGGGGTGTTGGTATCCGGGGCACATTCAGTTTCTGTCTCCAGGCAGTCGATGGAGCGTTCTGTTTTCCCGCCGGAGCGGCTTTCGCCGTCGCGGACGGGCCGGTCTCAGCATCCCTGACGCAACGGAAACCGATTGAGAAAAAGGAGGAGCCGGAGGGTTGCTGCCGCCGGCGGGCCACACGAAGATCGAACGCATTCGAATAGTAGCATCCGCCGCGGACAACCTTGCTCCCTCCCCATCCGTCTTCAAAGTGTGACATGTCGCGCACGGTGTCGTCATACCGGAAGAACCAGTCAGTCGTCCATTGATAGACATTGCCGGCCATGTCATACAGGTCATACCGGTTGGGTGCGAATGAACCCGCCGGGGCGGTGTATTTCCACGGCGTGGCGACACGAACGTCGCGCCATTCATATCCCGGATTGCGGTCGGCAAATTTCGCCCTGGTGCCGTCAGGAATCGCATCCCCCCAGGGATAGAGAGGTTGGTCAAGTCCCCCGCAGGCGGCGTACTCCCATTCCGCCTCGGTCGGAATCCGTTTCCCCGCCCATGACGCGTACGCCGACGCCTGCTCCAGAGTGACATTCACGACCGGATAGTCCGGATAGTCGAGGAGGTAATCGGGCATTTCTTCCCAGCGGGGGTTCGGCGGGTACGGCGCTCCTGTCGAATCGCAGAATGTCTTGAACTCGCGGTTGGTGACCGGCAGCTGGTCCATGTAGAAGCTCGTCACATTGACGGAATGGACGGGCGCCTCCTCATGGTACCCCGTTTGAGATCCCATGCGAAACGTCCCTCCGGGAATGAGCACCATCGTTTTCCCGTCCCTGGCGGAGATCAGTTTCTGGGAGGCCGAGTCACTCTGGCAGGGAAAGGCCAGCAACGCGACGAGAGCATAGTGAAGAGTTTTCATTCGAAATCCTTTCACGAAGACCAGATTCACCCAGGGAACAAAGGCCGTAGTCATCAGGAAGCCGCTGGCGAGACCCTTTGAAGAACACGCTTTTCAGGTATGCGGGAATCTATGCAGCTCTGGAACAAAAAGCACCGGCAGGCCTGGCGAGCACGAGCTGGCCGCTGTGGTGGCTGCAATTCACTCTTTGGGCAAAATGTTACATGGGTGATATCTTTTGTTACACGAGGAATAGACCAGCTGCTTCGGGCTCCGTAGATTGCTCCGACCTCATCCACGAAATGAGAAGGGGCAGGAAAATCAAGCACCCGGGAAATGAACTCGAATACTCCTATTCAAAGACATCTTCGATCAGGACGAGCCGGGCGTCAATTTGCTCCCGTGTGAAAAGCCAGCGGGTCCCATCGACGCTCAATGTCAGCCAGATGCTTGCAGGCTCGAGTTGTTCCAGACTCCGCGGAACGTGTTCGCGCCTACCATCAGGCAATGACATGCGCCAGTGCACGTTGCTCGGCCATTCATACAAGATATACCGGAGATTGGGCGTAAGATGCGGCCAGATGGAGGAATCGGCTGGAAGAAGAAGCCTGGGCTTCTCCCCGGTTGCGCGCGCTGCTGCTATGAGCCACCAGCCTTCACGACCGCTTCTGAAATCATGGACTACCCGGTATCGGCCGCCGGGGAGAGGATAAGATAACGTGGAATCCTCAAAGTCCTGCACGACGGCAAGGTGGGTCACAGAGTATAACCTCGAGTGAGCATGGGGAAAAAACTCCTCAGTTACGAGATGCTCTCTGTCGATCCACATGCCCTCCGCCCCGTTTCCAATCAAACGCGGCCTTTGCGGGTTGGCCAGTTCGATCAGGTATACGCGGGAGGAATCCCCGGGATCCGTAAGCCGACGTGACCCGTAAGCAAGATACTTCCCGTCCGGAGACCATGTGGCAAAGTGGTGAGTGGCTTCCGCATCGGCTATCTGAAACTGAGGTGCGCCATCGGTATTGTACACGACGATCTTTCTCTGTGCCAGCAGGTAGTCCTCCGATCCTGTGGTCACGGAGATGCGCTTGCCGTCTGGTGAAAACTGCGGGGCCTCAAGCAGACGTTCATCAAATGACAGTTGCCGGGCATTGCTCCCGTCGGCAAAACAGGTCCAGAGGTGAGAGATAGTTCGCTGCTGCGTGAACAATAGTTTTCTGACGTCTGCGGAGACACGGACGCAGACATCCGGGCCGCCCCCCCGAGTAACCTGAAGCGCTTCGCCGCCGGATGCAGGAATCACCCAGATATTCGAATTTCCCCCCTTGCTCGTGGCGATGAATATCTGGTCATTGGATGCCCAGGCAATTTCCGCAATCGGTTTCTTGTATGATGTCAACTGGCGCTCTGTACCCGATGCGAGGTTCCTGACGATCAGCTCATCGTAATCTGCAAATGATCGCAGCCACGCAATCGACTTTCCATCAGGGGACCAATCGAAACAGAAGTTCCCTTGGATAAAGGACGCTGAATCCACGAATTCAAGGCGATCATTGCTTCCGTCAGGTCCGACTGTCCAGAACTCGCGCCGCCCTGACTGCGAGGGCAAGGCATCAAAGTCACTTCCCATACGAATATAGCCGACGCGCCTGCCGTCAGGTCGCCAGCGAGGCTCAACGCCCGGTTCCGCAATGCGGCGGCCCGATCCTCCCAGTGACGGAACGGCATAGATTGCGTGGCTCTTTCCCGGGGGCATAGCATCGTAGAGAATCTCGCTCCCATCGGGGGACACTTCCGCCGTACCAACATACTTGTATGTGTCTGTGGTCAGGCGACGGGGTTGCCCCTGCGCCACGCTCATGAAATACACTGCCCACTCGCCTGACTCGTCACGGGCGGCGAACGCTATCCAGTTACCGTCCCGGGAAATGCTTGCAGACTCTATCTGCGGAAGAGGTGTCTCAAGTGTGCGAACGACGGGGTTCTTGTTCAGTCTCGCTGCGCCGCGCGACGTGAAGAGGAGCGCGCAGACGACCGCGAGCAGGATCCCTGCGAAAAGGGCGGCGACTCTCACTACGCGC
The DNA here is from genome assembly GCA_003154425.1 of Ignavibacteriota bacterium. Taxonomy (GTDB): domain Bacteria; phylum Bacteroidota; class Ignavibacteria; order UBA10030; family UBA6906; genus Fen-1273. The sequence goes on from PMDK01000263.1 coordinate 4,540, forward strand.
CCACGTCGTTTCCACCTTGGCGTGGGCGGGGGTGGACCGGGAGTCGAGAGACTCGTACCGCTCGATCCGACAGGCTGTACTACCCTCGCCGTTTGCTTTTTCAGTCGTCTGAGATCAATTACCATGTCGTGCGCCGACTGGTACCGGTCTTCCGGATCTTTGTCCAGCGCGCGGTTGATGACGTGCACGAGATCCGACGAGATCTCCGGCAGGTAGCGCTGGAGCGGCTCAGGCTCGTCGTTCACGATCGAGTACATCATTGCCGCGTCATGTTCCCCCCGGAATGGCAACCGGCCGGTCAGCATCTCGTAGAGAACGATCCCGAACGAGAAAATGTCCGACCGAGCGTCCACATCCCCCCCCTGGATCTGCTCCGGGGCCATGTAGGCCAGCGTACCCACGGTGCTCNNCTTGATGTCCCTGTGCACTATGCCGTGAGCGTGTGCTTCCTGGAGAGCCTCGGCGATCTGGATGGCATAGGCAATCGCATCCTGCATTTTCTTGACCGGAACGACTTCGCGGAGCGTCTTTCCCTCTATGAATTCCATCACGATGAATTGCTGCTCCCCCTCCGATCCGATGTCGTAGACGGTGCACACATTAGGATGGTTCAGGGCGGACGTTGCTTGCGCCTCCTGCAATAACCGGGCACGTTCAGGCTCATGGGACTCGAGCCGATGCGGTAGGAATTTCAACGCAACGGTCCGATGAAGGCGCGTATCTTCCGCCCTGTAAACGATGCCCATGCCGCCTTCGCCGAGCTTCTCGAGGATTTTATAGTGAGAAACCGTTTGACCGATGAGATTCGTCATGACAATCCCATTCAGGGAGGGGAATGAAAAAGGCGTCCATTACCCCCGTTAGAGGAGTCGTGGTCGCCTTCTCAAAGAGCTGATGGCGCCAAAGTAGCGGAGAAACGCACCAAAATCAAATCAGCCCCGTGTCGTTGGTCAGCCCCAAATGGCGAATTGTCCCAGAGGGGCCGGAAGGGTTTGAGGACGCACAGTCGGTGGCAATCAAACGATCGGAACCACCCAGGCTTTCCCCTCGGAAAAATCCGGATCCGCATCGGCGATTCTGGCCGCGCGGCCGGGGTACAGGTGGGTTGACGCTGGATGGAGACACGGGCTTTTTCGGTCTTGCATAATTGTCGTTTCGTGGGTAATATCGGTCGAGCCTCAACTGTCCCTGTTGAACTTCCTCTGAGAATCCGTGAACATCCTCACTTGTATGGCGCTCCCCGCCTTTCTGGTCTGCATGATGCCCGAAGCCGGAGCGGCCGGCCGCGGAGACATCCTGCCTCATGTCGAGGGGTGGTCCCTTGCGCCCCGGCAAGGGGACGCGGTCTGCACCCCCGAGAATCTGCGGAACATTATCGGCGGAGCCGCGGATCTTTTCCTGCGTTACGGCTTCAGCGACCTCCGGATTGGAGAGTATACAAACCCATCGGGAATTGACGTGCGTGTCGAACTCTACACGCACAATTCAGTGGAGAACGCTTTCGGCATCTACAGCCAGGAGAGAAATCCCCGTTCCCATTTCATCGACATCGGCACACAGGGATATTCAGGGGAGAAGGTCCTGAATTGTTTCTGCGGCACGTATTATGTGAAGATCTCGACCCTTCATGAAGGGCCTGCGGGAGATAGTGCGATGGCAACGATCGGCCGCCGTGTCGTGGAGCACCTCGAGCAGGAACCCCGCTGGCCGGGCTCGCTCGCCCTGTTCCCGGATGAGGGAAAGATTCAGGATTCAGAGGCGTTCGTCCCTGAGAACTTCCTCGGGTACAGTTTCCTCCATTCCGCGTACACCGCCCGGTATCAACCGGGGGGGCTTTTGTTCATCATCGGACTTGATTCAGCGTCGCAGGCGCGCCGGCTGGCCGACGCCTACCTGAATGCCATCCACATTCATCCGGACGCCCTCGGAGGTGGCATACTCGATGTCAGCGATCCCGGCCAGGGTCCGATCGCTCTCCTTCTTCACGGGAGGTATTTTTGCGGTGCGACCGGGACCGGCGACAGGGAGGTCTTACACAGGCGCCTCGCGCTGCTCCGGACCAGGCTCGTTGACATGGGACGGGCTGCCGGGAGAGTCGATCTCCCCGGACGCTGGAGGTTCATGGCGGGGGACGATCCTCGTTACTCGAAGCCGGGGTATGATGACGGCCTCTGGAAGACGATCAGGGTCGGTGACTACTGGGAGAACCAGGGCTATGAACGCTATGACGGGATTGCCTGGTACAGGGTTACGACGAAGGTTCCTTCTTCCCTGCACACAATTGCGTCGATCGGAGAGGCGCTCCTGATCTGTCTCGGCAAGATCGATGACTATGACAGCGTCTATTTCAACGGAACGAATATCGGGCACACCGAGCTGTACAGCGCAACCCGGAAATACCTGATACCGTTCGACATTATTCGCTGGGACCAGGAGAACACGATCGCCGTCAGGGTTGATGACGTCGGTGGATACGGAGGCATGAACGCAGGGCCGTACTACATCAGGGCCGCGAGTACTCCCGATGTGGTCCGGGTTCGGGCGGATGAGAAACCGGAAGAGATTGAGAGCTCCTCCGCGGCGCCGCTTTCCCGGAGCATCCGGTTTGAGCTGCTGCGGCCGGTCGCGCTCTCCGGGATGCTTGAAGTCAGGGTTCTCAATCTGAACACGATGTCCGTCCTCTGGGATACTCTCCGGCACCTCTCAATCGGCAGGGCTGCCGACACAGCATGGTCCTACACGCTGAAGATCCCCGGCCAGGGGAGCTACCGGGGCCTGTACAGTTTTGTCGGCGACTCGCTGAAAGATACGGTCAGACTCTCCGCATTGATTGCTCATGCCCCCATTCCGCGCCCGGAGACGAGGCTGATGAGCACCGTGGTCTCTCCCCGGATTGCCGACAGGGCCGTCTCAGTCCCTTACGAGCAGATCCGACTGAGCGGTTACCTGGAGGAGAGGATGCAGGCAAATCTCACCCAGCGTCTCCTGAACATCGACGAAGCCGGCCTGCTTGACGGATACCTTGACCGCCCGGGGGGACAGGAATACGTGAACGAATACGTGGGGAAGTATCTCTCCGCTGCGTCGAGGGTATGGCGCTACACACGGAACGCAGCGCTGAAAACCCAGATGGACAGGATGGTGGACGTGCTGCTCGCCTGCCAGAATGAAGACGGTTATCTTGGCACGTACCTCCCTGAAGACTACTGGCTGAGCTGGGATGTATGGGGTCACAAGTATAACCTGATCGGGTTGTTGAGCTATTACGGGGCCACGGGGTACCGGCCGGCTCTGGAGGCTTCAAGGAAGATCGGGGACCTGCTCTGCAGGACGTTCGGGAAAGGAGAGGGAAAGAAGAACCTCATCGACTCCAGCCCCTATATCGGGCTGGCGTCGTGCAGCGTGCTTGATCCCATGGTGGATCTGTATTGTGTCACGGGAGATCGCCGGTATCTTGATTTCTGCAATTACATCATCGATGCCTACGAACAGCCCAACGGACCGAGAGTCGTATCGACGCTCCTCTCGAACGGAAAGCTGAACAGCATCGCCGAAGGAAAGGCATACGAGCTCCTGTCGAATATCCTGGGTCTCGTGAAGCTGTACAGGGTACAGGGGGACGGGAAGTTCCTGAGAGCCGCAGAGACGGCATGGACGGGTGTGACGCGAGCCAGACTCTATATAACGGGTAGCACAAGCAGCCACGAACGGTTCCAGAATGAGAACGTCCTTCCGGCGGACAACGATGCGCTAATCTGTGAAGGCTGCGTCACCACGGAATGGCTTCACCTGAACGAGGAGCTTTTCAGGATAACGGGTGACGCCAGGTATATGGACGCGGTGGAACAGACCGTGTATAATCATCTCCTGGCGGCGGAAAACCCTCTGACAGGAAGCGTAAGCTACTACACGCCCCTTCAGGGGAGAAGAAACTTCCGGCGCGATATCGATGGGAACTGCTGCCTGGCGAGCGTGCCGAGGGGTATTGCAGTGATCCCCGATGTTGCGTACACAAGAAATGCGGATAACGGACTTTCGATAAATATCTACTCAGCCGGCCGGGCAGAATTCACTATCCGGACAAGCCGGGGGGATGAACTGCCGGTCCGATGCGTGCTCGAGACACGGTTTCCAGAAGCCGGGCGGGTCAGGATTGTTGTTGACCCGGAAACAATCGCACGGTTTACCCTGGCATTGCGTGTGCCTTCATGGTGCAGGAGCTTCAAAGCCCACGTCTCCGGAAAGACCTACCGTGGACGACCCGGAAGATATCTTCCCATCGAACGAAGGTGGCAGAAGAACTCGGTCGTCAATGTTGAATGCGACATGACGACGCGCATCCTTCGCGGCGGAAACAGCTACAAAGACTGCATTGCGATCAAGAGAGGGCCCCAGGTTCTTGCTGCCGATGCGGGGCTCAACCCGGGAATAAAGGACCTGGGTGAAGTTCACATCAATGCCGAGACACTGCGGAGAGAATCTCGCGGTCCGAAACTCCCCGCTCCGTGGGTCGGGGGACAGACATACGGCCTCATGGCGAAGGATAATCAGGGGAAGCCCGTCGAAATCACACTCGTTCCCTTTGCAGATGCCGGTCAGGAGGGAACAGATGTCCGGGTCTGGCTGAAAAAGGAATGAGAGCCACCCGCCGCAGGTTCCCTCTTCAGCGCGGCACAGGCCGCGCTCCACGAGGGGGGAACTCACCCGGGCGGAAGTTGAAATTGGCAGAAGGGACGTTTACCTTGGTGCCACATTCACTTCTCTCCGACCTGCCACCGGCTGGTGTATGAAGACACTCATTGCTGCAGGGACACTCCTCATCCTCAGCGCCGTCCCCTCCCTCACCGCACTTGAGGATACCACCGTCAGCACTCCGCCGGAGATCGTTTCGCCGTGATTGCGTATTACGCGGGGTCTGGCAGGGCAATCGACGGCTATCCTGTTGAAAAGCTGACGCAGGTCATATTCAGTTTCCTCCATTGGAACGGCCTCCTCGACGCAATCGACAGGGCCCGGAAAGAGGACCTCGACGAACGGAGATGACCCATGTACATCATACATGAATATTCTGTTGCCGTCGCATTCTGTGTCGTGACGATGCTCTGCTGGGGGTCGTGGGCGAACACGTCCAAGATCTCGGCAAAGGACTGGCCCTTCCCGATGTTCTATTGGGATTATTCCCTGGGGCTCGTGCTCACGGCGCTTCTCTTCGGGCTTACGATGGGGAGCTCCGGTGCCGAGGGGAGGGGCTTCGTGGCGGACCTCCTGCAGGCTGATCACGGTTCAGCTCTCTCGGCCGCGCTCGGAGGAGTTGTCTTCAATCTCTCCAACCTCATCCTCGTCGCGGCGATATCGTTGGCCGGACTATCGGTCGCGTTCCCCATCGGCGTGGGCCTGGCACTTGTGATCGGTGTCCTCGTGAATTACCTCAAGCAGCCGCAGGGGAATCCGCTCCTGCTGTTTCCGGGAGTCCTGCTGGTGGTTGTGGCGATGGTCGTGAATGCCGTCGCCTCGTCCACAATGGCTGCGTCGAGGAGTTCTTCCCGGTCCCGGGGCATCCTTCTGTCAATCCTCGCCGGGATCATCATGGGTTTCTTCTACAGGTTCGTGGCCGACAGCATGACGCTGAACTTCACGGCACCCGAACCCGGGAAACTCACTCCCTACTCGGCAGTGCTCGTTTTCTCCCTCGGGTTGTTTCTCTCCAATTTCGTCTGGAACACGTACTTCATGTACAGGCCCGTCGACGGGAACAGGTCGACCTACACGGAGTACTTCGCCAACGGGACGCCGAAACGGCATGTGATAGGCATGGCAGGGGGACTGATTTTCAATACCGGGTTCCTGTTCAACCTGATAGCCTCGGATAAAGCCGGCCCCGCAATCTCCTACGGGCTGGGGCAGGGGGCGACAATGATCGGGGCAGCATGGGGAGTCTTCGTGTTCAAAGAATTCAAAGGTGCTCCCCCCTCGATCGACCGCTACCTTGCGATCATGTTCATCACGTTCATCCTCGGCCTGGGACTCATCGTGGCCGCCAGACTCTGATCGCACCGTCGGGATTGATCCATCATGAACACAAAGATCGTCGTTATCGGAAGCTCCAATACCGACCTCATTATGAAGATGCCCCGGTTGCCCCGGGTGGGTGAGACAGTAACCGATGCGGTCTTCATGCAGACATTCGGCGGCAAGGGGGCCAATCAGGCTGTCGGCGCGGTGCGCGCCGGCGGCGATGTGTCATTTGTCAATTGCGTCGGCGACGATGATGCCGGGCGCCGGATGGAGGAACAGTTCAGGAATGAGGGGATTCACACGGAATTCGTCTTTCGGGAGGGAGGCATTGCCAGCGGAACAGCCCTCGTGATGATCGGAGAACAGGGTGCCAACTATATTTCAGTCGCGCCGGGTGCGAACTACAGGCTGACGTCCGAACACATTGACAAGGCCGATGCGTTGATCGGAGAGGCCGCGATAGTCGTCCTCCAGTATGAAATTCCGGCGGACGCACTTAAACATGCTCTCGACGTCTGCCAGAGGCACAAGACGAGAGTCATGTGGAATTACGCGCCGGCAAGGGAATTCGACCGATCGTATCTCAGGAAAGTGACCATTCTGGCTGTCAACGAAACCGAGGCCGGGATGCTCTCCGGCATCAGTGTCGGCGGCGAGGGAACCGCGGAACTCGCCGCGAAGGAACTTCTGGGGCTCGGATGTGAAACAGTCATCATTACTCTCGGTGCACGGGGTTCGTGCGTTGCGGCTTCCGGAGTCTGTGAATGGATACCTGCCTTCAGGGTTGATGCAGTGGACACCACAGGGGCGGGTGATGTGTACTGCGGATGCCTGGCCGTCGCGCTTGCTGAGGGGAAGTCGCTTGCCGAATCGGCAAGATTCGCGTCGGCTGCGGCGGCGATTTCCGTGACGCGCCTGGGGGCGCAGTCCTCCGCGCCTTTCAGGGATGAGATTGACAGATTCCTGGACAGCGAGCGCGGGTACAATCGTTGATACCGAACATGCTTCTGCCGGGCCTCGCGTGGTGTCTCGGTTGGTCTGACGTGCCGACAATGCATCGATCAGTGACACCATGAATCAATCACAACCAACAACAATAGAACCTCAATCTCCATGAACAATCTATTCAATATCATTTTCCTTTGCTCATCTCTTTTGACACCTGCTGTCATCAAAGGAGAGCGGACCCTGACGGATCAGGTTGAAAACAATGACCGGGTTATCCATATGCAGGAAGTTTACAAAACGGTTGACACATTCAAACTCAAGTGTGATATTTTTTATGCACATCAGTCGTTTGCAAGAGAGAATAATGCAGCTATTGTCTTCTTTCATGGTGGTGGTTGGGCCTTTGGTACCCCAAGTGAATTCTTTACAACCTGNNTATCGCTTGTCAATTGAAAATGGAGTAACACCCCATAAATTGATCAGCCCGATCGAATCCGTGATGGATGCAAGATCGGCCATGAGATGGGTCCGGGAAAACGCTGGAAAATTCCATATTGGCAAAAATAAGATAGTTGCTGCAGGTCAGTCCGCCGGAGGTCACCTGGCATTATGCACAGCCATGATTGATGATTACAATGAAAAATCAGATAACCTCAGAATAAGCTGCCGCCCGGATGCAGTTCTGCTATTTTCAGCATGTGTAAATACAGTGGAAGGCTGGTGCGACCGTTTGCTGGCTGCCCGCCGGAATAAGATATGGAGTATCTCTCCAACCCATAATATAAAGGGAGGAATGCCTCCGATGATCGAGTTCCATGGCGAGTATGACGAACAGGTTCCTCTCTGGACGGTACAATTCTTTGAAAAGGCCATGAATAAGGAAGGGAACTACTTTGAAGGGCACACATATAAGGGAATGAGGCACTATCTTGGAGAGGGAAACCAAAAATATTCACGCTACTTTGATGATGAAATACTTAAAGTTGCAGATGATTTTCTACGAAAATTCAATCTCTTAGATTGATACTCCCTCAACTCTCTGGTAGATTTGCAGCTCATCGTTTGGACTTACCGCCCACGGTTTCGTTATCCCCCCCCTATTTGGTCCAGGTCCTGGGCTGAGGCCCCATAACGAATTTCAACGTCCCGCCCTCCTTGATCAGTGCGTGTGGGAGGGTTGAGCGATGATACGGCCTGCCGTTCACACTGAGTGACTGGATATAGATGTTTTCCGCCGATGCATGATTACCNNGGCTGCCCGGCGTTCGGGAAGAACCCGAGCACCGCGAATACATACCATGACCCCATGGCTCCACTATCGTCATTGCCCGGATAGCCGCGCAAGGAATAGCCTGTGCGCATGAGTGCACGGACCCAGCGGCTCGCCAGATCGGGGCGGTCGGCGTAGTGGAACGCATGCATGGCAAGAAACGCTGGTTCGTTGGAATAGTCGACCAGATTGTCCTCGAGCGCGTACTCGAGTCGTGAGGCAAAGGAGCGTTTCCCCCCGCACAGACGCACCAGCGAGGGAAACTGATGCGGAACGAAATACGAATAGGTCCACGAACTGGCTTCATAGAAGTACTCCTTCCACGACCCCCACGACTTCTTCGGGTCAATACCCACGAACTGCCCCTGCGCGGTCCGAGGAACAATGAAGCCTTTGTATCCGTCGCTCGTCGCATCCGGATTCCAGAGCGCCGTCCAGAGCCCGCTCCGGTGCGCATACCGCGCGGCGACACCGGGCGTGTCCAGTCGGGCCGCCATTTCCGACNNAGTGTCGGGGCCTCCTTCCCACCCCTTGCGCTGGCTCTCCGCATCGTGCTTGACGAGCCGGTACGCCGCGTTCCAGTCGACACCGGGGACGTCCTTGACAAACGCATCCGCAACGATGTTGTCAATATCGTTCCCCCCCTGCTCTTCATCCATATCTATTCCGGCGATGAACGAGTCCTTGACCTTCCCGTTCACGGCATACCGTGCAATAAAGGAATTCACGTTCCCTGCAACCATCTGCGGATTTAGCAGGACCATGAGGGGAAACACGGTACGCCACGTGTCCCAGACGGCGTACTGATCGTCCCACAGAGGAATCCCGTCCGGGTAGCCGGCGATGTCCGATGTCCTGTCCCGCGGCATCAGCATTGCATGGTAGAGTGCCGTATAAAAGAGGGTCTTGAGAGTGTCGCTCCCACCTTCAACTTCGANNCAGGAGGCCTTCGCCTGGTCCCGCATTGCAGCATAGTCCCACCGGGGGATCTCCCGGGCAAGCCATTCAGCGGCACGCGCAGTGCTCTTAAGCGAAACGGCGATCTTCATCAGCACCTGCTCGTTCTTCGTTGCAGAGAAAGTGAGAAACGCGCCGATGCGGTCATTCACGCTCACAATACGCGCCCGGCAGGCACGGTCACTGATCCTGCCATTGCTCCACGTGCCAGACGCTGATGGTTTCCGGTCAACAACGGCGCAGAAGAACACCTGATAGTCGCCTTGACCGAATCCACCCCGATAGGTCCCGGAACCGCGAATGGTCCACTCCCCCGAGGTGTCAATGGAGATCTCTCCTGCTGATACTCGGCCGCCGATCTCAGGTGCGATGTCCATTGGAATGTTGTGTGTCAGGTCGATCAGGACGCTTGCAGAATCCGACGCGGGGAAGGTGAACCGGTATATCGCGGAGTGCCGTGCGGGCGTCACCTCCACGCGTGTGTTGTAACGCGTCAGTGTCACGGAGTACTCATACGCCGTGGCGCGCTCGTCCGACTTGGGCGACTCGTGGGCTCTCTCATCAACGGCCAGGCCAATCTGGGGAGAGACGAAGACCTCGCCGTACTTTCCCCACCCCGTACCGCTGGCGTGGAGTTGCCCGAAACCCCGGATCGGCTCTGTCGGGGAATAGCCATCGTGAGAACCGGAAGGCGTTTCCGGGCTCGGGTTGATGGATCCGGAGGGGAGCTGTGGCCCGATGACACAATTGCTTTCCGCATCAAGGACGCCGATTCTGGGATCGACGTAGTCCACCGGCGAACGCGCCGTGTCCCTGATGCCGCTGCGCGACGGTGGCTGCTGAGGCACACTCCTCTGCGTTTCCGTCAAAGCCGACCCTCCGGGGCCTTTGTGCCCACGGGGTAAACACATCGCATCCGGATGCAGCCATGGACAGAGTGCGAGACAACACACAGCGAAGCGGGCAAAGGTGAGATAATGATTCATATTTGGTTTCCCTTTAGATCCATTTCCCGTCGGCTGTCAATCGATTTTCTTTGCCTGAACACTTCCCAGCGACATCCAGATGAGCCCGGTAATAGCCCCTTTTGGATTCTTCAAGAACTCGATCCTCGCGTCTACCATCCTGGAAAAAAAGCGAGTTTCACTTTCCGGGAAGATCTCTCCGATTGTATCCACGAAGATGCGCACACTATCAACGCGCACCTTCACATAGTCGTCACCGGCGAACGTGTACTTCCCGGCATACGCTTTGAGGGTTTTTTCGCTGAGGACAATGGGGACCTTCTCTTGAGGGAGGGGAATGTCGGTTTTCATCTCGAATCGGTTGGGTCCCCAGCTCCACGGTTCTGTGGAGACCTCAATCGACATAATTTTGAGATTGTTGTCGCGATGGAACAGAGCGTGGGCTTGCGTTCCCCGGAACATGAACATGAACAAATCATTCCCCACGTTGTGGAGCGTTGTCATACCTCCGCCAGTTATCTGCGAAACCAGGAGGGAGTCCTGAACCGTGACATATCTATATGCCTTGTCGCGGGTCTGGTTGGCGAGCACAAAGAGACCGCTCCCTCGCGTCTCATAAACTCCTGAATACTCTTTCAATTTTTCCGCCGTCAGGCTTTGGAATGACGGCGTGGCCACTTGCCTGCCGGCTAGTTTGAGAGCGATATCCCTTGCACAGGTCAGGATTGCACCGGAAGAGCCGTTATTGGACATCGCTGCCACAAACAGGTGCTGCGAAGGAATCCGGATTGACATGCTGCGGAAGCCTTCCATGCCTCCGGGATGCCAGATCATCTGCAAATCCCTGTACTGCGACACCGCCCAGCCGTATCCGTAATTTGTCTTGCGGCCATCGGCCAGGACATAGGAAGACCAGGCTCTCTTGAGGAGGTCCTGGCTCAGAAGCTTGTCAGTGTAGAGTGCTTCGTCCCACTTCAGCATGTCGTCCACGCATGTGACGATATCCCCCATACCGAGGTTCCAGCGCCAGCTGAAGTACTCCGCCGGTCGGAACAGCGTATCACCCGCCCAACTGTAGCCCGAGACGAACAGGGGAATCGAACGCTCTCTCGTCCCACTCGTCGAGTTCTTCATCCCCAGAGGTTCAAAAATATTCTTCTGCAAGTACTCGCCGTATCTCATCCCGGAAACCCGCTCGACGATCAGAGCGGCTAGCGTGAAACCGAAGTCGTTGTAGCTGCAATCTGATCCGGGCTCGAACAACAACGGCTCGCTCATGACGCAACCCAGGAGTTCTTCTTCTGAAGGCTCTACGACTTCTCGCCGGCCGAAGTCGGGCCTCATCGTGATATTCGGGATGCCATTGGAGTGTGTCAGCAAATGCTCGATGGTAATCACCCTTCCCTGCGCGTTATAGTTCGGGAGATACTTCCGGATGTCATCCTGCAATGAGAGCTTCCCTTGCTGCACGAGCTGAAGGATGCACACGGCCGTAAACTGCTTCGTCATGGAAGCAATCGCGAATACGTTCTCCGGTTTGTTGGGGACACCGAGTTCCACGTTCGCAAGCCCGTACGCCTTCCGGAAGATCGGGATTCCGTCTCTCGCCACCAGAATGACGGCACCGGGCTGACCGGGTTTGACTGAAGCATTCATCAGGCTGTCGATGTACGAAGCAACTGCCGGATCGAGCTTCTGGCTGGAACAGCCGGGAAGAACCATGAGAAGAGCTGCAAAAACCACCAGGGTACATTTCATTGTTAGCTGCTCCTTTCGACAAGCCTTCATTTGACACAACTCCTCGAGACCAATTGCCTCCGAGTCTGGTTCAGCGGGGACCCTATTGCACGGGCCCAAGATAGTGGTCCAGCCAATCGAGAACTTCCTTGATAAGCTGGTTCCTGGGGGCCGCGTGGCCCGTCGGATAGAGCACGGATCTCTTCTGGTCCGCGGGTGTCCCGAGCAGTTTGAACATCGGTTTCATTGAAGTCTCCACCGGGAAGTAATGGTCGTACTCACCATTCAGCATCAGAACGGGACTCTTCACTCGCGGGACGTAGTTGAGTGCGTCGACCTCCGGCAGCGATTGTTCGAGCGAAAGGCCCGCCACGTGCAGCACGACCACTTTGATCCTTGCCTCAACAGCGGGGATAATCCCACCCAGTTCCCCTCCCCAGCTCACGCCATAGTAGGCGAGCTTCGAGCAATCGATATCCTGCCGTGTTTCCAGATAATCGATCGAGCGTGACAGATCCTTGACCCACATAATCA
>PMDK01000282.1 GCA_003154425.1 Ignavibacteriota bacterium
TGTGCCTGCAACGATTGCCCCTACATGAAGCTGAACACGATGGAGAAACTGTTCGCCTGCATGAAGAACCGCTCACCCGAGATCCTGCTCGGCGAGCAGGTGATGGAAAGTGCTCTCGCGCCGATCCAGCGCATGCTCTCCATGAGCTGAGAATACTCCCGCCGTTCCCCCCTCCTTTTGTTGAACCTGTGTGATCTCTTTAGTATATTCACCGGATACATTTCTCATCCTACCCGGGATTGCCTGAACGATGGACCGCATCTACGTCGAAGACCTGCCGGCGCACGAAGGAGAAACCGTCACGATCAGCGGCTGGCTGTACAACAAGCGCTCGAGCGGCAAAATACGCTTTCCGGTCCTTCGGGACGGCACCGGCTACCTTCAGGGCGTCATGGTGAAGGGGAACGTCGGTGACGATGTCTTTGCCCGGTTCGATGAGCTTACCCAGGAGACTTCAATGTCTCTGACGGGCCGGATCCGGAAGGAGCCGCGTGCTCCCGGGGGCTATGAGATGGACGTCACCGACCTCCGGATCATTCACATCTCGAACGACTATCCCATCACCCCCAAGGAACACGGAATCGACTTCCTGATGGACCGGCGCCACCTCTGGCTCCGTTCCAGCAGAACGCATGCGATTCTGAGAATCCGCCATCAGGTGATCAGGGCGATCCGGGAATTCTTCGATTCGAGGGGTTTCGTTCTCTTTGACGCACCGATATTCACCCCCGCCGCCTGCGAAGGGACCTCCACGCTTTTCGAGACCGACTATTTCGACCTGGGGAAGGCTTACCTGACGCAATCCGGTCAGCTGTACGGGGAGGCGGGCGCGATGGCCTTCGGCAAGGTGTACGTCTTCGGTCCGACGTTCCGCGCGGAGAAATCGAAGACCCGGCGTCATCTGACAGAGTTCTGGATGGTGGAGCCGGAGGTCGCGTTCAACGATCTGGACGACAACATGGACCTCGCGGAGGCGTTTCTCGAACATGTGGTCCAGTCAGTCCTTGCGCACCGGCGGGCGGATCTTGAAACTCTGGGACGGAAGACAGCGATGCTGGAGAATGTCAGGCGCCCCTTCCCCCGCATCACGTATGACGAGGCCGTGGAAATTCTGAAGAAGAAGGGGATCGAATTCCAGTGGGGGAACGACCTCGGAGGCACGGATGAAACGACCGTCTCCGCCGAATTCGACCGTCCCGTGATGGTGCACCGCTACCCTGCGGAAGTCAAGGCATTCTACATGAAGAGGGATCCGAAAAATCCGAAACTCGCCCTCGCGGTCGACGTTCTCGCCCCCGAGGGGTACGGGGAGATCATCGGTGGGAGCCAGAGAGAAGACGACCTCGGCGCTCTGCTTGAACGGATCAAGGAACAGAACCTTCCCCGGGAGGCCTTCGAGTGGTACATCGACCTCAGGCGGTACGGGTCTGTGCCCCATTCGGGTTTCGGCCTCGGAGTGGAACGGACCGTCTCATGGATTTGCGGGCTGGAGCATCTGCGTGAGGCGATCCCATTCCCGCGGATGATCTACCGGCTTACCCCATAGAGAGCAGGTTGAGATCAGGTTGAGATCAGGTTGAGAACTCACTCGAGAGCAATCCCCTCATGCTGAACGTCACCGACCTCCGGAAGGAATTCGCCACACTCGTCGCGGTGGACGGCGTCTCTTTCAACGCCGGGAACGGAGAGGTGTTCGGCCTCCTCGGGCCCAACGGCGCCGGCAAGACGACGACGATCCGCATGATACTCAACATCCTCGTCCCCGACGGGGGGACCGTGACCTACGACGGGAAGCCGTTTTCGGGGGAGGTTCGGGACCACATCGGCTATCTGCCCGAGGAACGCGGGCTCTACAGGAAAAGCAAGCTCCTTGACACAATCATGTATTTTGCGGTGCTGCGCGGGATGAAGCGGGGCGCAGCAAAAGGGGAGGCGCTGCGCTGGCTCGCCAGGTTCTCACTCGAGGAGTTCCGCGACAGGAAAGTGGAAGAACTCTCGAAGGGGAACCAGCAGAAGGTGCAGTTCATCTGTGCGATCATACACGATCCGTCCATCGTGATACTCGACGAACCTTTTTCGGGACTCGATCCGGTCAATCAGATCATCTTCAAGGACATCTTCCATGAGCTCCGGGCCGCGGGGAAGACGGTCGTCTTCTCGACGCACCAGATGGACCAGGCCGAGCGGCTGAGCGACACACTCTGCCTCATCAACAGGGGGCGTGTCGTCCTCGGCGGGACCGTGCGGGATGTGAAACGAAGGTACGGCACGAACTCGCTCCACGTGGAGTTCTCGGGGGACGGCGCGTTCATGAGCGGGCTCCCGGACGTGCGGCGCGCCCTCCTGTACGGAAACGCGGCGGAGCTCGAGCTTGCCCCCGGGGCAAACGTCCAGGCGCTGATCGGGGAGATGAACGGAAAAATCGACATCACGAAATTCGAGCTCGTCGAACCCTCACTCCAGTCGATATTCATCCAGACCGTGGGTGATTCGAACGCCGGTGCCGCGCCCCCGCCGGAGGCCCCATGATGACGAAAGTCGTCTCGGTCGCCCGCTGGGAGTACCTGGAAAAGGTGAAAAGCAAGGCGTTCCTCATCGGGCTGTTCCTGACGCCGGTGTTGATGGTGGGGCTGGGCGTCGTCCCCACGCTCCTGATCACCCAGGCGGATACGAGGACGAAGATCATCGGGGTCATCGACCCGAGCGGCGTGATCGTCGGGCCGCTGGCCGATCTCGTCCAGGCGCGGTACCGCCTGGCGGACGGCCGTCCGAATTACGTGATCAGGCCGCTGGCGGTCGGGGCCGCCGTCGACCTGCAATCCTCCGCTGCAGAGGCCGACAGGCAGACGGGAGCCGGGGATATCGAGGGATACTGTCTTCTCGGTCCGTCGCCTGAGGCCGATTCGGCCGTCGAGTACCGGTCGAAGTCCGTCGGCGACATTCCACTGGTCGAGAATCTCCAGCAGGCCCTCAGGATCGTGCTCTCCGAACGGAAGGGACTTTCGATGGGGCTCGATACGTCCGTTATCCGTGCCCTGAACGTGAAAGTCGACATGAAGCAGGTGAAACTCTCCAAGACGGGGGAGAAGGAGGACTCGGGGTTCCTCCAGGTGTTCTTCACCGCGTACGTCTTCCTGTTTATGCTCTTTCTCCTGATCGTCACCTCCGGCCAGCTCCTGGTCCGGAGCATTCTCGAGGAGAAATCGAACCGGATCGTCGAGGTTCTCGTCTCTTCCTGTTCCTCGACCGAACTGATGGCGGGAAAGGTGCTCGGTCTGAGCGCCCTGGGCTTCACGCAGATCGGATTCTGGGCTTTGATGGGTGCCGTCGCGACCCTCTCGTTCGGCGTCACCCTCGTCACGCCGGGAATCGCCGCGCTGCTCATCCTGTATTTCGTCCTCGGCTACCTCTTCTACGCGGCGGTGTTCATAGGAGCGGGATCACCACTCACGACGGAGCAGGAGGCACAGCAGGTGACATCATATCTCGTGATGATCCTTGTCCTTCCCATCGCGCTCGCATTCCCCGCCATGCAGAACCCCGATGCGACATGGCTCAGGGTGCTCACGTTCATCCCGTTTTTGACTCCAACGATGATGGCGCTCCGGATTCCGATTCAGATGCCCTCGCCGTGGGAAATCCTGGCGACGATCCTCCTGATGGTCGTCTCCATTTTCTTTGCGATGGTGGCTGCTGGGCGGATTTTCCGCATCGCAATCCTCTCAACGGGCAAGAGCCCAAAGCTCGCCGAGATCTTCCGGTGGGCGAAGGAAGGATGACCAACCCATGAACCGACTACGCTTTGCAGCAACGGTACTCCTCGTCGTGTTGTACGCGATCCCGGCCCGACCCCAGGCGGTCCTCCCCGAGCGGGGCCGCGAGGGAGGCCTGCGGGAAAACGTGTACGGCCTCGGACTGGCGGTCGGCGCGGCCTCCGGGATCGGGCTCAGCTTCCGGCAGCATTTTCCGGGATATGTCAGCTACCAGCTCATCGGCGGCATAATAAAGGTGGACAACCAGACTTCGTACGCTTTCGGGGCCGAGCTGCAGTACGATTTCATCAGGGGGGCGGGAGTGCGCTTCTTCGCGGCGGGGGGAGTGGGATACTACTACTCCGGCGACAGGAAGGGGAACGAAATCGACGCTCCCGGCCGGGTTGGCGTCGGGATCGGAGCGGAGGTTCCCATACAGGGGGGCTTCCATATCTCAGGGGAGCTCCTCTTCACATTTTTCTCGGATGGCAACGTCCTCCCGCTTCCGCAGGTCGGGATGCACTACTATTTCTATTGAGTGCGCCTTTGATTCTCGGCAAATAAAAATGTATGTTTCTCCACCATCGTTGATTCTCTGATCCGCCCGAAACAGTGGAATCCCTCGTCTTCTTCTTCCTCGCAGCATTCGCGGTGACAACCGCCGTCCTCATGGTGCTGCAGCGCAGCCCCCTGGTGAGCGCCATCTACCTCATCGCGAATTTCTTCGCTCTTGCCGCACTCTACCTCCTGTTGCGCGCGCAGCTCCTCGCCGTCCTGCAGATCGTCGTCTATACAGGGGCAATCATGGTGCTTGTTGTCTTCGTGATCATGCTGCTGAACCTGGGAGAGGAGGCGCGCGTCCATACGCGGATCGCCATCAGGACGTGGGTCGCCATCGTCCTGGCGGCGGGACTCCTCTCGGAGATCGTCTATGTGTTCGTCCTGTCGGGCACGCCCGCCGAAGGGACGACGCTCCCCCCCGCGGCGGAGTCGCTCGGAACCGTCGAGAGCATGGGGGGGGCGCTCTTTGGAGCATTCCTCCTCCCGTTCGAAATCACATCGCTCCTCCTCCTGGTGTCGATTCTCGGAGCAGTGGTGCTCGCAAAGAAGAAAGGCTGAACCGGTCATGGATATCCCCCTTTCGTATTATCTCTGTCTGAGCGCGGTCCTGTTTGTCGTCGGGACGGCGGGGGTGCTCACCCGGCGGAACGCGATCGTGGTGTTCATGTGCATCGAGCTGATGCTCAATTCCGTCAACCTGACGCTCATCGCCTTCTCCTCATTTCTCGGCTCGATCACCGGCCAGGTGCTCGTGTTTTTCGCCATGGCGGTGGCTGCCTCTGAGGCGGCCGTCGGCCTTGCGATCGTCATCGCAATCTACCGCAACAGGCAGACGGTGGACATCGACAAGATCAACATCCTGAAGTGGTGACCGGCGCCTTATGCCAGTGCAATTGACAGGCTACGCGGTTCTCTTCCCCCTCCTCGGGTTCCTCTTCAACGGACTGGCCGGGAGAAAGATCAGAAACGAGGGGATAGTCGCCGCCGTCGGCTGCGCCGCCGTGGGTGCGGGATTCGTGATCGCCTGCGTGAGTTTATTCCAGATGCTCGGCCTCCCGCCCGGACAGCGGACACTCAGGCTCGACCTCTTCCCCTGGATCGTCGCCGGCGGTTTCCGTGCCGATGTTGCATTCCAGCTGGACCAGCTCTCCGTCGTTATGATGCTGATCGTGACAGGTGTGGGATTCCTGATCCATGTCTATTCGGCCGGATACATGCACGGGGACCCGGGGTTCTGGCGGTTTTTTGCGTATCTCAATCTGTTCATCTTCTCGATGCTTACGCTCATCCTGGCGGACAATTTTCTGCTGATGTTCCTGGGCTGGGAGGGAGTCGGGCTCTGCTCGTACCTCCTGATAGGGTTCTGGTACGACAGGAAGTTCGAAAAAGGGACAACGGGTGACGCGGCGAAGAAGGCGTTCATCGTCAACCGGATCGGCGACTTCGGGTTTCTGACCGGCATGTTCCTCATCTACGTGACATTCGGTTCGCTCCGGTTCCAGACCGTCTTCACCCAGGCCGCCACGATGAGCGTCGGCACGCCGGCGGTACTCTGGATCACGCTCGCACTCTTCCTCGGGGCGACGGGCAAATCCGCGCAGATCCCGCTGTTCGTGTGGCTCCCGGACGCGATGGCCGGACCGACGCCGGTGAGCGCACTGATACACGCCGCCACAATGGTGACGGCGGGCGTGTACATGGTGGCCCGCTGCTCCGTCCTCTACGCGCTCGCCCCGGTTTCCATGGGTGTCGTCGCCTCGGTGGGGGCCGCCACCGCGCTCTTCGCAGCCACGATCGGCCTCGTGCAGAATGACATCAANNTCAAGGCGCTCCTCTTCCTCGGTTCGGGAGCGGTGATACACGCGATGAACGGTGAACAGGACATCCGGAAGATGGGGGGACTGGCGAAAAGCCTCCCTGTCACGTACCGCGCATTCCTTGTCGGCGCGATCGCGATTGCCGGGATCCCCCCGCTCTCCGGTTTCTTCAGCAAGGACGAAATCCTCTGGGACGCTTTTTACCGCGGCTCATGGGTGCTGTGGCTTGCGGGTTTTGCCGGTGCCGGGCTCACCGCCCTGTACATGTTCCGGCTGGTCGCCCTCACGTTCCAGGGGGAACCCCGATGGGACAAGGGAGTTCATCCGCACGAAGCACCGGCGACGATGACTCTCCCCCTCCTCGCCCTCGCCCTCCTCTCCGCCGTCGGCGGCTTTGCCGGGATCCCGCACAGCCTCGGAGGCGGGAACGCCTTCGAACAGTGGCTTGAACCTGTCTTCGCACCCGCCGGGGACAAACTTTCACCCGCCGCACCGCTCCGGGAGACCGCCGAATATGTGCTCATGGGCCTTTCCGTGGCCGTGGCACTGGCCGGGTGGTACATTGCCCGCGTGTGGTACCTGCGGAGGAAAGAGATCCCCGGTCTTCTCGTCCGGAGGGCGCCCGGCGTCTACCGGGTGCTTCTCAACAAATACTACGTCGATGAATTCTACGAGGGCGCAGTGGTGACTCCCGCACTCAGGGGATCGGAACTGCTCCTGTGGAAGGGGATAGACGTCTCGGTGATCGACCGCGTCGTCAACGGGGCCGGCCAGATCGCGGCGGCAGCGGGCAGGGGTCTGCGCCTTATTCAGACGGGGGTTGTCCAGAACTATGTCCTCGTATTCCTTGCAGGAGTCGTCCTGATCGTGGGATGGCTTCTGGCCAGATGAACTGACACCGGGGTCCATGGAACAGCATATCCTGAGTCTGATACTCTTCACGCCGATGGCTGGAGCGCTGGTCGTCGCATTGCTGGGAAGAGACGCCTCCCGGCTCATCAAGACCGTGGGACTGCTATTTTCGCTCCTGGCGCTCGGACTGTCGGTGTGGCTCTTCCTGCTGTTCGACGGCGCCCGGGGGGACATGCAGTGCGTCGAGATCATCCCCTGGATACCGACACTCAATGTCTCCTACAACGTCGGTATCGACGGGATCTCGCTTTTGCTCATCGTTCTCACAACATTTCTGACGCCGATCGCGCTCCTCGCATCGTGGGAGTCCGTCACCGCCCGCCTCAAGGGGTATGTCGCATTGATGCTCCTCCTGGAAGCAGGAACACTCGGAGTGTTCATGGCGCTCGATCTTTTCCTTTTCTACGTCTTCTGGGAGTTCATGCTGGTCCCGATGTATTTCATCATCGGCATCTGGGGAGGTCAGGAACGGATCTATGCGGCGATCAAGTTCTTCCTCTACACGATGGCCGGAAGCCTCCTGATGCTCGTGGCGATTATCTGGCTCGGCTCGTATGCCGCCTCGCTTCCCGGGGGGGCATTTACCACGGATCTTCTCCGGCTGTACGCAATTGCACCCGGCATCCCGATGGGGATCCAGATCTGGATGTTTCTGGCGTTCACGTTAAGTTTTGCGATCAAGGTCCCGATATTCCCGCTCCACACCTGGCTCCCTGATGCCCATGTCCAGGCTCCCACCGCCGGCAGCGTCATACTGGCCGGCGTGCTCCTGAAGATGGGCACCTACGGCCTGATCCGATTCTGCCTCCCGCTGTTCCCCTATGCGACGTTCCGGTTCCTCCCGTACCTGGCCGGCCTCGGGATCGTCGGCATCATTTACGGCGCACTTGTGTCGATGGTGCAGCCTGACATAAAAAAACTCGTCGCCTATTCGTCCGTGAGCCACCTGGGGTTCGTGGTTCTCGGCATATTCGCGCTCACGGAGGAAGGGATGCAGGGGAGCGTCATTCAGATGATCAACCACGGCCTTTCCACCGGCGCGCTCTTTCTCCTCGTGGGGATGATCTACGACAGGAGGCACACGAGGCTGATCAAGGACTTCGGCGGCCTGGCACGACCGATGCCCGTGTACGCTGCGTTCTTCATGATCGTGATGCTCTCCTCCATCGGGCTCCCCGGGTTGAACGGCTTCGTCGGGGAATTCCTGATACTCCTCGGGTCGTTCCGCTCGGCATTCCTGGGGAGTCCGTGGTACGCCATCGCCGCCTCGAGCGGCGTCGTGCTCGCCGCAGTCTATCTGCTCTGGAGCTACCAGCGGATCTTCTTTGGGAAGAACGAGCGTCCGGAGAATCAGGCACTCACGGACCTGAACGTCCGCGAGATCGCGGTGCTCGTCCCCATCGTGCTCTTCATCGTGTGGATCGGCGTATACCCCGGAACGTTTCTTGCAAAGAGCGCTGCCTCGACGAAGCAGCTCATACACAGGATCGAGGAGACCCGCCGGGGGTCGTATGCGGGGGCGGCGATCGAGCCGGGACACGGCGCGCAGCCGGGAGACCGTCGATGAACCCGTCGATGAGAGATCTCAGTGCAATCGCACCGCTGCTTATCGTCGCGGGCACCGGGATCGTTGCGGTCCTCGCTGATTCCGTTGTGAAAAGGGGCCGGAGCCTGAGTCCGGTCCTGGCCGTTGCGGGGCTGGCGGCGGCGATCGCGTTCTCGCTCCCCGCACTCGGCGATCCGGCGGCGTCCGCCGCTTTCGGGGGGATGGTCAGGACCGGGGCATTCACCTCCTATTTGACGCTCGTGTTCTGCGTTTCGGGGCTGTTGAGCGTTCTTCTTTCGATGTCGTATATCGATGAAATGATCCCCGAGCGGGGGGAATACTACGCCCTGATCCTGTTTGCCGTGTCGGGGATGATCCTCATGGCGTCCGCGTGGGACCTGGTTGTCTTTTTTCTCGGCCTCGAGCTGATGTCGCTCTCCTTCTACATTTTGGCCGGGTTCGCGCGGGGGAGGATGACAAGCAATGAGGCTGCGCTCAAGTACTTCCTTCTCGGGGCGTTTGCGACCGGGTTCCTGCTCTACGGGATCGCCCTCGTGTACGGCGCCACCGGCTCGACCTCCCTCGCAGGCTTTCCCGCGAGGACAGGAGGGCTCCATCAACCGCTCCTGCTGCTGGCAGGTCTCGCGTTGCTGATGATCGGACTCATGTTCAAAGTCGGCTCTGTCCCGTTTCACATGTGGGTGCCAGACGTGTATGAAGGTGCGCCCACCACGGTGACCGCATTCATGTCGACGGGGGGGAAGGCCGCGGCGTTTTCGGGATTCCTCATCATCTTCGCGCCGCCCGTTCTCATCGCTCAGCCGGCGCTCCGAGATGTGCTTGCCGTGGTGGCCGCGACGTCGATGGTTGCCGGGAACATCATCGCCCTGGCACAGACAAGCGTCAAGAGGATGCTCGCATACTCGAGCATCGCCCATGCCGGGTACATCCTTTCAGGTGTCGTTGCGGCAAATCCCGCCGGGAGCAACGGCGTTCTGTTCTATCTCATGACCTATACGATGATGAACGCGGGTGCCTTCGGCGTGGTGTCGCTGCTCGAGAAGGTTGACGGGAGCATGCTGACATTCGACGAATGCGCAGGCCTCTCCCGCCGGTCTCCTCTGGTGGCCGCTCTGAGTGCCGTGTTCATGTTCTCCCTTGCCGGCGTGCCTCCGCTGGCCGGGTTCTTCGGCAAGTACTACGTGTTTGCCGGGGCTGTGGAGGCGCATTACACGTGGCTGGCGATCGTGGGAGTGCTCATGAGCGTTGTCTCCGCATATTACTATCTCCGGCTGGTGGTCGTCATGTACTTCAACGACAACCCCGGGGGGGTGTCCCCCGCCGCCCGGCCGCTGGGACTTGCGGCGGTTATCATCGCGGCGATCGCACTGACCGGTTTCGGCGTTTTTCCTTCGATACTCCTCGGCCTCGGCGCCCGCTGTTTCTAGGCGTTTTCACGGTTAATCCAGGATCATTCCAATGCAATTGCTTGCGACCGCTGAGCTCATGAGGGGATTCGACCGGAGGGCGATCACATCGCTCGGCATCCCGGGGCTCATCCTCATGGAGAACGCGGGGCGTGCGTTCGTCGATGAGCTTGAACGGGCGGCCGGAGGGCTTGAAGCGAGGAGGATCGTCGTGGTCTGCGGGAAGGGGAACAACGGCGGCGACGGGTTCGTTATCGCCCGCCACATTGCAAACAGGGGAGGGGAGGTCGTCGCCGTGTTGCTCTCGGGACGCGGGTCCATCAGGGGGGATGCGAAAACCAACCTCGACGCAGCGGTCCGCGTGAGCCGTCTCCGTTCATCGGGCCTGCGCATCATGGAGTACGGGGGAAAGGAACGATCCCCGCTCCCCGGAAAGCCGGATATCGTGGTCGATGCGATCTTCGGAACAGGGTTTTCCGGGGATCTTGCCGGGAGAGAGCTGGCGGCGGTCTCATGGATAAACGACAGCCGTGCATTCGTGGCATCGGTCGACATCCCGTCCGGAGTCGATGCCTCCACGGGCTCGGTGGGGAATGCCGCGGTGAAGGCGAACCTCACGGTGGCGATGGGGCTTGCGAAAATCGGTCACTACGTGGGCCAGGGCTGCGATCGGAGCGGCACCGTGCGCGTTGCAGATATCAGCATCCCGCCCGCTCTCCTGCGCGCAGGGCGGAACCCGGTATTCCGCGTCCTGGAGGAAGACGTCGCTCGAGTGCTCCCTCCCCGTCCCCGAAACGCCAACAAGTACAGCGCAGGGAAGGTTCTCGTCGTCGCCGGATCGCGTTCATTCACGGGGGCTCCCCTTATGACCGCTCACGCTGCCCTCCGCTCG
Source organism: Ignavibacteriota bacterium (assembly GCA_003154425.1). Taxonomy (GTDB): domain Bacteria; phylum Bacteroidota; class Ignavibacteria; order UBA10030; family UBA6906; genus Fen-1273. Next base: position 10,908 of record PMDK01000282.1, read on the forward strand.
GGTGCGGGAGCGGTCGTGCTTGCCTTCCCCGCATCCATTCATCAGGCGCTTGCACGAAGGGTGACGGAAATCATCCTGGCTCCTGTCATCGAAACGACGGGAGGATCGATTGGCCTGGGAGCTTTGAGCGAGGTGCAGTCGAGGGGGGAGTGGGCGGATGCTGTCGCGCTCGGCCCGGGGCTCTCACGGGATGGAGAGACAATGGCGTTCGTACGGGAGCTTCTCCGGACTGTGGACAAGCCGTTCGTCGTTGATGCCGATGCACTGTTCGCCCTGAAAGGGCACTCGTCGCTCCTGAAGAAGAGAAAATCTCCGGTCATCCTCACGCCTCATACCGGGGAATTTGCCTCGCTCGCGGGAGGAGATGCGGCGGAAGCCGACAGGTTCCGTGTCGGTGCCGCGTGCGACGCCGCCCGGCGGTTTGCCTCGGTCGTGGTTCTGAAGGGTGCTCCTACGGTCACTGCGGACCGGGACGGAGCCGTTTTCGTGAACTCCACAGGCAATCCGGGGATGGCAACGATCGGCAGCGGTGACGTGCTGACCGGGCTCGTCGCCGGGATCCTGGCGCAGGGGACTCCGCCTGAACGTGCGGCCTATGCAGGCGTGTTCGTTCACGGGCTCGCGGGTGACATTGCAGCAGATCGTATTGGAATGCGCAGCCTCATTGCCACGGATATCGCCGGCGCGATTCCGGCGGCCCTCTCACAACTCGTCCCTTTCCTCCATCGGGCGCGTTGATTTTCCACGCCCGAATGCCTACCTTAGAGCCTTGAAGTTCTCGATTGTACAGACGGAGGGAAGCGCACGGGCCGGCGTGCTCATCACCGGGCGGGGGGAGATCCCGACCCCCGTATTTATGCCCGTGGGGACTCAGGGGACCGTGAAAGCAGTCGAGCAGCGGGAGCTCGATGAACTCGGCGCCCGGATCATACTCGGAAACGCCTATCATCTGTACCTCCGCCCCGGGATAGGGCTCATAGAGAAGGCCGGCGGACTCCACAGGTTCATCGGGTGGCAGAAACCGGTGCTGACCGACAGCGGCGGGTACCAGGTCTTCAGCCTCACTGCGCTCAGGCGGATCGAGGAAGAGGGGGTCCGGTTCAGGTCGCATATCGACGGATCAGAGCATTTATTCACCCCGGAAGGGGTGATCGATATCGAACGTTCGCTCGGGTCCGACATCATGATGGCTCTCGACGAGTGCGCGCCGTTCCCGTGCGACGAACCGTATGCCCGGCAATCGAGCGACATGACGCTCCGGTGGGCTCTCCGGTGCCGCACACGGAAGGAACAGACTTCTCCGAGATACGGGATCGGCCAGAGCCTCTTCGGCATAGTTCAGGGGAGCACGTACGCGCATCTCCGCGAGGAGTCGGCACGCGAGCTCTCCGGGATGGATTTTGACGGATACGCCATCGGCGGCCTCTCGGTAGGGGAGCCTGAAGAGACGATGTACAGAATGACCGAGGTCTGCACCGCAGTACTCCCGCCGGACCGTCCCAGGTACCTTATGGGAGTCGGCACGCCCCGGAACATGCTGGAGGCGATTGCGCGGGGTGTCGACATGTTCGACTGCGTACTGCCGACCCGCAACGGGAGGAATGCCGTCCTGTTCACCCGGCATGGAAGGCTGAACATGCGGAACGCGGCGCACGCCGGGGATTTCACCCCCGTGGATCCGGAGTGCACCTGCTACGGCTGCAGGAATTTCACGCGCGCATATCTCAGGCACCTGTTCAAAGCCGGCGAAATTCTCGCACTCCAGCTTGCGTCGATGCACAACCTCACGTTTTATCTCTGGCTGCTCTCCGAGGCGCGGGAAGCGATCCTCGGCCGGAACTTCACAGCATGGAAGGATGCGACAGTCAAAACATTGTCCGCCGGACCGGCGGACACAAACCAGTAAACCTCAAGACATCGAACCGGAGGAAGAAGTGATGACAGCACACGTGCTTTTGTTCATGGGCCAGCCGGGAGACAACGCAGGGCAGGTCCCGTACACGATGCTCATGTTCGCCGTTGTTATCGGGATTTTCTATTTCATGATTCTCCGCCCGCAGCAGAAGCGGCAGAAAGACCGCCAGAAGCTTCTCGATGCGCTGAAGAAGGGGGACAAGGTCGTCACGGCCGGCGGCATGTACGGAACTATCGCCGGCATCGACGAAAAGACCGTTCTCGTCCAGGTTGCGGATAATGTGAAAATGAAATTCGAAAGGTCGTCGATCACCTCCATTGTCAGCGAGGGAGCCGGCGAGACGAAAGACGTGAAAGAGATAAAGTGACAAACCGGCCCCCCGGCGGGGAGGAGCGCACCGGGTCACAGATCGCCGACCGTCCGGAAGGCTTCAGCGATATCGAGGAAGCCGTCCGTGAGATCCGCAGGGGCGCGACGATCATCGTGGTGGACGACGTGGACCGCGAGAACGAAGGTGACTTCGTTTGCGCCGCGGAGTTCGTGGACGCCGGAGTCATGAATTTCTTCGCGACGCACGGCCGCGGTATCATCTGTGCCCCGCTCACGGCCGGACGGGCGAAGGAGCTGGGGCTCGAACTCATGGTGGACAGCAATACGTCCCTCCACGAGACCCCCTTCACCGTCTCCGTCGATTTCACGCACGGGACGACGACGGGCGTCTCCGCCGCCGACAGGGCGGCGACCGTCCGCGCACTGGCGGCTCCCGGAACAACGCCGGCCGACCTCGCCCGACCCGGGCACATCTTTCCGCTCCGGGCCATGGATGGCGGCGTCCTGCGCCGCACCGGGCACACCGAGGCAGTCATCGACCTTTGCACGCTGGCGGGACTCACCCCCGTGGGCGCCCTGTGCGAGATCATGAACGACGACGGGACAATGGCGCGCGTCCCGGACCTCATCAAGATCGCGCGGGAGTTCTCCATGGCGATCGTCACGGTGCGCGATCTTATCGAATACCGGATGACCCGGGAGAAACTCATTGAGCGGATCGTCACGACGCATCTTCCGTCGAAATACGGAACGTTCGATATCTCCCTGTACAGGAGCCAGACCGACAGCAAGGAACACATCGCGCTTGTGAAGGGGGAAATTCTCCCGGACGTCCCCACCCTGGTACGTGTGCACTCCGAATGCCTGACCGGCGATATCTTCGGGTCGCTCCGGTGCGACTGCAATGAACAGCTCATCGCCGCCCTGCTCATGGTGGAGAAAGCCGGTCGCGGCGTCGTTTTGTATATGAGGCAGGAGGGGAGGGGTATCGGACTCGTGAACAAGCTGAGAGCCTACCGCCTGCAGGATGAGGGGCTTGATACCGTCGAGGCCAACGCAAAGCTGGGGTTCCGCGCCGACCTCCGCGACTACGGAATCGGTGCGCAGATTCTCAGGGACCTGGGCGTGCGGAAAATGCGTCTGATGACCAACAATCCCAAGAAAGTGGTCGGGCTCAACGGATACGGCCTCGACATCGTCGAACGGGTCCCGCTGGAAATTGACCCGAACGAGATCAATGGCAGGTATCTCCGCACGAAACGGGACAAAATGGGGCATCTGATTCTCGTCGATCCACGGACGAAAGAGGAATGAGCATTTTCCGCTTGCTTTTGTCACCGGCGCTGTTGTACTTTACAGGTAGTTGATACAACGGGTATCGACGGGTAGCCACCATTCGTAACCGCGGATGATGGCTATTCTTTTTGTCCTTTTCTTCAGGCGGGGGTGCATCATGATGGCGAACGGGCTTCCGGAAGCGGTATATCTGACTCGCGAGCGGCTTGTCGAGATCGAACACGAGCTCCGGGAGTTGAAAACGAACGGACGAAAATCCGTGGCGATGAAGATTGCGGACGCGCGCGGGCACGGCGACCTCTCTGAGAACGCGGAGTATGACGCGGCAAAGGAGGAGCAGCAGCACCTCGAGTTGAAGATCGCAAAACTCGAACAGACCCTCTCCCGCGCCAAGATCATCGAGGCGCGCGACCTCCNNAGCTTCACGAGTACCTCCTCGTCTCACCGGAGGAATCGAAATTCGAAGCGAACAAGATTTCCGTCACTTCCCCCATCGGGAAAGCGCTTCTGGGGAAGGTCAAAGGCGACACGGTGGATATCAAGGTCCCGGCGGGACTGCTGAAATACAAGATCCTGGACATCA
>PMDK01000023.1 GCA_003154425.1 Ignavibacteriota bacterium
CAAATCGTGAAGTGCATCTACAACCCGGTGGCGGAGCTCTTCACGCACAAAGGATCCGAGGAATACCTCCGGCTCATTGCAGAGGACCGGACGGAAGCGGAGAAGCACCAGATACCGGTCGTTCTGGGGGAACGAGAGGTGTATGAGAGGCTCAAACGGTAGGTGGTCTCCCCCACAGGAGTCACAGATATGACCCCTTGATTGTGATATCCGGCACGCTCCTCGTGGTCCGCAATGCGTATACTATGTGCACCCACGTATGGGGCTGTTCTCTTTACAATATCACGTAGTTCCGGCGTACAGAAGCCGGAGAACAGCCCACCCCCCCCTTCTCCGGTCTCCATACTCTCCGCGCTCAGCACAGGAATAACAGATCAGACCATGACCGAAAAATCTCTTTATGCGGCTGTCGTTGTATTTGCAGTGCTCCTCTCCGGGCTGATTCTGGGTGGCTGCGCGAGCCACCGTTTGCTGACGTCCGAGCCCCCGGTGGCGTCCGCCACCACCGGCGGTGAAGAGAACCGCACGCTCCTCTTCGAGCGTGTCTACCGTTTCACCCCCACCGGCGGCCTCACGTCGCGGACCCACACGATCGTCCGCGTGGGATCGCACGGGACCGAAGAAGAGCTTGATGCCTTTGACGGATCGGTGGAGCGGCTCGTGGCGTTTGAAGCGCGTGTCATACACGCCGACGGATCTCTCGAGTCGTACGGCATGGGGGACCTCGGGAACTTTTCGCTCAGCAACAGCCGCGTGATCGCAGAGCAATCCCTCAGGTTCGTCAAAGTGAAACAGGTCCCGCGCCCGGGTGACCTGATCGAGGTGGGGTGTGAATACGACCTCCTCCTTCCCCAGCTCGGAATCTCATTCACGCTCGGCGAATCCGGCCCCTCCCCGGCGTCCGTGAAATGCACGTTTGAAGTCCCCTTTCCCGATACGCTCCTGTACCATGTGCTCAANNGCGCGAGGGAGGCGGAGCGTCTTCGCGAAGTCCAACGATGAGCCCCGCGTCATCGCCGTCGACCCCGCCCGGGGGCCCGCCTCCTGGAAGGCGTTCGGGGATTGGTACCTCGACCTGATCGGAGACCGTCTCCTTCCCGACGCCCGGATCACCGCTGAAGCCGGGCGGATAACACGGCCCGGCATGAGCGACGTGGAAAAGATGAACGCGATCGCGGAGTACTGCCAGACGGCCCTTCGCTACGAACAGGTCTACCTGGCCCGCGGTGAATTCATACCCAACCGGGCGCCGGATGTCCTTGCGAAGAAGTTCGGCGACTGCAAGGACTATACCTGCCTCATCGTGAGCATGGCGCGCGCACTCGGGCTGGACGCCCACCCCGCACTCTGCTACCGGGGGAGGAGCTACGAGGTCTCGGAATCACTCCCCGTGTCACAGTTCAATCATATGATCGCCCACTTCCGCTCCGGAGGAAAGGACTACTGGTATGACGGCACCAACGGATCGGGGACCCCGGGTGTCACGGCAGACGACCTTGTGAACGCCCGTGCCCTCATCGTGGAGAGAGGGCACTCCCGGATGGCAGGCATCCCGGAGTCGGAAGAGAACCTCTTCTCGCTCAACGGCACGCTTCATTCACGGGGGGTCTCGCTCTCCGGAAATCTGAAGATCCGGCTTGCCGGGCAATACGCCATCGCTTTCCAGTTCCTTGCCCGGTCGGTGAATGAAGGGAAGATGCGATCGGCTCTCGATCAGTGGCTCAGGGATGGGCTTGCCGACCGCCTGAGGGTCACCCGCATCCGCTGGAACACTGCCGGCGGAGTGTTTGAGATCGAGGCCGCGTGTGACATCCCCAACTCACTGGTGGAGATCGACAATGCCACATACGTACAGTTCGACAAAGTGTTCGACAATCTTCTCCCCCAGGAAGAGCCCGGCCGGCTTCGCGGGGCTCCATACCAGTACCCGGGATATGCGAGGGTGGCTATCGCCCTGGACATCCCCGAGCTCTCTGCCGGAAACGGGCCATTCCGCTGGGCGATGGACTACACGATTCCTCCGGGGCCGTTCACGCCCGGGACGCGCGACGCGTTTCTTGTAAAACTGCGCACGGTGAAGGCGCGGTTCGGACAGACATTCAAATTTCCTCGAAAGGACTAGAGATTGAAAACAGTCATATTGGCGTTGCTCGCACTCTCGTCATATGTGCACTGCCGCGCAGAAGATTTTCTCCGCAATCTGCCGGATGTGAAATTCTGCGCCCAGCTCACTCCGGAGAAATTCAGCAATTCGGATGCGGTCATTATTTTGAAGGAACAATCCCTCAGCATCAACGCCGCGGATATTTCCTGGCGGGGTGTGGACTTCAGGGGGGTGACGATGACACGGACGAACGTCCTGCTGGTCAAGGTATTCAACAATTCAGGGATCCGCAGGTTCGGGTCGTTCGAATACGAATATACCGAGCGGTTCGGCGATGAGATCAGGGCGGGGTTCGCCTGCAGGGCCCGTGTACAGAAGCCTGACGGCGAGGTGGTGGCGATGCCCGGGTCCGACGTCCGCCTCATCGTCTCCGAACAGAACAGTGACGGCGAGCCCGTGGCCCGGAAAGCGGTGTTCAAGGTCCCGAACCTCTCCCCGGGTGATGTCGTGCAGATCGAGTATACGCTGACCGAGCCCCTGGCGCGTGCCCTGAGCGGCATATTCTACTACAACGACCGGGTCCCCGTCCTCTTCTCGAATCTCGCGATCACGCTCCCCATGGATGATGAAATCAACGTGTACAGCTTCCCCGCAGACCGCGTGGGGGAGCCCCGGATCTCGCAGGTGAGCAAGTCCTACGGCGCGGGGCAGACGTACTTCTGGAGCCTGAAGAGCCTCAACAGGATTCCGAAGGAAGCATACACGTACGCGTTTGACGATATGTCGCTCATGACCGCGTTTGTCGTGAACCCGCGTGCGGAAAACGGATATCGCAGGACCACGGATTGGAATTTCATCGCGGGGGAGTTTTGCGCGGATTACATCGATGCGGGGCGCGTCAAAGGGAAGAGGATCGTCGAGCTCGGGTTCCAGGAAGACAGGCCCCCGCTGTCGATGCGTCTTGCAGACAGCCTCTATGCCGCACTGCGGCATTCGATCGCCCTCAAACCGGTGAACTCCCTCTATCCGCTCACCGAAGACATCGATGAGGTGTTCACGAAAAAGCGCGGGGACGCGTCGGACCTCTCATATATTTTCTACAAGATACTGCATGAATGGAAAGCGGACGTGCGTGTGGCGTGGATCAGGGACAAGAGGGAGGGCTCATATGAGCCGTCGGTCCCCTCGGTCTGGTGGTTCGACCGGATCGGCGTCCTTGTGAAGGTGGGGAATGAGGAAAAGATGTACGACTTCGATCGATCGGTCCCGGCGCGCTATCAGACCCCCTCGTACTTGAAATCGGTCACAGTCCCGCTCCTGGGGGGGAAGGTGTGCGAACACAGGACGCTCCCCGGTGCGTCAGGGGGGGAATCGCGCATACGCGAAGGGCATGATTTTACGCTCACGGAAAAGGGGGAGCTGGACGACAGTCTTGTGTACTCATGCAGCGGGAGCCCGGCCGAGGAATACCGGCATGACATGTTTGACCTCCGGGGGACCGAGCTCCAGGATCATCTGAAATCCCTCGCAACGGCGCGCTGTCTGACCAGCGTGGACGCGCTCGTCAGCTCACCGCTGCTCGATGACCCGGAGATCCGGCTGACGTACAACGGGCGCTCCAGGGGGACGGTCGCGGCCGTCGACGCATTCCTGACCGTCAAGCTCCCGAACGAAGCGCTGCGCGGATTCCGCGAAGGGATCTTCTCTGTCGCCAGGACGAACGATTTCGTCCTGGTCGACCCGCTCACGATCACCGTCACATGGCGCCTCCACGTCCCGCGCGCCTACGCGATCCACGCGGCACCGTCGGATACGACCATACGCGGGCCGAAGGGGATGTCCGCCACCGTGCGGTGCAGCCCGGCGGGGGACGGCCTCCGGATGGAGGCCGAACTCAAATTCACGGAAGGGGTCATTCCGGCCGACAATTTTCCCCGTCTCATCGGGGCACTGGACGGCCTCCTCTCAAGCTGCGAGCGGGTGATCATCCTTGCGAAGAAGTAGCGTCCCTGCGCGCCACCGGGGGTGTGTGCAGTGCTACAGCGTGAGGTCCGCCGTCGCCAGGAACTTCGGACCCCTGCGGTTGCGCGTCGCCTGCTCGTAGGCGTATGCCATCCGGATGAGCGCAGGCTCGCTCCAGGCGCGGCCGAAGA
>PMDK01000248.1 GCA_003154425.1 Ignavibacteriota bacterium
GCATCACGGGGTACTCGTCGAGAATTCCGTTCGCACCGAGTATGCCCCGGGCGTCCCGGGCAATCTCGAGGGCGTGGAAGACGTTGTTCCTCTTGGCAAGCGAAATCTGCTGGAAGCTCGCCCTGTCTGAATCCTTCAGCCGCCCGAGCTGCAGGCAGAGAAGCTGCGCCTTCGTAATCTCCGTCACCATGTGAACGAGCTTGGCCTGCGTGAGCTGGAATGAGGCGATCGGCCTGTCGAACTGGATCCGCGTTTTCGCATAGTTGAGGGCCGCGTCATAGCAGGCCATCGCGGCCCCGATGGCGCCCCAAGCGATCCCGTAGCGCGCCTGGCTGAGGCACGAGAGGGGGAGTTTCAATCCCTCTCCCCCGGGGAGAATGCTCCGTTCTGAAAGGCGCACATTGTCGAAGATCAGTTCCGATGTAACGGAGGCCCGCAGTGAATGCTTCCCCTTCATCTCCGGCGCGCTGAACCCCGAGGTCCCCTTCTCAACGAGGAACCCGTGGACGGATCCGCCGAGCTTCGCCCATACCACGGCCACGTCGGCAATGGACCCGTTTGTGATCCACATCTTGGCGCCGTTGAGCAGGTAGCCGCCGGAGGTCTTCTCCGCCCGCGTGATCATCCCCCCCGGGTTCGAGCCGAAATCAGGTTCGGTCAATCCGAAACATCCTATCTTCTCCCCCCGTGCCAGAGCGGGGAGCCAGAGGTTCTTCTGCTCCTGAGAACCGTACTTGAATATCGGGTACATCACCAGTGCGCTCTGAACGGAGGCGAAGCTCCTGATGCCGCTGTCCCCCCGTTCGAGTTCCTGCATCACCAGCCCGTACGCAACGTTGTTCATCTCCGCGCAGCCGTACTCGGCGGGGAGCGTCGAGCCGAAGAGGCCCATCTCCGCCATCGCCGGAACCAGATCCATCGGGAACGTGCCGGCACGGTTGTTTTGCTCAATGACGGGGAGAACTCTGTCGTCGACAAATTCACGGACCGTCTGGCGGACCAGTCGTTCGTCCGGGCTCAGGAGACCGTCGAGGCCGAGATAATCGATTCCCTGGAATTTCGGCATTCCGCCTCATAGATTGAAAAAAGCCCTGTCCACGAAAAGCAACACAGGGCCTGAGGGCTCACAATTTCAACAAAGGAACGAACAATAGGGGTGAAAGTCAACGGGAAGCGGACTGCTCAGTCCTCCACTTTCAGTCCGTACCTCTTGATCTTCAGGTAGAGCGTCTTCTTGCTGATGCCGAGGGCATCGGCGGTCTTCGTCCGGCTGTATCTGTACTGACGGAGCATCCGTTCGATATGTTCGCGTTCCAGGTCCTCGAGCGAACCGGAATCCCCCGCCGGTCCTGCGGCAGCCGGTTCGTCCGGGCGGGAGAGCCGGTCGGGCCGGTGGAAGTACATCGCCAGGTCGTTCACCTCGATCGTCTCACCCGTGGAGAGGAGGACCGCCCCCTCGAGCGCGTGCTCGAGCTCCCGGACGTTTCCGGGCCATTCGTAGTCCATGAGCACGCGCAGGGCGGACGGGGAGAGCTTCTTGACATTCTTCGTCTTGGCCTTTCGCTGGAGGAAATAGTCCGCCAGGATCGGGATGTCCTCCTTCCGGTCGCGGAGAAGCGGAACCTGGAGAGTGATCACGTTCAGGCGGTAAAGGAGATCCTCGCGGAATCGTCCCGCCCGCACTTCCTCGCGGAGATCCTTGTTGGTCGCGCTCACGACACGGACGTCCACGGTAAGAAGGTTCGTCGCCCCCACCCGGCGGAATTCACCGGTTTCGAGGAAACGGAGAAGCTTGGGCTGTATCGCAGGACTGATGTCCCCTACTTCGTCAAGGAAGAGAGTCCCCCCGTTCGCAACCTCGACGAGCCCCTGCTTGGTCGCGACAGCATTTGTAAACGCCCCCTTTTCATGCCCGAACAGTTCGCTCTCCAGGAGCGTGTCGGGNNTGACGGCGACGAACGGACGGTTGTTTCTCGGGCTCCTGCGGTGGATCAGGCTCGCAATCAATTCCTTCCCCGTCCCGCTCGCTCCCTGCACGAGGACAAATGAGTCGCTTTCAGCGAACCTGGTGGCGCTCTGGATCAGCTTGAGGAAGACGGGTGCCTGGCCGATCAGTTCGGAGTTCCCCGCTTTCCTGGTCAGCTCGCTCTTCATCAGCTTGTTGTCGATGAAAAGCTGCTTTCTCTCTATTGCGCGGTGAATCGTGTTGAAGAGTTCATCAATATCGTACGGTTTCGCCAGAAAATCGTACGCCCCCATCTTGATCGTCTCGATGGCGGTTTTGATGTCGGCGTAGTTGGTGAGTATGATGACCTGCGTGGTGGGGGAGTATTCCTGGACGAACTTGAGGACTTCAATGCCGTTCACGCGGGGCATGCGGATGTCGAGGAGCACGACATCGTAGACCTTCGCCTGGATTTCATTGATAGCCTCTCCGCCGTCCGCGGCGAGATCGACGGAGAATTCATCCGATTCGGAGAGTTCGCTTTCAAGCAGTACCCTGAGGGGTTCTTCGTCGTCGACGATCAGGAGGTTGTATTTCTTTCCCATGCCGAAGGAAGCGTCATTCGCTCAGGACGCGCTCGATGGTTGTCAGCAGGTCGACGAGGTCATACGGTTTGCTGACGAAATCGTCAGCCCCGAGCTTTTTCGACTCGATTGCATTCTTGAGATCGGCGAACCCGGTCAGCATGACCACTTTGGTCTTGGCGTGCTTCTCCTTGATGAACTTCAGGACTTCGAATCCATTCATCCTCGGCATCTTGATGTCGAGCAGCACGAGGTCGAAAGGGGTCTTTTCCACTTCACCGATGGCCTCATCACCGTCCGCGGCGGCTTTCACATCGTACCCTTCGTTGGCAAGCTCTCCGCTCAANNAAAGAATCGGACAAAATCAACTCGAAAACCCCCCTTCCTCCTGCAGATATCCCACGTGGGAGGCCAGGTTGCATGTTTTTCGATGAATTGCTATACTGGGAGCATGTCTGTCCCCCTCCCGATAAGGGTCCTGTTTGTCGACGACGACGCAAGCTACATGGCCGTCGCACAGCACCTCCTCTCAAAATACCAGGGAACAAAGTTCGATATCCTCTGGAAACAAAATGGCAGGGGAGCCCTGGAGGTACTCGGAAAGAACCCTCAAATCGACCTCATTCTGATGGACTACCACCTCCCCGAGGACAACGGGCTTGAGGTGACCCGCCAGATCCGGGAAAAGAACATCGATATCCCGATCATTTTCCTCACATCGAACAGGGATTTCCGGCTCGCAATCGAGGCGATGAAGTTCGGCGTGGAGGACTACCTGGTCAAAGACGAGGCGGTCGATTCGGTGCTCCCCCGTACGATCGTCAACATACTCGAACGTGTCCGCCTCAAGAAACGAATCGCCGAGCGGGTGAAGGCAGACCTGATAGCAAAGAACAGGACGAACGCGATTAAGGAGCTCATCGTCGCAGTGTGCCACGAATTCAACAACCCCCTGGCCGCGATCAAGATCAGCACCGACATACTCCTGCGGCAGGCCCTCCCCCCCCGCGAGCGCTCCCTCGTCGAGGAAATGGACCGGAACGTCGGGCTCGTGGAAAAGGAAATTGCCCGTCTGCGCGATCTCGACTTCGATCTGGCGCCTGTGGCGCCACAGGCGCCACCACCACACTCCGGCGGGGAAACGGGGGCCGCGTAGGTGAGGTGCCACGCCTAAGAGCGGCGCCGCAGGCGTCGTGGCCGTTGGCTTGCATTTCAGTCCCGCTGTCCGTATATTGAGAAAGAGTGGTTGATTCAATGACTGCACGGACCCCATGGTCAAACGCAGGCCATACGCGGATAAGAACCATATTTCTGCAGTCTTGAAGTCTGTTCGAACGTAGTCCCGCCCAATCGCGGGACTACTCATTTTTTAGGGGTGAAGACGCGGTGACGGTGAGGGGGATACAGGAGGTCATGGAAGCCTGGGCCCCCCTGGATATCGCATGGGAGCGCGATAACGTGGGGCTCCAGACAGGCGACCCCGATGCACGTGTCCGGGGGATACTTGTCGCGCTGGACGTTACGGAAAACATCGTGACGGAGGCCGTCCGGCGCGGCGCCAGTCTCATTATCAGCCACCATCCCCTCCTCTTCCGTCCCCTGCGGTCCGTGACCACGCGAACCTGGCAGGAGCGATGCGTCGGGGCCCTGCTGCGCAAAGGTGTGGCACTGTATTCGGCGCACACCAATCTCGATTTTACCCGCGGGGGAACGAGCTTCGCCCTCGCGGAAGCGCTTGACGTGACCGCGGAGGGGTTCCTGAAGACCCCGTTCAGACTGCAGAACAAGATTGTGACGTACGTCCCCCCATCCCACGCTGATCGGGTCGCAGCCGCGATGGCGGCTGCGGGAGCCGGCGTGATCGGCCAGTACGAGAGTTGTTCCTTCCGGGGGGAAGGAACAGGGACGTTCCGCGGCGGGGCAGGTTCTCATCCCGCCCTCGGCCGCAGAGGGACAATGGAGCACGTAGCGGAAATACGCCTGGAGATGGTGGCGCCCAGCCGGGCCATAGGGAGCGTCGTCCGCGCCATGACCGAAGCGCATCCGTACGAAGAGGTCGCGTACGACATCTATGCGCTCGAGAACGCCGCGGGAGAGTATGGTATGGGGGCGGTCGGCACACTCAAGCGCACTGTTCCGCTCAGATCGTTTCTGACAACGGTGCGCAGGGCGCTGAACACGCCGGCGCTGCGCTGGAGCGGCGGTCCCCGGAAGAGTGTGCACCGTGTCGCGTTGTGCGGCGGGAGCGGCAGCGAACTGCTTTCCGATGCCATCGCCTCGGGCGCAGAAGTGTTCGTCACCGCCGACCTGCGCTACCATAGCTTCCATGAGGCGGAGGGACGTATCGCTCTCGTGGATGCAGGACATTTTGAAACAGAGATTCCGGTCGTCGCCTCCATCGTCAAACGCCTGCGGCGGGAGATACTCAGGCGCGGCGAGGCCATCCCCGTACGCGCCGCATCCGGAACGACGAACCCGGTCAGGTGGAGCATGTAATCATCAACGAGGAGCGTTCATTGGAAACAAAGCTACGGCAACTGTTTGCGCTGCAACAGATCGATTCAAGTCTCGATGAGCTGGAAGAACTCAAGGGGGACCTCCCCGGCCGCATCAGGGAGCTGGAGGTGCAGGAAGCATCACTGAAAGACCAGCTCTCGGCTCTCGAGACGACAATGAGAACAGCCTTCACACAACGCGACAATGCTGACGGCGAGATCGTTGCTCTCAGGGAGAAGGCCGAGAAATACAAAACGCAGCAATTCCAGGTCCGCAACAACCGCGAATATGACGCACTGACGCGGGAGATGGACGCGGCCCAGGACACCATCGTCCGGCTGGAAAAAGAGATGGAGATGCTCGAAGGGAAGGCAACGCTCGCCCGCAGCGACATTGAAACAGTCAAAGTCAGTCTGGGGGAGCTGGAAGGGGCCCTCGGGGAAAAACGCTCGGCCCTGGCGGAGGTCTCCAAGACAACGGAGGAAGAGGAGGGGAAGCTCCGGCACGAACGTGAGAAGATCGTTCACAGGGTCGCCAAAGGCGATCTGGCGCAGTACGAACGGATCCGCCGGGCAAAGAAAGGGAAAGCCGTCGTCCCGGTCCGCCGGGGAGCCTGCGGGGGTTGCTTCGCGCGCGTCCCGCCCCAGAAACTGCTGGAGTTACGGCAGAACAGCAAGATCTATCTGTGCGAACACTGCGGGCGCATCATCGTTTCGGACGAGATCGCCGTGGGGAAAACCTCCCCCGTATGACATTGAACGCCTTCACCGACGGGGCATCGCGGGGAAACCCGGGCGAGGCTGGGATCGGCATCGTTGTGAGGGACGAAAAATCGGTCACGATCATCTCGCTTCACGGGTACATCGGCGTCTGCACGAACAACGTCGCCGAATACACCGCGATGGAGACGCTCCTCGAGCGGGCCCGGTCGCTCACATGTGCGCGCATGATCATCCACTCGGACAGCGAACTTATTGTCCGCCAGCTGAACGGCAAATACCGCGTGAAGGACGGCGGATTGAAACCTCATCACGCCAGGGCGGTACAACTGATGAAGTCTCTGCCGTTCCCGTGCTCGATCAGACACATCCCCCGGGAACAAAACCGGGAGGCCGATCGGCTGGCCAATCTCGGGATCGACGAAAAGATCCCGGTACAAGTGTAGTATTAACTAACAACAAACAACAACGATGCAGGTCGGGCAGCCGCGTGGCGCTCACGCGCCATGAGGAAAGTCCGAACTCCACAGAGCAGGGTGCCCCGTGAACAGCGGGGGTCTCTTCCCGCCCAAGCGGGAGGGGAACGGANNAGGCTGCTCGTCTCACCGTCACGCCGAAGGCGTGACGACACTCTCGGGTAGGTCGCTAGAGCCGAGGAGCAATCCGAGGCCCAGAGAAATGGCTGCCTCTTCCCCCCCTCCGGGAGGGGAAAAGACAGAATTCGGCTTACAGACCTGCACCGCGTTTTCCGGACGGCCGCAACTGCCGTCCGGAAGCGCGGGATTCAGTTCCGGGAGACAGTGTGAATTCTACCGTCAGGGAGCACCGGTGGACGATCGTCGATACTCAGGATGCCGGACTTGTCGCCCGCCTTTCCCGGGAGATCAATGTCCCCGAGCCCATCGCCAGAGTCCTTGTCCATCGCGGGATCGATGACTATGATAAGGCGAAGGCGTATTTCCGCCCTTCGCTTGAGCTACTCCACGACCCGTTCCTTCTCGGGGGTATGGAGAAAGCCGTCACACGCATCGTTGAAGCGCTGAAGTCGGGGGAGCGGGTCCTTGTCTTCGGCGACTACGATGTGGACGGGACGAACGGGGCGGCGATGCTGTACCTGTTCCTGAAAGAAGCCGGAGCCGTCGTCGAGTACTACATCCCGGACAGGATCAGGGAGGGGTACGGGATCTCCCGGCAGGGGATCGACCAGGCCAGGGCGGACGGCGTCAAGATTTTCCTCGCTGTGGACTGCGGGATCACCGCAGTGGATCAGGTTGAGTATGCGCGGGACCTGGGCCTGGAGGTCATCATCTGCGACCACCACGAGACCGGCCCGGTGCTCCCTCCGGGATACGCCGTGCTCGACCCCATCACGCCCAATGACCCCTACCCGTTCAAGAGTCTCTGCGGCTGCGGCGTCGGCTTCAAGCTCCTCCAGGGACTGGCCAGGCGTCTCGGCCGCGAGAAGGACGTCCTCCAGTATCTCGATTTTGTGACCCTGGCGAGCACGGCCGACATCGTCCCCCTGGTCGACGAAAACAGGGTCATGTGCAAGATCGGGCTGGAGCTCATTAATTCCTCTCCGCGCCCGGGGATCAAGGCGCTTATCGAAAGCGCCGGCATGAAAGTCGGCGGGATCACCACCGGCCAGATCGTCTTCGTCCTCGCCCCCCGGATCAACGCGGTGGGACGCCTGGGGGACGCCATGAGGGCGGTCAGGCTCCTCACCTCCACCGACCCCGCCGAAGCCATCGAGATGGCGCAGGTTCTTGAGGAAGAGAACAGGAACAGGAGGAAGATCGACGAAGATACGTTTGCCGAAGCGCGGCGCCTGGCGGACGACTATGCCGAGACCGCGACCGACTCCGCCATCGTCCTGCACCAGGAACACTGGCACCCGGGGGTCGTCGGCATAGTCGCCTCGCGCATGGTGGAGAGATACTACAAGCCGTCGATCATGATGTCGACGGTCGACGGGGTGGCCAAGGGGTCCGCGAGGAGCGTCTCGGGGTTCGATGTCTACCAGGCCCTCAAACGGTGCGAAGACACGATCATTCAGTTCGGAGGGCACAAGTACGCGGCCGGGCTCACGGTGGAGCTCTCGAGGCTGGACGAATTCCGCGATGCATTCAAGAGGGCGGTGGGCGAGCTCATGACGGAAGACCTGAAGACCCCTGAGATCCGCATCGATGTTGAGATCACGCTCGCGGACCTTACCCCCCGCTTCATCAGGATACTGAGGGAATTCGCACCGTTCGGACCCGGGAACAACCGCCCCACGTTTATCGCGCGGGGGCTCGATGTGATGGGGACTCCAAGAATCGTCGGCAAGAACCACCTCCGTTTCAAGGTACGACAGAACGGGGCGACGTTCGACGCCATCGGGTTCGGGCTGGGGCACCTGCTCCCCCGCGTGCAGGGAGAGAGAAAGAACCTCGCGTGTGTATTCACGGTGGAGGAGANNACGACTGGGTCCCCCCCGGGGGGACACGGCCGCAGGATCCTCCCTCTCAACTCAAAATCAAAGACCTACGGTAACACGAGCGCAAGGAGACACCGACAATGTCAGGCCACTCGAAGTGGGCAACGATCAAGAGGAAGAAGGGGGCGACCGATGCCGCCCGGGGACGCCTCTTCACGCGTCTCATCAAGGAAATCACGATCGCCGCACGGACTGGCGGTGGGAGCATCGACGGGAACCCCCGTCTGCGCCTGGCGATACAGACCGCCAAAGCCTCGAATATGCCCGCAGAAAACATTAAGCGGGCGCTTCAGAAAGGAACGGGCGAGCTCCCCGGGGTATCATATGAAGAGGTGACGTACGAGGGGTACGGTCCCGGAGGCGTTGCCATACTTGTCGAAGTCGTCACCGACAACATCAACAGGGCCGTCTCCGAGATGCGACATGTCTTCTCCCGCAACAACGGCAACCTGGGGACATCTGGGAGCGTGGGCTGGATGTTCCACAAGAAGGGAATCATCACGATCCCCCGGGCGGGGCAAAAGACACCTCTCACCGAAGACGATCTCCTGGGGGTCATACTCGACGCCGGCGCCGACGACCTGCAGAGCGAAGAGACGGAGTTCATCGTCACAACCACCCCGCAGACCTTCGATGCCGTGAAAAAGGCCGTGGAAGACAGGAGCATCGCCGTCGAGCACGCCGCACTCCAGATGGTCCCACAGAACACCGTCAAAGTGGCGGGGAAAGAGGCCGAGCAGCTCGTGAGGCTGATGGAAGCGCTCGAGGAACACGACGACGTCCAGAACGTCTACGCGAATTTCGACATCGATGACAAGGAACTTGCCTCTCTCAACACCTGAAAGGGGTCAGGCAGGCCCGGTTCCGGGAACGGTTGTCGTGCTCGGCCTCGACCCGGGGACGCTCGCCACGGGGTACGGCATCGTCGCGAGGACGGGCACGCGGATGACGCTCGTCGATTGCGGCTCGATACGGAACGACGCGGCCTCACCGATGGCTTCACGCCTGCGCCGCATCCACGGGGAGCTCATCGCGGTGATCGACCGCCACCACCCGGACGAATTCGCGATCGAATCGGCGTTCTACGGAAAAAACGCACAGTCGGCGCTCAAGCTCGGGCATGCCCGCGGAGTCGCAATGCTTGCCGCTGTCGAACGCGGGCTCGGCGTTACGGAGTATTCCCCCCGGGAGGTGAAGAAGGCGGTCGCGGGGAGAGGAACGGCGTCCAAGGAGCAGGTGCGGTTCATGGTCAGGTCGATCCTCTCACTTGACGATGCGCCGATGAGCCTGGATGCATCGGACGCTGTCGCGATCGCGCTCTGCCACATGCACAGGCTCGCAGGCTCTTCCGTGAAGCATCGCGACTGGTCGTCATTTGTGGCCGCGCACCCGGAAAGGGTCGTCCGGTGATCGCACGACTGGCGGGAAAACTCGCGGCAAAATCCCCCACAGAGATCGTCGTCGATGTGGGGGGGGTCGCCTTCGCGCTCAGCATCCCCTTCTCGACCTTTGAACGTCTGGCGGAGGTGGGGAGCCAGATCTCGGTGTACACTCATCTTCATGTCCGCGAAGACGCACTTCAGCTGTACGGATTCTTCACTGAGGAAGAACGCGAGCTTTTCCGGATACTTATTTCCGTCAACGGGATCGGGCCGAAAATGGCGCAGGGGATCCTCTCCGGCATCCCCGTGACCGACCTGAAGAGCCATATCCTTTCGGGGAATTCCGGGGCGCTCACGGCGATCCCCGGCGTCGGACGGAAGATTGCGGAGAGGCTTGTGGTGGAGCTCCGGGACAGGATCTCAAGGACCGACGGCACATCCTTTTCAGGGGGAACCTCCGCGTCCAACGGGTCCGGCATCCGCTCGGAGGCCCTTTTGGCCCTCACATCCCTCGGGTACAACCGCGCGGCAGCCGAGAAAGCTCTCAGGGGAGCCGTACAGGAATCGCCTGAGGCTGAATCCTCCGTGGAATCACTCATCAAGGCCGCCCTCCGGCACGCGGCCCGGTGACACGCGGACGCCCCACGGCGGGAGATGCCTTTTGAGAAAGAGCACTGCCATGTTCCCATGATGCGCAAACACGACCATACATCCCCCGAGCGCCTCGAGACCGAAGTGGAATTCGACCGTGCCCTGCGCCCGTTGAAGTTCGGTGACTTCTTCGGGCAGGACAAGATCACGAGGAACCTCAGGGTCTTCATCGATGCGGCCCGGGGGCGGCGCGAGACGCTCGACCACGTCCTCCTCACGGGACCCCCCGGGCTCGGGAAGACGACGCTCGCGCACATCATCGCCGCCGAGATGGGGGTGAAGATCAGGATCACCTCTGGCCCGGTGCTCGATAAACCCGGCGACCTCGCCGGGCTGCTGACGAATCTCGAGGAGGGGGACGTGCTGTTCATCGACGAGATCCACAGGCTCAACCCGGTCGTGGAGGAATACCTGTACTCCGCGATGGAAGACTACAGGCTGGACATCATGATCGATTCGGGACCGAGCGCAAGGACGGTGCAGCTGAACCTGCCGAAGTACACGCTCATCGGGGCGACGACGCGGGCAGGACTTCTCACCTCCCCGCTCCGGGGGCGCTTCGGAATCACGAACAGGCTGGACTATTACGCGTCTGACATTCTGGAGAAGATTCTCGCGCGGTCAGCCCGGATACTCGACATCGACACCGAAAGCGCGGGACTTTCGGAAATCGCCCGGCGGTCCCGCGGGACCCCCCGCATCGCGAACCGCCTGCTCAGGCGCTGCAGGGATTTCGCACAGGCGGACAGCAAGCTGTCGGACCACGGAGGAGCGGTTTCGCGCACCGTGGCCTCCTATGCGCTGCAGGAACTCGAAGTGGATGAGCACGGACTGGACGAGATGGACAAGCGCATCATACTGACGATCATCGAGAAATACGGCGGGGGGCCGGTGGGAGTCAACACGCTCGCCGTGGCCGTGGGAGAAGAGGCCGGGACGATCGAGGAGGTGTACGAACCGTATCTCATCCAGGAGGGGTTCATCAAGAGAACCCCGCGCGGCAGGGAAGCCACCGATCTGTGCTACGCGCATTTCAAATTGAAGCGACACCGCCCGGAGGAGCCGGGGCTCTTTTCATAGGAAGGGAATTGCCCATGGCACTCGACAAGGATCTGTCGTCGATCCAGGAAGTCAGGGACCTCCTCCAGGCCGCGAAAGAGGCGCAGCGTGAGTTCCACAACTACTCCCAGGAGCAGGTAGACCGCGTGGCGGGTGCGATGGCCGAAGCGGGATTCGCGGAGGCAGCGCGCCTCGGCCGACTGGCCTCCGAAGAGACGGGCTTCGGCAAGCCTGAAGACAAGAAAACCAAGAACGAATTCGCCACCCGCCGCGTCTGGGAGTCCATTCGCGACCTCAAGACGGTGGGCGTCATCGCCGAGGACACCCTCCGGCAGGTGTTCACGATCGCCGAGCCGATGGGTGTCGTCGCTGCACTGATCCCTTCGACGAACCCCACATCGACCGTGATGTTCAAGGCGATCATCGCGGTCAAGGCCCGCAACGCGATTGTCGCCAGTCCTCACCCCAAGGCTGCCTCCTGCACGCGCGAGGCGATGGACGTGATCCGCGACGCGGCGGAGAGAGCCGGTGCGCCCAAGCACCTGATGGCGGCGATCTCGACGCCGACGATCGAGGGGACGAACGAGCTGATGCGGCACAGACTCACGGCGGTCATACTCGCCACCGGCTCGAACCAGATGGTCCGGGCGGCCTACAGTTCCGGCAAACCGGCGTTCGGGGTCGGCTCCGGAAACGTTCCTGCGTTCATCGAACGGACGGCCGATGTGCCGAAGGCGGTCGCGGACATCATCTCCGGGAAACAGTTTGACTGGGGGGTACTCTGCTCCACGGAGTCGGCGATTGTCTGTGACGCCCCCGCAAAACTCCAGGTCATGGACGAATGCAGGAAGAGGGGGGCCTATTTCGCCGCGGGGGAAGAGAAGGAACGTCTTGCACGGGTGATGTTCGACGACAGGGGTGCCATCAACGCCGCAGTGGTGGGAAAGCCCCCCGCCTACATCGCCGGGAAGGCGGGATTCATGATCCCGGCATCCACCACCGTGCTTATCGCCGAGGAACAGGGAGTCGGGAAAGAGCATCCCCTCTCCAGGGAGAAACTCTCCCCCGTCCTTTCGTTCTACACGGAGGACGGATGGCGGGACGCCTGCCGCCGCTGCATCGAATTGCTGCAGTTCGGCGGCATCGGGCACACGCTGGTCATACATTCGGCTGACCGGGAGATCATCATGAAGTTCGCCCTTGAAAAGCCCGCCTTCCGCATACTCGTCAACACACAGGCGGCGCTCGGAGCGGTCGGCTACACCAACGGCCTCGATCCCTCGCTGACGCTCGGGCCGGGGACATGGGGGGGATCGATCATCTCCGACAACGTCACCGCCAGGCACCTCATGAACTACAAGCGGCTCGCGTTCGAGACGAATCCGATCAACCAGGGTTCCCCCCACGCACCCCGCCCCGCCGGCCCGAGCCCGGAAGGCTCGTCGCCCAGAGACTCATGGATGACCGAGATCGACAAGAGGATAGTCATGAAGGCGGGGAACACGCCGGCCTGGAAGAAGGAGGAAGGACCCGGCACTACGCGAGGGGGGACATTCGGATCGGGATTGTCCGCCGATGACGTCGACCGGATCGTCGCGAAGTTCG
>PMDK01000054.1 GCA_003154425.1 Ignavibacteriota bacterium
CGGGACGGCGCTTGTCGAACACATATTGACCCGCCGGTCCCTCTACGCCTTCGTCGTCACCAACGCGCACTCGGGGGTGTACGTCGCGGCCTTTGAAAAGGACAGGGTCTTCGACCTCTCCAGGGAATTTGTCGACCTGCTCCGCCTTCGTGAAACATACGCGGATTCTTCCAGGCCCCAGCAGTCCGCACTTGAAACGCGGCTGCGCGAGCTGAACGCTCCTCTCTATGAGGCGTTCATCCGCCCGATCGAAGGCGCGATCGCCGCGGCAACGGATCTGAACGTGGTCCTCCCGCGGGAAGTCGCAGCGCTTCCACTGCACGCGCTCTCCAGGGGGATAGGGCCCGGGGGGGGATTCGTCGCTGAAAAGCATGCCGTCAGCTATCTCCCCTCTGCGAGTTCTCTCCTCCTTCCGCGGATCAGGACGGGAGCAGTCAGGGTGGTTGTGGGGGTCGGGTGTCCGGGGGGAACATCCTGGGACGTGGAATACGAGCTGCGGGACATCAGGGCGTTCTACAAGGATGTCCGTCTGTATTTCGACCAGCAGGCGTCCCTCGCCACATTACAGAAGGAGAGTGAAGACCTTCTCCACCTCGCAGCCCGTTTCCATTTCAACGATCCGCGCCCCGGCAACTCCTATTTCGTTCTCTCGGACGGGGAGTCCGTCGGATCATTGAAACATATCCCGCTTGGACAGTTGCTTTCGCTGCCGGGTGTCCCGGCCGTCGTCGTCTCGGATCTCGACGAGCACCGGATGGGTATCAGGCCGGCCGAGCCGTACCTGTTCCTTGCTAACGGGACACAGGAGATCGTTTTTACCTCGACTGTTCCCGCCCGCAAGGCCAAGAAGTTTTTCGGAGAGATATTCTACACGACACTCCTGACCGGCGCCGACGTGCGCACGGCGTACCGGAAGACCCAGCTGGAAATGATACGGACGGCCGACTATGCGTCACCGTTCACCTGGGCGCCGTTTTTTCTCTGGGGAAGATGAGGGAAGGGGATATCGCAGTCAGCGGCGGCGGATCTTTACGCTCCCGAGTCCGGAATCGATCCGGATATTCATCTTTCCCGGGGCGGAGTAGTAGTTGTCACTCGTGTACGCATTGTCGGCGGTAGAGCGGAAATCGTCGGGCGTATCGACTTTGGAGGCCCACGTCTTGTCGTAACTCACGCGCGCCCCGATGTCCCCGGGGAGATACACCGTCAGAACTCCCAGTCCCACCTCGATATCCACATCCACCTCGGAAGAAAGCGCCCCCCCGAAATCGAGTGTATAGGCCCCCACGCCGCCTTGGAAGTGAAAGCGCTTGAAATTGGCGTTGCAGAGATTCCGTCCGTCGAATTTGCTGACGCCCGACTCTATGCTCAGATTGTCGATCGAGCCCTTGTTCGGTTCGTCGAAGGAAAGAGACACATCGCTGGCCCCCGTCGAGAGGTTGAAGTCCTTCACCTGAAGGCCGGAAAGATCGAAGTCCCCCTTCCCGACACCGAGCTCGACATCGAACGAGATGGGGACGGCGTCACTGAATTTCAGGAACCACTTCCCCCCTTCGAAACTCGAGAGCCGGAACCCACCCTTCTTTCCGTTGCTGTCGCGGCTTCCCTCGCCGAGCGAGAGGTCCATATAGCCCACCCGGTTGCGGATCGCGTAGTCCATGGCGATCTTGGGGTCGTCATTTTCCCTGGACGCGCTCTCGATCAGAAGCATCTTCTCCGGTGGCCCCCGGGAGATGAGCACGGAGCCGAACGACGATGTGAGGGTCACCTTCAGTTCCTTCTCCGTCGTCCTCCCGACCTCGCGGTCCCTCCCCCCCTCCTGCGGCATGGGGGACCCGTACGACGCGGCAGCTAATAGCAGGGCCAGTGCAGCGGATCCTATCAGTGCGCGGAGACGGTTCATGTCGGTTCTTCCCCTCTACAAGGGTGTACGGAAATCCGGCCGGGGAGTTGCGCGGGGGGTCAATAGTGGCGGATCTTGCCTCGGAGCTGCTTGTAGAGGAGCTCGCGTGCCCGGAAAATATGGGCTTTCACGGTCCCGATCGGCAGTTTCAGCATCTTCGCAATTTCCTCGTAGCTCCGTTCCTCGACGTGCCTGAGCCGGATGACCAGCCGGTATTTTTCAGGGAGCTGGTCGATCGCGTCGTTGAGCATCACCGAGCGCTGGTCGCTGATGAGCTCACGGTCCGCCTCGTAGGAATCGTCCGGAAGCTCGAATGTGAAGTCGCTGTCCTTCGACTCGACAGGTTTGTCGATCGAAAACATCTGGAGCTTTTTCTTCCGGATGTAATCGATGCTGTTATTCGTGGCGATCTTATAGAGCCATGTCGAAAAAGCGTATTCCTCGTTAAAGCTCTTTAGCGACGCGAAGGCCTTGATGAATGCCTCCTGGGTCAGGTCCTCGACCTGCTCCCTGTCCCTCACCATCCGGTAGATGAAATTGAAAATCGCGTCGTGATATTTGTCCATCAACCGCTGGTATGCCCGGTCCTGCCCCGCCAGCGCCTCGGCGATGATCGCGGAATCCTCAGAACGGGAATCGAGTTTTCGCTGCAGGGGTTGGTGTGAGGGTTGGGGGCGGGCAGCCTTATGTGGCCGGGTTGGTGTCGACATTGAAGGGAAATCTACAGAAATAGGGCCTTACTATCAAGCCAACGGGGGCGCGCGCCTTCGCGCCCGCAACGGGGTTTGCAGGTTGATTCGCGGGTCAAAAATCGCTATGTTGATCCATGTTCCTGACATTCGAAGGAGTCGACTGCAGCGGCAAGACGACGCAGGCGGCCATGCTCGTCGATGCGCTGCGCGCCAGGAGCAGCACGACCGTTCATTTCATCCGTGAGCCAGGGGGGACACCGATCTCCGAACGGCTCCGTGAGCTCCTCCTCGACAGAAGAAACCTCGAGCTGTCGGAGCTCACGGAGCTGTTTCTCTTCTCGGCGAGCCGTGCGCAGCTCGTCGCGCAGTTCATACTTCCCGCCCTCGCCCGGGGGGAAATCGTCGTCTGCGACCGTTTTCACGATTCCACAACGGCGTATCAGGGGTACGGGCGCGGGCTGGATCTCGACGCGGTCCGCAGGAT
>PMDK01000162.1 GCA_003154425.1 Ignavibacteriota bacterium
CCGACAGCATGCAGGCCTTCATCAACGCGTCCCCCCCGGGGAATTTCATCGCCCTCTCCGTAATCTATGACGGCCGGACGAACGTGACCGCCGGTCTCAGGAGCAGCATCAAGTCACTCGGGGCCGCGTTGATTGACTCCGTGCAGCCGGGAGACGCGTGGTCGATCATCGCACAGGTTGGAGGCGGGACGCCGCCTCTTGAACACTGGAGTCGGGGCGGGGTGACGGCAGACAGTCTGATACTGCAGAATACCTACAGCGCGGGATCGGGCACCTTTTCCGGGATCGCGCTCCCGATGCCGCAGCGCTGGCATACGTTCCGGTGGTCGAGCGGAGGTGCGGGGACTGCAACAGATGCCCGGGTGGCGATTGTGGGCATCCGCACGACGGGCACCGGAGACACCCTCCGCGTGATTCCGAGGGACAGCAGCGTGGCCGACCTTTCAGGGCTGAACAACGTTTCCGCGGACCCCTCCTATATCAGTTTCCGGGCGGTGTCATTGCTTTCGAGCGCCGACGGACGGGCGACTCCGGTGCTGCGCGGCTGGTCCGCCGACTTTGAGCCTCCGGCGGACCTGGCGATCTCATCGCACACGTTGAGCGCTCCCAAGATCCAGATTGCGAAGGGAGCGCTGGGAAGCGTGACCCTCGCCGTGTACAACATCGGGTACAGGAAAGCCGACAGTGCCCGGGTGATCCTCTCGTACGTTCTCCCCGACAATTCCCTCCGGCCGATCGCATACGCCACGGTCGACAGCATCCCCGTCGGCGGATCGCAGACCATACAGATAAGCTTCCCGACGACGGGACTCCCATCGCAGTTCACGCTCCAGGCACGCGTCGTCCCTCCTGCCGCCGCCAAAGAGTTGATCTGGGAAAACAATGTCACGCTCTACAATTTCACGGTCCAGCCCGGCACTCCGTTTACGGCGAAGATACACATCTTCTCGGACGGGGCCCAGCTTATGGATGGAGACTACGTCGGGGCGAGGCCGAAAATCCTGATCCACCTGTACGATCTCGGGGGAGTGGGGACTGTCCCCCCGGCCGTTGACCTGTATGTCGACAACGTCCATGTCGGGAATCCTGTCGCCGGCGTGACAGGGAATTCCGCGGTGAGCACTGCACGTGCGATGGACGATCCGACGTTCTCGCCGCTGCTTGCCAACGGCACGCATGAGCTGCGTGTCCGGGTTTCACAGCAGAATGCCTCGGGGACCCTCGATACGGTCGTCCAGCGCCTGATTGTCACCGTGACCGACCAGTACAAGATCCTGCAGATGTTCAATTACCCCAACCCGTTCGGGGCGGACACGTGGTTTACATTTGTCATAACGGGGAACACGCCTCCTGAAGAACTGACCGTGCGGATATACACTGTGGCGGGGAGGAAGATCCGTGAGATCAGGTCCTCACCGGGGTCAATGCAGGTGGGATTTAACAGGGTATACTGGGACGGGCGGGACGCGCAAGGGGATGAAGTCGCGAACGGCTACTATCTGTACCAGGTCCAGATCACCGGCGGGGGGAAAACGCTCACTGCCACCGGGAAACTTGCACGGGTGCGATGAGTGTTCCGGCACCGGCATCGCCGGCCGGCACTTCAGATCTGTCTGGCGAGCGCCGTCGCTTTTTCGTCCTCGCGCTTCAGCAGCTTCCAGATCGTCCTCTCCGACAGGCTCACACTGTATTTCTCCACCAGGTAGGCGCGGAGCCGGCGCTGGCCGAATCCCGTCTCCTGCCGCACGCGCCGGAGAAGGTCGACATGCTCGGGGAGCGTGGCGCGGGGAAAGTGGTGCGGACGCCGTGAACGGTCAATCAGGCTGGTGGAGTCGTTGTTGGATTGCTGGTAGCGCTTCAGCCACTTGTAGAATGTCTTCCTGCTTATGCCGAACCGGGTGCATACGCCCTGCGCATTTCCGGTTTCCCGGTACGCCATCATCCAGGCGAGGCGGGGGTGAAGCGATCCGTTGCGCAGGAGATCGTTTGAATCCGGTATCAGTCCCAGGGGACTGTTGATCGAGTATTGCACTGCTGATTGGTTTTCCATGACCAATTATATATCACCACCCATGCCAGATGGGCCAGGCGTAGCCAGATGCAGGTGAAGGCCGGGCAAACGCAGAATCCGGCATGGATTCGGGCTTTTCACGGTGCCGGATCGTGAAGAGGCGGTCCGGATCCGGCAAGCCCGCATCCGTTTTCTTCCTTTTCGTGCAGGGTGATTCTACAATTTACACGGAACGCGTTGTCCTTGGAGCGGGTTAACCTGAAGATCGAAACCAGTGCTTTAGTAATGTCCTGTATGAGTCTGCAAACTGGCCCCGCCCGGACCATATTCCCGGCTCTGGTGGCGATAGTGTTCTTCTCTCCCCTGAGGGGAGGAGCACAGTCTCCCGGGGTTGATATCAGGGGGATCGTCACAGACAGCACGAACGGTGAAAGGCTTCCCGGCGTCAACGTCATCGTAGAAGGGACGGGACGGGGGTGGGTGACGAATGTGAACGGGTTCTATCTGATCGCAGCCGTCCCCCGCGGGAAGCACACGGTGACGGCGAGCGCAATCGGGTACAGACGCAGGGCTCTCACGGTCGAAATCACAGGGACGGAACCCGTCTCTCTCAACATTGTCCTCGTGCCGAGAGTCATCGAAAGCTCCGAGGTCACGATCGAAGGGGAGCGTGAAGAGGAGGCGGCGCAGCGGAGTGCGAGCATTCACATCGTGACGCCGCACGATCTGCAACAGGTTCCCTCCGCAGCGCAGGCTGACCTCTTCCGGACTATGGAGCTGCTTCCGGGGGTCAGCTCGACCTCCGACGTCAATTCAAAATTCTACGTGCGCGGCGGCGCCGGGGACCAGAACCTCGTACTCCTTGACGGCATGAAGCTCTTCAACCCGTTCCACGCATACGGGACGTTCGGTGTCCTCGACCCGGCGATCATCAAAACGGCCGAGGTATACACGGGCGCGTTTCCTGCGAACTACGGTGACCGACTTTCATCGGTTGTCAACGTGACAACGCGCGACGGGAACAGGTCCAATTTTGCAGGGAACGCGGGAATCAACTTCCTCTCGGCGAATCTGGCACTCGAGGGACCCGTAAAAGGTGACAACAGCTGGCTGGTGAGCGGGAGGAAGTCGGTATTCGACAGGACGCTGGAGAAGCTCGTTCCTTCGGCGGCGCCCACGTCGTTCTACGACCTGTTTTTCAAGGGGACCGCGGGGAGCTCGACGGGACGGGTCGGGATACGCGGGTTCATCAGTGACGACCAGATCACGCCGGTTGATCCGACCCAGCCCGACCACAGGTGGAGAAGCGCCGCGGCTGCCGCGGTTGTTTCCGGACTCATCACGGACCGCATCTACATGGATCTGACGATGGATCTGTCCGCTTCCGAGGTCACCCGCTCCGCGAATCCGGCTTCACCCGTCCCCCCCGCGTCGTCTCGGATCAGCGAGTGGAGTTTCCGTGGAGAGTTCGATGTCTATCCTGAAAACCAGGACCATTTCGCCGTGGGCTTCGAGTCAGCGTTCCCCGACATCAGCAACATGCTCCCTACGCGGGCGGGGACACAACGGTCGTTCGGTGATAACGAAGGAGAACTCTGGCTCTGGTTCAGGTATATCACTTCGCTCGGCCCGATTGGCCTGGACGCCGGCATGCACACCGAGCTGAGCACCATCAGCGGCGCCGTTCTGGGGAACCGTTCGGTGCCCCTGCGCCAGATCCTCCAGCCCCGCCTGACGGCGTCATGCAATGTCGCCGGGAACTGGATGGTGAAGGCCGCCTACGGCGTGTTCACGCAGAATATCATCACCATCAACAACGAAGATGATCTGATATCGCTGTTTGACGCCTGGGTCTACCTCCCGGACCAACTCCGGCCGGAGGAGGCAGATCATTATGTCCTCGGCATCGAGGGGAACATCACACCCGAGCTCTCGGCGAGCGTTCAGGGATACGTCAAGGACTACCGCTCACTCGCCCTGTACAACCCGGACAAGATCTTCCCTGAAGACCCGGACTACATCAGCGGCACAGGGACCTCCTCGGGGATCGAGACTCTCCTCCGCTACAGCCTGCCGTTGACCGACATCTATGCGTCGTACGTGCTGTCGCGGGCGAGGGTGAGCGCCACCGGTATCACCTACGCCCCGCGGTACGATCAGACGCATGCAGTGAAGGCGATGGGGGTGGTCCATCTCACGGACAATATCGACATCACGGTCCGGTGGGAATACGGCAGCGGATACCCGTACACACAGAATGCAGGTTTCTATTCGAGGCTTTCGCTCTCGGACATCGACAAGGATCCTTTTCCCACGGGTTCAGGCGATCCCATGAGGGTTCTCGGTTCCAAAAACGCCGCACGTCTGCCGGCGTACCGGCGTCTCGACGCGGGGATCGCCTTCAAGTTTGCCGCTCGCGGCGTCCGCGGAAACGCCGGCATCAATGTTCTGAATGTCCAGGATGTGCAGAACATACTGTACTACGACCGGGTAACGGGGAAAACGGACTACATGATGCCGTTCTTCCCTTCGGCGTTCATCACAGCGGAGTTCTGACATGCACCGGATCCAGATGCGCGCGCTCATTCCCGCATGCCTCCTCCTGCAGGCCTGCAACCAGCCGTTTCATCCCGACGGAGCGTACGACGGAAGGCTTGCAGTGTACGCGATACTCAGTTCCTCGACCGACACGCAGTTCGTAAGAATCAGCAGGACATACGAGACAACTCACTCCGGGGATATCACCGATGCGCTCGTCGACATCACGGCCGGGAACGGAAATCCGAGCGTGCATTTCCGGGACACGACGGTCAGCCGCACCGACCCCTCGGGGGGAACGAACACCTATAATGTGTATGTCGCATACAACTTCAGACCGCAAGCGAACGTTTCGTATCAGCTCTCTGCGACGTCCCCCACCGGGGGGAGTGCACGGGGGACGACGACCGCGCTCGGACCGGCAAGCGTCAGCATTCGTAATCCTTCGGCGCTGACGACATCCAACGACTCGGTCGTTCTTTCCGCCGATTTCGGGACGAGTACCGGCGCCTACGTCCTCCAGCTTTTTGTCGAATACGAACTCTCTTCCGGCGGGATCACGAGCATGGGGAAAGCGGAAGTCCCCGTAGAATCCTCACGGGATGCCTCCGGGAATCTCACATTCAAGTATCCCGATTTTGCCCGGGTGCCGCCGGTTTCGTCTGAAAACGGATTTGCAGCCGCGATCGCATGGTTCCCGCAATTAATGTACCTGCAGACCCGGACTCGAATCATCAACGGCAATCCTCCGGGATCGGTCCGGTTTACCTCCGTACTGTACACGATGACACAGATCGATGATGCCCTGTACGATTACTACTACATACTCAACGGCCCGAAAGATCTGAGCACGATCAGGCTTGACGCTCCTGATTTCACCAACATCACCAACGGCCTGGGCGTGATTGCCAGCACCCAGATGATCGTCCATGAAGTTGCGCTGCCGCAATAGAGCAATCTCCGTGATTTTCCTCCTGCTGGGGGGGACGGTCCTGGCATATCCGTTCCCCCGTGATCCGCCTCCGTCCGGGACATCGCGCGATTCGCTTGTCGCGCGCGCCTCAGTTGCGGTTCAGAAGGGGGAATGGGAGGGAGGGGCGGACCTCAGTGAGGAGGTCCTCGCCGGCAACAGCGGAGACCTCGACGCGCATTACTACGGAGCGATTTGCAGGCGGGAAATCGGCAAGAGAACCTCGCTCATCCTGCGCGAGATCCAGTGGGACAAAGCACGAAAGCACTTCTCTGCAATCCTCTCGAAGGACTCGTCGTACCGGGACATACTGTATCAGTATGCACTGTTCAGGGAATACGATGAGGAGCTCGAAGATGCCCTGGAAGCAGCCCGCCTGCAGGTGGTCCGCCATCCGGAACAGGTGGAATCGCAGCTCGGGCTCTACCGCATTGGCAGGCACTATATCGCTGTGACCGATCCCCCGGGAGCACTGCAGTGGCTGCGGAGCCGGCAGGACAGTCATTCACAGTTCCTTTGTGCCGAACTGCTCCGGAGACACGGTCAGTTCAGGCAGGCCGAAACCATCCTCTTGCGCCTGCAGGAGATGACCGAGATCCCCCCCCAGGTGACATGCCTTTCGCTGGCCCGCCTGTATGCATCCCTCGGGAAGGACGGGGAGGGACTCGCGCAGGCAACCTACTGGAACGGAGTTGACAACGTCGCCTCCCCCCTCGGCGAAGCCCTCATCGTCGGGGATCTCGTATCCATCATCAATGATGATGAACTCGAACGATACGGCGCACTTCAGAGCGAGGCGGAGAAAATCGGTTTCTTCAGGGCATTCTGGGAGTCGAGGGATCCCGCGCCGGCGCTGCCGATCAATGCACGGCTGATCGAGCACTTCCGCCGGTATGCGAAGGCCGAAAGAGAATACGAGTACTTCGGCCCCCGCACGCTCGCCACGAACCCCGATCCGACTCTCCTCGGGCGGCTCCCGAAGTCATTCTTCCTGAATCAGGAATTCAATGACATGGGGCTGATATTCCTCAGACACGGCGCTCCCGACGGTATGCTCGTATCGAGCAGTTCGCTCGACGACAATGTGTCGTGGCGGTACAACGGGGGACCCGGGCTCCCGTCAAGGATCTTCCTCTTTGCCCGCCACCTGAGAGCGGCGAACGACTGGCGGCTGACGTCGATCCCCACGGACCCCCAGATGCAGGGGAAGGTCGCCCTCTGGGACAGCCGGTACGGGGTCGACCCCCTCAGGTGGCCGCAGGTCGCGACCGAACTTGAGGCAGAGAGGACGTCGTCGGTATCAACGGCGCTCAGATCGGAGCACCATACTTGGGATGCGGACACGAAAGAGATGACCGTCCCCCATGCGATCGATGCATTCCGCGCTGAGAACGGGAAGACGCTCCTTGATATCAGTTATGCGGTCACGCCGGAGGAATTCATCGAAGCCGCAGAGGATACGGCCCGCACAGTCGGGCTGGAAGTCGGGATTTCCTTCATCTCATTGAAGGGAGGAAAGTCCAGGCACGAGCTTGACACGCTCCGCCTTCCCGTCAACGGCGGAACGCATGGTTCCTTTATCTCACTCTTCAGAAGGACGGTGGTCCCCGAATCCCTCCGGGTCGCGATGCACGTCCGCCCGGCGGGGGGGAAGGTCATCGGGACCTGGAGCGAATTCATCAACGTTCCCGCCTTTCAGGGGACGGCCTTCTCCCTGAGCGGCCTCCAGCTTCTCCTTCCCTCCACGGTGCCATCGTCAATCGAAATCGACGGCGTCAGGATCATCCAGAGCCCGTTCCGTGCGTATCATCGCACAGCGAAACTCTACAGCTATCTCCAGATCTATAACCTCGTGAAGGATGCCGGCGGGAAGACGAAATACAGCGCGATCTACGACCTCATTCCGCGTGACCCACTGAGGCCGGAAGAGTCAATCCGCATGGGAGAGGTTACCCGGGAACTCACGGAGGACACACGGGCCGACTTTCTCCCGGTGGATCTGCGCACCGTACCGCCCGGGAAGTACCTGCTCCGGGTGACCGTCACCGACAGGAAGCGCGTTGAGACGCTTACGCGCGACCGGGAGATCGACATACTTCCCTGACCGCCTCAATCGCCGCCCCCCCGCTGCTCGATCTTTGCCCACGTGTCCCTGAGTGTGACGGTCCGGTTGAACACCGGCGCCCCGGGCTTCGAATCCTTCAGATCGGCGCAGAAATACCCGACCCGTTCGAACTGGAACCTGGCCCCGGGAGACGCCCCGCCGAGCATCGGCTCGACCTTGCAGCCTTTCAGGACCTGGAGGGAATCTGGATTGACGTTCGTGAGGAAATTCCCCGATCCCTCCGCCTGGTCCGGGTCTTCCTTCACAAAGAGCCTGTCGTACAGCCGCACCTCCGCATCAACGGCATGGCGCGCCGACACCCAGTGGACCGTGACCTTGACTTTGCGGCCTGCCGCAGGACCTCCGCTCTTCGTGTCGGGATCATACGTGCAGTGAATCTCGGCAATGTTCCCGCCGCTGTCCCTGACAGCCTTTTCGCACCTGATGATGTACCCCGCGCGAAGGCGGACTTCCCGGCCGGGCGAAAGCCGGTGGTACCTTGGCGGGGGGACTTCGCGAAAGTCGTCCTGCTCGATATATATCTCGCGCGAAAAAGGGACCATGCGCGTCCCCGCCGACTCGTCCTCCGGGTTATTCATCGCCGGGAGATCTTCGCCGGAATCCCCGGGGTAGTTCGTGATGACCACCTTGAGCGGCCTCAGTACCGCCATTGCCCGCTGTGCACTCCTGTTCAGATCCTCCCTGACGCTCCATTCAAGGAGAGCGACGTCGCTGATGCTGTCCTTTTTCGTCACCCCGATCTTCTCGCAGAATGTGCGGATGGCTTCGGGGGTATATCCACGCCTCCTGCAACCCGCGATCGTCGGCATCCGCGGGTCATCCCACCCCGACACGATATGTTCCTGGACGAGCTGGAGTAGCTTCCTCTTGCTGAGTATCGTGTAACTCAGGTTGAGCCGGGCGAACTCGATCTGCCGGGGGTGGTGCACGCCGAGTGCATCGAGGTACCAGTCATACAGCGGCCGGTGGTNNGGTGGTTCTCGAATTCCAGCGTGCATATCGAATGCGTGATCCCTTCGGCCGAATCCTCCAGACCGTGGGCCCAGTCGTACGTCGGGTAAACGCACCATCGGTCTCCCTGCCGGTGGTGCGATTGGTGAACGATCCGGTACATGACCGGATCGCGCAGGTTGATGTTCGGAGAGGCCATGTCGATCTTGGCGCGGAGGGTTCTGGCCCCGTCGGGGAACTCTCCCTTCCTCATCCTCTCAAAAAGATCAAGGTTCTCCTCCACGGTCCTGTTCCGGTAGGGGCTCTCCTTCCCCGGTTCCGTGAGTGTCCCCCGGGTCTCCCGGATCTGGTCGGTGCTCAGGTCGCACACAAACGCCTTCCCCTTCCTGATCAGCTCGACGGCCGATCCGCACATCTGCGGGAAGTAGTCCGACGCGAAAAAAACCTTCTCGCCGATATCCCCGGCGATCCACCGGACGTCGGCGACGATCGAATCGACATACTCCTGCTCTTCTTTCTCGGGGTTCGTGTCGTCGAACCTGAGGTTGCAGACGCCTCCCGGATGCTCCCGGGCGATCCCGTAATTGAGATGGATTGATTTCGCATGGCCGATATGAAGATATCCGTTGGGCTCCGGGGGAAAGCGCGTGCAAACACGTCCTCCGTATCTGTTCGTCCTGGTATCTTCTGCGACGATGTCGCGAATGAAATCCGTTCTTTCGTCCTGAGGCATGTTGCTCCCCGTGATTGCTGATTCAAAATCATAACATACGGAAAAATCCGGGGGTTTTCAATCATCGTCCGGCTGCAGAAAATCCTGTCATTATGCCTGCCAATCGGATTTAAGGCACGCCATGCGCCGGCGTCGTTCGGTGGCTTTTGCGGCGGGGTTTTGTATCTTAATGCACCTTCGCTCATTGACCATGTCTGGGAGCCCGGTCATGAAGCCGCCCAAGCTCCGCACAGCTTGTTTTCTCGCCGTCGACGTCGCCCTGCTTGTCGTCTGCATCTTCCATGTCCCGGCACTCCTTGTTTCGGCGCGCGCCCCTTTTGACGCGGTCTCCATCGGGAATCATGTGCAGGTTACGCAGATCATCGACCTGAAGGCGTCGGGCAGCGTCAAGTCCGGCGACCGGATCGACCGGTGGGACGACATGCCGGTCCAGTCTGCGGGCGATCTGGAGTTCTTACGCTCGTTTCTGTCGCCGGGAGAGACCGTGGTCCTCACACTCGAGGGAGGGCGCCGGGCCTCCGTCTCCTGTATCTGCACGTTTGACCAGGCGTATATTCTGATCCTCCTGTCGGTCGGGCTTGTTACCTGGGGGCTCGGCGTCTTCGTTTTGCTGGTACGGCCCGGAGAACTTGCCGCCGGCACGCTTCACTGGTCTCTTATCTTCATGGGGGTGAGCACCATTCTGACATGGGCTCGTGTGCTCCCCGGTGAGTTCACTCCGTACCTGGTCAGAGGGGTGTTCCTGGTTGTGTACCTGGGTGTCCCGTCCCTCTTTCTGTTCTTCACCTCGATTTTCCCGCGGCCGAAGATCGGCCCGCTCTGGCTGAAGGCTGCGGCAGCGTTCCTGCCTGTGGGCGTACTTCTTGCCGTTCTCGCGCCGACGATCTTCCAGGCAATGCGGGAGCACTCACTCCCGGTGTTCCGGACATTCCAGCGGTGGTACAACGTTTTTCATCTTGTCCTGATGGTGGATGTCGCGGCCGGACTGCTGAGCATGATCGACTCCTACCGGAGGGCGGAAATCCGGGCGGAGCGGAAGAAGATTGAGTGGATCCTGTGGGGGCTTGCTCTCGGCCCGACCCCCTTTCTGTTTCTGGTGATACTCCCCGAGTTCTTCAATCATCAGGATATAATTCCCGAGGAGCTGTCATACGTCTTCTTCCTGCTGATCCCGGCCTCCTTCGCGATTTCATTCGTCAAGTACCATGTCTTTGACATCGAAGTCGTCATCAAGAGAACCACGGTGTACGCGCTTGTGCTGGGGGTGGTGATTGCGCTCTACGCGCTGGTCGTCGGATCGGTGAGCGCGATCGTCGGTGCGTTCGTCCCGCAGACCGCCGCCGCTGCTGCCGTCGGAATTGCGATCCTGTTCGAGCCTGTCCGCAAACGGGCCCAACACTGGGTTGACCGTCGCTTTTTCCGCGTGCAGTACGACTTCCGACTGACCGGCAGAAGCATCCTGCAGGCCATCGAGTCGGCGACGGACGAATCGCAGCTCGGAGAGATCGTCGTCAGGCGTTTGGACGAAGCCATCCCGGTTGAGCGCATTGCTCTTATCGCGGCGGAAACCGGAAGGGGGGGGATGCGCGTGCTCGGGGCCAGGGGATGGGAGCCTGGAGAAGCCATCGACGAGAACCCCTGCCGGTGCACGGAGAGACAGCCCGATCTTCCGGCGGTCGCGGGGCGGAACGTCGAAGCGGGCGTTCCCCATGCTCCGATCCCCGAAGGGCCGGCGTCACGGTTGAAGATCGACGCAGTGTTCCCGATGGCCGATGAAAACCAGAAGGTTCTCGGGTGCATCGCGCTTGGGGCGAAGCGCTCTGCCGCCCGTTACACCGCGGAGGATGTCGACCTGCTCATGCAGGTCGCGGCGGAGTCAGGACTGGCGCTCCGGCGGATCCGGCTGCAGTCTCAGCTGCTGCTGGAACGGGTGGCGACGCGGCGTCTGGAAGAGCTGAATCAGATGAAATCCGATTTTGTCTCGTACGTGAGCCACGAGCTTCGCACCCCGCTCACATCGATCAAGATGTTCACCGAGATGCTCCGCTCCCCGCGGCTGCGGCTCGGTCGGACCGCACGGGAGTATGTCGGCGTCATCGAGGGAGAGTCGGAACGCCTCGGCCGCATGGTGACCACGATCCTCGATTCCGCCCGGATCGAGCACGGGGCGAAGGAGTACCGTCTTGCGCCGGGCGACCTCCGTGAGCATGTCCGGCGTGCACTCGGGGTCATGTCCTTTCAGTTGAGGCAAAACGGATTCGTCGTACGGTTGATTCAGCCCCGGAGACCGCTCAATGTGCTTGCCGATCCCGAAGCGGTCGTGCAGGCAGTGGTCAACCTTGTCGCAAACGCGATCAAGTACTCCCGCGGACGGAAGAGCCTGACCGTGAAGCTCGCGCGGCGTGAAAACTCGGTGACCTGCAGCGTCCGGGACCGCGGCCGAGGCATCGGCCCCGATGCGGTGCCGTATCTGTTCGAGCGGTTCTACCGCGCCCCGGAAGTCCGGCGCGAGGTCCAGGGGGTAGGTCTGGGGCTCCCGCTGGTGAACCACATCATGGGAGCGCACAAGGGGAAAGTGGAGGTTAAGAGCGCGGTAGGGAAGGGGAGCACGTTCACACTCGTTTTCCCGGCGTTTCCGGGACCGGGCGCAGTCAAGGGACCAGAGGGAGGCAGTCAGCCATGAACACAATCCTCGTCATCGAAGACGATCCGTCGATTGCCAGAGGGATACAGCTTGCGCTGGAGGCGGAGCACTTCAAGGTCCTTGTCGCGCCGACCGGCGAAAAGGGCACCAGCCTCGTTCGCCGGGCGTCCGTGGATCTTATTACGCTGGACCTGGTTCTGCCCGACCGAAACGGAGAGGAGATTTGCCGGGATCTGCGGAAGGACGGGATCGGTATCCCGATCCTGATGCTGACAAGCAAAGGAGAGGAGATGGACAAGGTCATGGGACTCGAAATCGGCGCCGATGACTACATGACCAAACCATTCAGCACACGGGAACTCATTGCCCGGATCAAGGCGCTTCTGCGCCGCGTGAAGGAGCTCCCCAAGGATATTGCAGAGTACACGATCGGCGACATTCACGTGGACTTCCGGAAACAGGAAGCGTTCAAAGGGAAGAAGGCTATTAAGCTGACCGTCCGGGAGTTTGAAGTGCTCAAATATCTCGCGCGGCACGAAGGCGAAGTCGTTACACGGGAGATGCTGCTGGATGATGTCTGGGGCTATGAGCACTTCCCCACCACGCGAACGGTGGACAACTACATCCTTTCCCTGCGGAAAAAAATCGAAGATGATCCCGCAACCCCGAAGCACCTGATGACCATCCATACCGCCGGCTACAAGCTCGTCCGGCCCGGCCGGTAGGGGGGCGAAGCCGCTGCTATTTGTGACCCATCTGTGACATATTTCTGACAATTCTCACTCCTTCCTGAAGTATGTTGACGGCAGTCATGAAGCCGTCCGCCGACATACTCATCATCATCAATCCCGCTTCGGCTGCCTGCAAGACCGCCCGGAGAATCCCCTCAATCGTCACAGCCCTTGAACGTCGTTTTTCGCGGCGATGCGCATTCGCGCTCACCCGGGGTCCGGGTGACGCGATGCGCCTTGCCGGTGAGGCGGTCCGAGACTGCTTTTCCCTCGTTGTCGCTGTCGGCGGTGACGGCACGTTTCACGAAGTCGTCAACGGGATTATGGCCGCATCGCAGGGATGCGTCCCGTCCTGTCCCCTGGGGCTCATCAGCAGCGGCAGCGGCCAGGGGTTTGCCGGGAGCCTCCGGCTTCCACCGACACTCGATGAACAGGTACGGCTGATCGCAGAAGGTCCATGCCGGGCCGTAGATGTCGGGGTCCTCTCTACGCGCAGGGATCCCGGCGGGTGGTCGGATCACTACTTCATCAATGAGTGCCAGATCGGCATCGGGGCTGATGTCGTTTGCAGCACCGGCCGGGTGAAAAAAGCCGCGGGAGGCCTTCTCGGTTACGGTCTGGCCGCGTTTTCCGCCATTTTCCGGAGTCCCAACGCGGACCTGTCACTGACGATCGACGACGGGGAAGAACCCTCGTGCAGCGTCCTCGGTCTTGCGATAGGGAACGGGGACCGGACCGCCGGGGGAATGTCCCTGACTCCGGGGGCGGAACTGGACGATGGAGTCCTGAATCTGCTGACAATTCACGGCCTCGGCCTCGCGGACAGACTCCGGAGTTTTCCGAAGATCTATTCCGGCGCGCACGTCGGTGCGCAGGGATTCAGCTACCGCGGGGTGAAGCGGTGCCGGGTGGTCGGCTCCGTGCCGCTCGCCGTTGCGGCGGACGGGGAATTGATGGGACGCCTCCCGTGCGTGATATCCGTTCTTGAGAGGGCGCTGCTCGTAACAGCGCCGCTACAATCCGGAGACCAAAAACATGAGCAGACTGTCCCTCGTCTTGCTGAAGCGCGAGTTTGAATCGCGGATTTTCGTTTCTCTTGGGATCGTCGCAGGTGTGTGCGCGACCTCCGCGATCCTCTCCCCGGGCACACCATCATTGATGGCCCTCCTCGGCTCTCTGGCCGGCGTGGCCGAAGGGGCTTTCCTTGGCGCGGGTTTCCTTGCGCTGGCGGGAGTGATGGGGCTCCTGTCCCTCCTGCGCATGTGGGCTGGGACGGAACTGACGGCCTCACGCGTGATGGCCTTCCGTGTCCAGGTGGACGAGTTTCACACCGCCGGACCGTACCGGCTGGTACGCAACCCGATTTACCTCGCAGATTTTCTGGCAATGTGCGCCTTCTCCCTCTGCCTGCCGCCAATAGCCCTGCTGATGCCGGCTCTTTTCTGGATCCACTACGAGCGACTCATCAGCTATGAAGAGCTCTCGCTGGCATCGGGGTTCCGCGAGGGCTTCGCAGGCTACGCGGCATCCACTCCGCGACTGTTCCCTACTCTGAAATCGCTCGGACGCCTTGGCGGCGCACTCAGGGAATTCCGCGTCTCGAGCGACGGGTTCAGGCATAATTGCCTCTTTCTGCTTTTCGTTCCGGGCTTTCTCGCGGCGGCCTGGACAGGTGAATTCCTCCTGGCGGCGGGGATCGGTCTCCCGGGGGTGGCCGACTGGGCAATCGTTCACACCAGACTGGGGGTACGTCGATGACAAGAAGAACCGAGGCTATCTTCCGCGACATTCTTTATGCACAGTGCTGGGAGGATCCCGAGATTGACCGGGAGGCACTGCGCATCGGGCCCGACGACACTGTCTTCTCCATCACATCCGGCGGGTGCAACACGCTGACATTCCTCATTGACAACCCGCGGACGGTGTACGCGCTCGACCTGAATCCCCGGCAGAATTATCTCCTGGACCTGAAGATGGGGGCCTTTGCCGCCCTTCCATACGGGGAGATGCTCGAACTCCTCGGCGTCCGCCCCTCCCGGCGCCGGCGGGAACTCTATGCACGGGTCCGGGGGGCCCTCGCCCTTGCGAGCCGCAGGTACTGGGATGAGCGTCAGGTAAAGGTCGATCAGGGACTCATGCACGCGGGGCGTTACGAAGGGTATATGCGGCTGCTTCGTCACTGTCTGGAGCGGTTCAAGGGAAAGCGCCTCATCCGGGAGTTCTTTGACGCCGAAGATCCCGCTGAACGTGTCCGCCTCTACAGGCAGCAATGGGACACCGCGTTCTGGCGGCTCTTCACGCGCGTCTTCCTCAGCCGCACCATGATGACCACGTTGTTCACAAAGGAGTTCTTCACATTCGTCGAAGGGTCTTTCTCGTTCGGCAGCCACTTCGCACAGCTTGTCGAGCGCGCGCTCACACGCATGCCGCTGCGGGAGAACTATTTCGCTTCGTATATCCTCCTCGGGCGGTACTACGACGAGGATCATCTCCCCCCCTACCTGATGCGCGAGCACTTCGACCTCATCCGGTCTCGTCTGGCTCGCGTGCACATGATCACCGGCACCTGCGGAGATTTTTTCACGGCCATGCCAAATGATTCGATACAACAGTTCAATTTTACAAACATCTTCGAATGGTTGCCTGAAGAGGATTTGGAGGGGATACTGCGCGAGGCCTGGCGCGTTGGATCGCCCGGTGCGGTCATGACCTACCGGAACCTTCTGGTGCGCCGGGAGCGACCCCCGGCGCTCCGGATGATGATCGAACAGGACCGCACGCTGGCCGCGGCTCTCCACGCGCGTGACAGGTCGTTCATCTACCGAAACTATGTTGTCGAACGAATCATCAAGCCGGAAACACGATGGAGTACCGGGTCACGACAGTCGATGACCGCCGCGGTTTGAAGGACTTCCTGCGGCTTTCTTTTCGCGTATACAGGGGGAATCCTCACTGGACGCCGCCGATAACCGCCGAATGCCGGAGGATACTCGACGCCTCGAAGAACCCCTATTTCTCCGATGCGACTCTCGAGCTGTTCATCTGCTCATGCGATGGGCTCCCCGCCGCGCGAGTGGCGCTGGTCGTCAGCCAGAAGCACTGCATGAGGTTCGACGTCCGCGCGGGGTTCTTCGGCTTTTTCGAGGCGCTCGACGATCAGGACTGCGTCAAAGCGCTCTTTGCCGCGGTCGAACGGCGATGCCGGGAACGGCAACTTGAGGTCCTGGAAGGTCCGTTCAACCCCAACCACTACTCCGAGGTCGGGCTCCTGGCCGACTCGTACGACGATGACCAGGGATTCTTCGAACCGTACAACCCGCAGTATTATCACCGTCTCCTCGAGGGAGTCGGGTTCGAAAAGGCGGAGTTGCTGTTTACAGGAAGAAATAAGAATGTCCGGGCGTATCTCCGGCATCGATACGGTCCTCCTCCCGAACCTCCGTCCGGGGGAGACTATGCGGTGAGAAGCTTTGACGTCTCACGCATGGACACGGATCTGGAGAGTGTCAGAGAGGTGTTCAACGACGCCTTTTCTTCGAACTGGCATTTTCTCCCCGCGACGGCGGAGGAGCACCGCTTTGCGGCGAAATACCTGCGAGTGATCACGGAGCCGGAGCTTGTGACAATCGTCGAGCACAGAGGGAAGCCCGTCGGGGTATTGATGTGCGTGCTCGACATCAACCCGCTCCTGCGGCGTATGAAGGGGAGCGCGGGGCCGTTAAAGTATATCCGGTTTCTTGCCGCAAAGCGGCGGATACGCACCCTTGTCGTCTACGCTGTCGGCATCCGGAAATCGTATCAGGGGACGCGCGTGTTCACGCTTCTGCTTGAAAGCATGCGCCGCATGGCGGACACCTTTGATGTCATGACGTGCACGTGGATGCATCCCGGTAACGCGCTGAGCGTTGCGACTGCATCGCGGGTCGGGCTCCTGCCGCACAAGCATCTGCAGATGTACAGGAGACGGATTTCACCTTTGGAAGGAGCGAGTCGATGAAACCCATCGTTCATCCCGGCGCGTGGGGACTGCACGTCAAGGCGGCCGGAGAGCTCGCCCTCGGCAACCACGGTCTGACCGGACTCGCCCGCAGATACGGGACCCCGCTCCATGTCATCAATGAGAAGCGGCTGATGAAAAGCGCTGCAGCTTTCAGGGAGGCGGCGGAGAGGTCGTACCCCGGTCCAGCTTCTGTGTACTACGCGATGAAATGCAACTCGGTCCCGGCGGTGGTAGATGCCGTGCTGCGAACGGGGCCCGGGCTTGAGGTCATGACGGAGTACGAGCTCGTCCTGGCGATAAAGCTTGGCTGTCCCCCGGAGAAGATCATCGTCAACGGTCCCTGCAAGACGGGACCTTTCCTCGAGAAGTGCATTGATGCGCGGGTGCGGCTCGTGATCGTCGACTCGATTTCCGAGCTGCTCATGCTGGACTCCCTCTCGCGCGCCCGGGGGTGCCGGAGAGGCGTTCTCCTCCGCGTCAACCCCGATTTCATCCCGCGCGGGATGAACAGGGGGACTGCCACCGGGAGCAGGAGGGGTTGCGCCTTCGGCCTGGATCTGAAAGCCGGCGAAGTAGGGAGGGCTCTTTCGCTGCTCGCCGGGCTCCCCGGACTCAATTTCCAGGGCTTCCACGTGCACATTGGAACCGGAATCCGGTACCCCGGTGACTACGCCCGCGCACTCCGGTGCCTCGAGCCCCTACATCAGGCTGCATCGGCGCATGGATACCCGGTCAGACTCCTGGACGTCGGAGGAGGGTTCGCCTCGCCGATGACACGGGAACTCGGGACACGGGAATTTCTTCTTTATCAGGCGTTCGGCAGGCTTCCGGAAAACAGAGCGGCGCAGGAGTGCGGAACCCCCGGTGCGTTCGCCTCCGCAGTAACGGACGCGGTCGTGAAGCACTTCGGACCGGGCGAGCTTCCCGAGCTCCTGTTCGAGCCGGGCCGGTGCATTGCAAGCGCGGCCCAGTTCCTCCTGCTGACCGTCCACCATGTCAAGGAACGCCCTGGGGTGGGACGATGGCTGATCGCCGACGGCGGATTGAGCACGGTGACGCTCCCGACCTTCTACGAGCATCATGAAGTGCTGCTCTGCAACGACGTTTGCCGGCCGGGGTCCTCCCGTGCGACGATCATCGGTCCGGCCTGTTTTGCCGGGGACGTCATCTACAGGAACAAGCTGATGCCGGAGGTGCACCCGGGAGAAGTGATTGCCGTTATGGACAGCGGCGCCTATTTCACGGCGATGGAGTCGTCGTTCGGGTTCCCCCATCCGGCCATCGTTGCCGTCAACGGAGCGACGTGCAGACTCGTCCGGACACGTGAGACATTCGATGAGATGGTCAGCCGGGACGTATTCGACTGATGCGCCCGGGGATGTGATGGGCGTGTGCCTTTTCCGAAGGAGGACAGTATGAAATTCGCGGTAGTATCAGACGGGTGCCAGGCACCGCGCGACAAGGTCGCCGGTGCGCTTGTGGAGACATTCCTTGCCCACGGTGACGAGTTGTCGCCGGCGGACAACGGCATTAATTTCGCGCTGAACCTCACACGCGCGGACGCCCCGCGGCATTTCCGCAGGAAATCGCAATCGGTCTTC
Organism: Ignavibacteriota bacterium; assembly: GCA_003154425.1. Lineage (GTDB taxonomy): Bacteria > Bacteroidota > Ignavibacteria > UBA10030 > UBA6906 > Fen-1273. The sequence continues at coordinate 18,305 of PMDK01000162.1, forward strand.
ATCTTTTCCCTCATCCAGGACGAGCGGGTCGACCGGAACTTCAGATCCCGCTGCTACACCGCGCTGGTCAGGAGCCTTTCGAACCTCCTGCTGTGCGTCGTCCCCGGCGCACGCGGCGGTGTGCCGGAAATTTACTTCACCACTCCAGAAGCGGGCTTCTATCACCTGCCGTTCGAGCCCGAGGCAGTGTACGAGCGGCTCATCCCGATCGCCTCGGCGCATTTTGCGACGGAAAACCGTTTCTCGGAGGATCTCCCGGAACGGTTGTGGATGGGATCTCCGCTCACGCGTGACCTGTCCCGGTACGGGAAAGAGCTGGAGATGATGGGCGTGCTGCCGGTTCCTTTCCCCCTCCGGGAGGTTCTCACTGAAGAGGCGCTCCGCCAGCTGTACAAGATCTACGGCATCACGGGGGCGAGCTATGGCAACCTGAGTGCCCGCGAGACGGTCCCCGAACTCAGCCCGTGTGCGTTCTGGATGACCGGAAGAGGGGTGAACAAGGCGGATCTGCGTCGTGTGGGGAAGGACATGCTGCTTGTCAAAGGCTTCGACCATGCGCGGGGGGCCGCCTTGATCGCTCAGCCGCCGGGAGCAGACGTGCGCGCCAGGGTCTCAGTGGATGCGGTGGAACACGAGCTGATCTACCGAACCTACCCTGAAGTGGGAGCGATCGTCCATGCGCACGCGTGGATAGAGGGGGTCCCGTGCACCCGGCAGAACTACCCGTGCGGTACCCGGGAGCTCGCCCGGGAGGTGGCCGCGCTGCTGCGCACGCTCCCTGACCCGGGCAGGGGGGCCGTCGGGCTGAAGAATCACGGGTTGACGATCACCGGTCGGACGCTGGAGGAAATATTCTCACGAATCCGGGGCAGACTGCTGCGCGAAGCCGCAATGTTTGACTAAACGAGGGACGCCGTGTACGCCATCCGGATACTCATCCGCCAGCCCGTCCGATCCGTGCTTACCGTCGGGGGAATCGGCCTGTGTATCGTCCTGATGCTTTTCCTCCTCGGGGTGTACCGGGGGGTCGCAGACGGTTCCGTAGACTACATCAGGAGGAATCCGGCGGACCTCTGGGTCCTCCAGAGAAATGCAACGAACATCCTCCGTGGATCGTCACTCCTGACCCTCTCACATGGCACGCTGTTGCGGGAGACCGGAGGTGTGCGGCAGGCATCACCGGTTCTGTTGTTCCTCGCGACGGTGTGGCGGGGGAAGGAGAACGCAACGCTTTTCCTTGCCGGATTCGACCCGGCGACGGGCGCGGGGGGACCCCCTGAGATTGCCGCAGGGCGGTCCGTCAAGGACGACGATGAAGTGGTCCTGGACCGTTCATTCGCCGCAAAATACGGCATACACCCGGGGGACGTCGTGCGGATCCAGGACGACTCACTCCGGGTAAGCGGGCTGAGCGCCGGCACGAATGCGTTTGTCATCCAGTACGGGTTTGTCACCCTTCGCAGGGCGCAGGCGATTCTCGGAATCCCGTCGATCGTCTCGTTGTATCTTGTCAGCCTGCGTCCGGGGGAAGACCGCGATTCGGTGCGCCGTGCCATCATGGAAGATGTTCCGGGGGTCGAGGTGTACGACCACGCGACGTTTCTCCAGAACAACATCCGCGAGATGGAATCGGGATTCATGCCCATCCTCTATGCGATCGCGGCCATCGGCGCCGTCGTCCTCACCTCGATCCTCACGCTTCTGCTTACGGTGATCATACTCGAATCCCGGCACGACTTTGCCGTCATGCGTGCTCTCGGTTCGCCGGAGAGTTTCCTTTCCGGAGTCGTCCTTGTCCAGGCATCTGTGCTCTCGATAGCCGGCATTACGTGTGCCCTCCTTGCGTTTCCCGTGCTGACGGAAACGATAGAATTGATTGCCCCGGAGGTGAGCGCGCAGGGTTCGCTCCTGCAGGCAGGTACGGTGTCTCTGGTTGTCCTGGGGATAACACTGTTCAGCGCCTGGCTGGCCGTTCGCCGGCTCCGGGGGATCTACCCGCTCGAGGCGTTCGCATGAATGCACCGGTCGTTGAGCTGAAACATACGTGGAAGACCTACCAGGCAGCGGGGCGGGGGACCGTCGGCGTGATGGATGTCGAGCTCACGGTGGAGGGGGGAAAGCTCGTCCTCCTGCTCGGCCCGAGCGGAAGCGGGAAGACCACGCTCCTGACGCTGATGGCGGGCCTGGTTGCCCCTTCGAGCGGGACCGTGGCGATCGGAGGGAGGCGACTGGACAGGCTTTCGCCCGTCGAGCTGCAGCGTCTCCGGGCCCGGGACATTGGCGTCGTGTTTCAGGCGTTTAATCTCATCGATGCGCTCACGGCCCTGGAAAACGTCGCTCTGGTGCTCCAATTCGCAGGCAACGGGCGTAGAGAGGCGCGTGCCGCCGCCGGGACGGTCCTGGCAGGTATCGGGATCGGGAACCTCGGCGCGCAGCTTACCTCGCAGCTCAGTCAGGGGGAAAAACAACGGGTTGCGATCGCCCGTGCCATCGCAAACAGGCCGGTCCTTCTCCTTGCCGATGAGCCCACAGCGAGCCTCGACTCGGGGCACGGCCTGGAAATAATCGAAATCCTCCGCCGGTACGCCCGTGACTCTCAGGCGGCCGTCGTCGTCTCCACGCACGATCCCCGCCTGGCAGACTTTGCCGATCAGATCCTCCATATCAGCGACGGGAAGATGAAGAAAAGGGATTAATCCCTTTTTCATCCTTGGGGTTGATGCAATTCATGAGCGCTTGTCGGTATCCTATTCGGGATGAATGGGTCCATTTTCCACGAGGCACGGAAAGAGGATTCTGTTGTGTCGGCGAACACACAGACCAAGACATGGAGGGTAATCGGACCATGAAGGTATACAGGCAGGTTATGCGCCGTTCCATCCTGGCTCTCCTGGTCGAGCGATTGAGGGGGAGTCATGACATTGAATTTCCGGAAGGGAGTCAGGCTCTCGAGGGGATCACGGAGTATGAAATCGAGGCACTCCTCTCCATCAGGAGTGATCCGAGGCTCGATGAGTTGCGCGGGGCTCTCACCCGTCTTGAAAACCGCACGTTCGGGATATGCGTCGGATGCAGGTCCCGGATTGACTGGTCCCTTCTCCTTCGGGAACCGCTCCGGAGAGTCTGTCCCGACTGCGAACATGTAGTGAGGGATCCGGCACCGGAAGTCTCCGCGTCAGCGCGTTGTTTCTGATTCACTCTTCTTCACCGTCGCTCACCTTCATCTCGTAGTGGTGTGACGTACTTAACAGGTTGAAGGAGAGCATGGCTCTGGTATTTCTGCTCAAAGGACTGATTATTGGATTTGCGATGGCCGTGCCTATCGGCCCCATCGGGGTAATGTGCATCCGCAAGACACTGGCTGAGGGGCACTCACGCGGCCTCATAATCGGACTCGGCGGCGCAACCGCAGATTCGATGTACGCCATTATCGCCGCGTTTGGACTCACGTTCGTGTCGGATGTAATCGCCAGCCAGCAGCTTTGGGTGCGTCTGGTGGGAGGGGGAATACTCCTGTTTCTCGGAATAAGGACATTCCGCGCCAGGCGCAAGGATCAGATAATCCCCTTCGTCAACAAGGGACTCCTGGTCTCGTACGTCTCCGCTTTCATTCTCGCGCTCACAAACCCGGTGACCGTCTTCGCCTTCATCGCCGTGTTCGCCGCCTTCGGGTTGGGGCATCAGATTACGATCATCTCAGCGTGCGTCCTCGTCGTGGGAGTATTTGCAGGCTCTCTCCTGTGGTTTCTGACTCTTGGCTTCGTCGCAACATTCTTCAGAAAGAAGCTGAACCGGGGCGGACTCAGATGGGTTAACAGGGTTGCCGGCATCCTCCTGGTGCTGTCCGGTGTGGCCGCATTCGTGAGCCTGCTATGACCGATCAGACCAATGCTCATCGCGGAACACCCTTCCCTGTGATCGCTGCATCCATTGTGATCGTACTCTGGGGCATCAACCAGGCGCAGTCGGTTGTTGTGTGTTTCCTTGTCTCCGTTTTCCTTGCTTTCATCGGGAGGGTGCCGGTGCGCTGGATGGAACGGAAACATATCCCTTCCGCCCTCGCCGTCCTTGTTGTGATGGCGGCCATGATTTTTCTCCTGCTGAGTATGGGCGCGGTCGTGGGCGCCTCGCTGAGCAATTTTTCCAGTGCATTGCCTTCCTACCAGGCCCGATTGCATGAGATGCTCATCGCGTTCAAATCGTACCTGGCCGGGAAAGGGATCACAGTCACCGACAAAGTACTGCTCGGCTATGTCAACCCCGAGGCGGTGATGAATTTCACGGGGAGCCTCTTTGCAGCGCTGAGTTCCGTCCTTTCGAATATGCTCCTGATTCTCTTCACGATAACGTTCATGCTTCTCGAAGCATCAGGTCTTCCCGGGAAGCTCCGCCTTGTCCACGAGTATCCCCGGTCGTCTCTTCCGAAGTTCACGAAGTTCGTCGATGACATAAAACGCTATATGGTCATCAAGACATTGCTCAATCTGATCGCAGGTACTCTGATAACGTTATGGCTGTCCCTCCTCGGTGTGGACTTCCCGGTCCTCTGGGGATTTCTGGCTTTTCTTCTCCACTTTGTGCCGAGTGTCGGCTCCATTGTCGCCGCCGTTCCCGCCGTCCTCCTTGCCCTCATTCAACTTGGAGGAGGCTCTGCCTTGCTTACTGCGGCCGGATATATCGTCATCGGCATGACGGTCGGGAACGTCGTTGAGCCGAGGATCATGGGGCACAGGTTTGGCATGTCTCCGCTTGTCGTCTTCCTCTCATTGATCTTCTGGGGGAACCTGCTCGGGTTGGTCGGTGCGCTTCTCTGCGTCCCTCTCACGATGACCGTGAAACTCGCCTGTGAGGCGAGTGAAGACGCACGCTGGGTCGCGGTCTTACTTGGACCTGAGATTCCTCCTGAACACAAAACGGCCGGATCGGAAAGGCGATCATAGCGCTTTCCCACGACCCCCGTTTGGGTTCCGCATCCTCATTTCGTACTTTAGGCATCCGGTCGAGGCGGTCTGCCGCCTCTCACATGAACTGTGCCTCCGAAGGGGTCATGAGAATCACCGTGTGCCTGGCTTCTGCAATTCTCTTCCTAGCCGGAGAATCCCCCGCGCAGTCATATCCCGGCAACTTCATTTCATTCCGCGTGGAAGGCAAGTCTGTGACCGTGACAGCGGATTCCGCCTCGGTACGATTTACGTTCTACAAAGGCGACATCCTTCGCGTGGATTTTCTCCCCGGCAGCGCCTCGCATCCGGACACTTCGTTTGTCGTTGTCCGTGATACGTCGGAAAATGTCACACCCGGCCTGAGCGAAACTTTCTCGGTCCTCCGTATCGCATCATCTGCAATCGGAATCGATTGCCAGAAAAATCCCCTGCGGCTCAGCTACTCCATTGCGGGGGGAAACACCGTCCTGTCGGAGCCTTCCGGGGGTGGGCTGGTATTCGCAGGAGTCTCCCGGACCGCATATTTCGCGGCGTCCCCCGATGAGCACTTCTATGGAACAGGAGAGAGAGGGACCTCTCTTGACAGGAGAGGACAGGCGTTTGACAGCTACAACACGCAGACGGGGGGATATGGCGGCCCCGTTTCGACGATGAACGTCAATATCCCCTTCGTTGTCTCCACAGGAGGATATGCGGTCTATTTTGACAATACTTATCCCGGCCATTTTGATTTTGCCGCGAGCGATCCCGCGAATTGGTCCTACAGGGCTTCGGGGGGCGAGCTTACGTACTACCTCTTCACCGCCGCTTCGATGAAGGACCGGCTTGCCGCATACACGTGGTTGACAGGGAGACAGCCGATGCCTCCCCGCTGGGCGCTCGGATATCTCCAGTCGAAATTCGGCTACAGGAGCGAGGCCGAAGCCCGCTCCGTGGTTCAGACGCTCAGGCAGAAAGGGATTCCCGCAGATGCGATCATCCTGGATCTGTACTGGTATCAGAACATGGGCGATTTCTCATGGAACGTCTCTCTGTGGAACCCGGGACTCATGATAGGAGATTTCCTGAAGACGGGGGTCAAGACCATCCTGATTACGGAGCCGTACTTCGTGAGCTATTCTCCGAACTATGCCGTCGGGGATGCTCAAGGGGTGTTCGGAATGAACAGCCTCAACCAGACATATGCGCTCGGCAACTGGTGGTCGTGCGGAGGATGCAATGCGGCTCTCCTGGACATGACAAATCCGGCGGGAAGAGCCTGGCTCTGGAGTCTTTACCGGCCGCTCTTCGGAGGCGGGATCGCCGGCGTGTGGACGGATCTTGGAGAACCCGAGCGCCACCCCGATGACATGGTCCACTCGCTCGGCACGACAGCGCGTGTGCATAACATTTATGATCTCCTCTGGGCGGAGACCGTCTACAGGGGGCTCGCGTCGTTGGATCCGGGCCGCAGGGTTTTTAACCTGACCCGCTCGGGCTTCGCCGGGATCCAGAGGTATGGCGCGTTCACCTGGTCAGGTGACGTTCTCTCGTCTTTCCCCGCTCTTGCCGTCCAGGTCCCGATGATGCTCGGGATGGGCATGTCCGGGCTGGCATACCACCACTCCGATACAGGCGGGTTCGACGGTACCCCGTCCCCCGAACTGTACATCAGGTGGATGCAGTTCAGCGCGCTTTCTCCTGTCGCGAGGGCACACGGCAACAACAGGGCGACCGAACCGTGGGGGTACGGCCTCCAGGCCGAGGGGATCGCGAAAGACTTCATCAGCCTGCGGTACCGGCTGCTTCCCTATCTGTACACGATGGCACAGGAGAACAGTTCATCGGGCGTTCCGATTGCGCGTCCTCTCATTCTTGAATACCCGGGCGACGCCAACCTCGCTGATGAGGGGTCAGCTTACATGCTGGGAGACAATCTTCTCGTGGCACCGGTGACCGTGCAGGGCGCATCGACACGAACGGTGTATCTCCCTCCGGGATACTGGTACGATTTCTGGACTGACAAGGGATACCCGGGAGGTCAGTCATACCCCTTCACGGTCACGCTCGACAGAATCCCCCTTTTCGTCTCCGCAGGGAGCATCCTGCCCATGGCTCCCGTCATGAACTATTCCGACGAGCGTCCTCTTGATACGCTCGGACTCCATCTGTATCCTCCCCTGGATTCCTGGAAACCGTTCACGCTGTACGAAGACGACGGGTCTTCGAACGAATACACACTGGGACGCTTTGCGACGACGGCCTTCTCCTGTTCAGGCACGGTCGGCGGCGGGACGGCGACCTTCAGGCTTATTCTCGGCACTGCACAGGGCTCCTACGCGGGGAAGCCGCCTCGCAGGGTGTACCTCACAGACGTTCACTGTATGCCCACCCCTCCCGCAGGCGTCAGGCTTAACGGGAGGAGCCTCAATCCCTCTGCCTCCTACGCCGAACTCCGCGCTTCGGGGGACGGCTACTGGTTTGACCCTTTGACGGCGAACCTCTTTGTGCAGGCCGGCACCTCTGCGGACAGTCCCTCCGTCGTCGAATGGAGCACGCCGCTCTCGGCCCTTCCGCCCCGCGGCGGGGCGTTGCCTGCTTCCTACGTGCTTGAACAGAATTTCCCGAATCCGTTCAACCCGTCCACCACAATCCGCTACGGTCTCCCGCAGCGATCGCATGTGAGGCTGGCTCTCTTCAATACACTCGGGCAGCAGGTGAGGACCCTCTTCACGGGAGACCAGGAAGCAGGGTATCATGAGGTGAGATTCGACGGAACCGGCATGGTGAGCGGCGTGTATTTCTACAGGATTCAGGCGGGGAGTTATCTCCGGACGAAACGATTGTTAATTCTCCGATAAGTATGGAAACGGCCGGAGATCATCGTGCGCAGCGGACAGTTTTTGAGCTGCGAATGAATCAGGGTATTCCCATGATTGTGAGAGCTCTGTTCGCAGTCGAGATCGGGATTCTTCCCGCGGGCTGTTCGGTTCAACACGTCGAGCGTGAGCTCGCGGACCCGGCGGCATTCAAGGCGCTCAGCACCGGCAGGGAGTCCTGTGAACGCCATCAAAGGCCGCCCTCTTGCTTCACGACGGCGCCGCAGCATCGAACATCATGCTTCGGGTCAAAAACGCGACAATATCTACTAATCGATGGACATCGACAGAAAGCCGGCTGCGCCACGGAGTTCACTCCTTGACTTGAAATTGCTCGTCGTCAACCCGAACGCGCCCTTTTCCCCTGTACATGCTGACGGCATGTAGCGGAGGATTGACAATTCGCCTTGGTGCATCTATATTCCATTGAAGATCTGTCCTTTGGCAGGCGAGCCTTTTCATCAGGTGATGAAAAGGCTTGTGTCGTTTCGGCGCCCTGAGTGGTTTTCCCCTTCTCTCAAGGACGCGATGCAAATCTCCCGGTCACTATGTATAACCTGCTAAGCGATAACGGGTAGCCCATGAAAAGTAGAACCTTCCTTGTCGTCCTCGTGTCCCTTGCGGGGACGGTAGCTGCCGCAGCCCAGGACACGGCGTGGATCCCGGCGGGGGTCGCCGGTGCCATGGAGACGATCATCAACGGGGATACCGCCTCGGGCGGTGCGAGGAAGAATCCCAATCGTGTCTATCGACTGCATAAGGACGGCGTGTACGTCCAGTATGCAGGGATCGTGTTCAAGGGGGGCGCCACGCTGACAATCATTGGAGAGAAGGGTGGCGCTTACCCCGTTGTGCAAATGCAGCCTCTCAACGGTGTGAATCCCGGCGACCTGACGAATGGCATCGCGAATAAGATCGAAGGCAGCCTCCATCTCGACCACATCTACTGGCTGGGGAAAACCACCGATGGCACGCAGTACAACCAGCTGTTCGGCATGACAACGGTGAATAACCTGGCTCAGAAGTGCATCGTCAACGACTGTGTCACCGAATTCATCGGGATCGACACATTCAACGGCGACGGATGGAACCACGGCTCCGTATGGAAATTCACCAACTGCTACTTCCGGGCCCTCTTCAACGGCGGGCAGTGGTGGGGGGCTCGTGTGATGTACTGCAAGAAGCCCATCGACACGATCTGGGTCGAGAACTGCACCGTCAGCAACGGCGGGCTCACATTCCTGCAGCAGGAAGCTGTTACCCAGTTCGCGTACTTCAATCACAACACGTTCATCAACAACCACAAGTACTGGCTCCTGAACAGTTATTACCAGAACCTGTTCATCTGCAACAACCTCTTCACCAATCAGAACTGGGTTGGGGAGGATACGGTGAACCTGGCCGGCTCGGGTCCTTATAAGGGGTTAACAGGCGCAATCACCGTCGATTCCATCACGATCAGACAGCAGCTGTTTGCGGATATGCTTAAAGCCGACTCGACGGTAGATCAGGCAAAGGTCGGCCTCAACAAGCTGCATATTTACGTGTCGAACAACATCTACTGGACGGACACGCTTCTTAATTCGTACTACAAAAACTATGACCATCACTGGAATACCGTTGCTCCGTATCCGCTGTCGTATTTGAACTGGGGCGGCTATGGACAGGGTCCCTGGCCGATCGTGAACATCCCCGGCATCTGGGCGAACAGCAGGACCCTGGCGCTGTTTGCGACGTACCACAACATGGTGATGACCCAGAACATCTTTGCGAAGGTGGATACAAAGACACCGTCGATCAAGGATGCGGGCATCGTCGAGCTGATGGGCGAGTGGAACCAGAATCAGTGGGGCGATCCGGCCTGGCCGGGTCAGTCCACGAAAGACCTCGTGATGTCTTCATATGTCCCCGGCGACAAAGATGCGAACACGCTCCCCGGGTTTACAGGCGGCGTAAAAGACGAAAACGGCCAGACCTCCCGCGTGACGAAGGTCTCCGATTTCATCGAGAACTACGCGCAAAGCGGGGGGGGGACACCGGTGAATTCGGCGATTGACGGCCTGCCGATCGGCGCGCTTCACTGGGATGATCAGACGGTTCCGGATGTCTCGTATGCACAGATCATGGCGGCCTACGATCACATTGAAGGAATCACGGAAGTTCCGGGAGTCGCGCCGTCCTTCACGCTGAACCAGAACTATCCGAACCCCTTTAATCCCTCAACGACAATCCGATATGGGCTGCCCCGTCGATCACACGTCGCCCTCGCGGTCTTCAACACGCTCGGCCAGAAGGTGTCAAGCCTCGTGGAGGAGGAGCAGGCGGCAGGTTATCATGAAGTGAGGTTTGATGGAAACGGTCTTGCGAGCGGGGTGTACTTCTATCGGATTCAGGCGGGCGGTTTTTCGCAGACGCGGAAGATGCTCATAGTGCGATAGGGACATTTGTCGCGCGAATAAAAGAGGCCCGGTGAGCTTCTCATCGGGCCTCTTTTTCGCTTCTTTCGAACCCCGGACACGCGGCCGGGTCGGTTGTCGGAAGGCCGGGGGAACTGCGGGGCATACAGAAGTTCTGCGGAGAGGGAGGGATTNNTCGGTGATCGGTAAGCTGTTGGAAATGCTGCGGATACTGAAGTTCTGCGGAGAGGGAGGGATTCGAACCCTCGATAGACTTACGCCTATACTAGTTTTCGAGACTAGCGCCTTCAACCACTCGGCCACCTCTCCGGCGTGAAGCGAGGAAAATGTAGCGAAAAAACGGGGAAGCTTCAAGAGCCGCGCCGGGGACCCGGGAACCCCTCCCCGTCCGCCGATCGGCCGCCGCCTGCACCCGCTTGCGTATCGCCCTCCTTTTTTGTACCCATAATAATATGAATCGATCTCCATTCGACCGGGAGGAGCGTGACAGCTGCGGCGTCGGTTTCGTCGCCACGCGCACCGGCGTCCACTCGCATGCAATCCTCGTTGAGGCGCTCAACGCGCTCCGTTGCGTCGAGCACAGGGGGGCGTGCGGGGCCGACCTTGTGACCGGGGATGGTGCCGGCATCATGGCCGACATCCCCTTTGACCTCCTCGGGTACAAGAGGGGGGAGGTGGCCGTGGCATGCCTGTTTATGCCACGGGCAGAGGAACGCATGAACCTTTCTCTGGAGATATTCCAGAGCACGTTCCGTTTCTTCGGGCTGGAGGTCGTCGCCTACCGGGATATCCCCGTGGACAGTTCCGTTTTGGGCGAGGAAGGGCTCGGATCCATCCCTTCGATGAAGCATGCGATCATCCGGCGCCCCAGGCACTGCCGGACCGACGCGTCGTTCGACAGGCTCCTGTATACCGCGAAGCAGGCCGTCCGGAGCAAACAATCGGACCAGGGGATCAACAAGGAATTCTATTTCACCTCCCTCTCCGGAACGACGATCGTGTACAAGGCACTCACGCGCGCCGATGCGCTCGACAGGTTCTACCTCGACCTGCAAAACCCCCGGTTCCTCACACGTTTCGCCCTCTTCCACCGCCGGTTCAGCACGAACACGCGCACCTCGTGGGACAAAGCGCAGCCTTTCCGCCTGATCGCCCATAACGGGGAGATCAACACGATCGCGGGAAACCGCTCGCGCGCCTTCTCGAGGGAAAAATCACTCGGTCTCCCGAAGGACCAGCTCGTCACACATGCCGGGATCAGCGATTCGGGGAGCCTTAACGAGATGGTCGAGGCACTGATGTACCGGAGCAGTATCCCTCAAATCGAGGATCTGCTCGCGATCATGATGCCTCCGGCGCATGGACAGAGCGATTATTACAAGTTCTGGAGCCGCGCGATGGAGCCGTGGGACGGTCCCGCAATCATCATGTACTCCGATGGGAGGAGTATCGGCGCCCGGCTGGACCGGAACGGCTTCCGCCCTTCCCGGTGGGCCGTCACCGATGACACGTTCTATCTCTCCTCCGAGGCGGGAGCTTTCGCGATCGATGAAGCGCTGATACAGGGGAAAGGGATCCTCCACGCCGGGACCGGGGTGAAGGTGGATCTCACCAACGGCCGTATTCACTTCCGTGATCCTAGTCTCTCGAGAGAGAACCGGGACGCCAGGTTCGACCCGAGAACGACGCCGGTGGGGAGCGTTGCCGCTCCGGACCGCGGTGAGCCGGTGAGCAGGTTCAGGAAGACGCTTTTCACGCTGACGCAGGAGGAGCTTGAGAAGATCGTGTACCCGATGGCCGCCGAGGGGAAGGAGCCCATCGGATCGATGGGGGACACAGCCAGGCCGAACGTCTTCTCGTCGCAACCCCGGCCGTTCTTCGATTATTTCTATCAGAACTTTGCGCAGGTCACAAATCCTCCCCTGGACTACCTGCGCGAGAGGAACATCACGGATCTCCGGGTGTTCCTCGGCCGGCGCCCCAATATATTCTTTGCGAAGGATCTGCTCCCCCTGGAGGAGGCCCTGGAGCTCCCGGGTCCGGTCCTCAGCCTGGGGCAAATGCGGTTCATCGAGGCGCTCAGCCATATGCGGCCGTCGCAGTCACACATCATCCCAAGGATATTCCCGATGCTCTTCGATAGGGCCGGCGGAGTCAGGGGATTCCGACCCGCTGTCGATGCACTGGCGGCGGCGGTCCTGGAGGGGGCCGAGCACGGTGCGAGCGTCATCGTGCTGAGCGATGAAGGGGCTGACCTGGATCACCCGCCGATCCCCGGGCTCATCGGCCTCCGTGCCGTGGTCCGCGCTTTGAACGAATCGGGACTCCGTCTCCAGACGTCGATCGTGGTGCATTCCGGTGAGGCCCGGACACCGCACCATCTGGCTGCGCTCATAGGGTTCGGGGCGTCCGCAGTCTGCCCGTACCTCGCGCTCGAAATCGTCCGCAATGACGACCACGAATCATTCCGGCGCCTTTCCCCAGAGGTCAGGGAGAGGAACTATCTGAATGCGCTCGAATCGGGGCTCCTGAAGATCATGTCCAAGGTCGGAATCTCCGTGGTGCAGAGCTACATGAGTGCCAAGCTCTTCACGGCGATCGGGCTGGGGAGCGAGCTCATGGACAATTTCTTCCCGGGGAGCATGACCCCCCTCGGGGGGATCGGCTACGAAGAGCTGGCGCAGGACATCCTTGAAAAGACCTCTCTTGCGGCGAGGCCCGAGTACAGTGAGAAGCTCCTCAATACGTACCAGTTCCGCGAACACGTGCGCGGGAGGACGGGGGAGAAACATGCGATGACGGCCGCCCGGGCGTCAATCGTCCACCGGATGGTCCGTGACGGCATTAGCGACGAGGCGCGCGCGGAACTCTACGGGGAGTTCGTCGCCTCGGGGAAGGAAGCCGAACCGGTCAACATCAGGCACCTCTTCGATGTCATGCCGGCAGGGCCTCCGATTCCTCTTGATGGAATCGAGGGGGGAAAGGAGATACTGGCACGGTTCGGATCAGGGGCGATGTCGTTCGGAGCGGTGAGCGCCGAGAGCCAGCGCGACATCATACTCGCCATGCGCGGGCTGGGGGGGCGGAGCAACAGCGGGGAGGGCGGCGAGAACCCCTTCTATGAGCAGGAGGGGATCACCGCGTACACCAAGCAGGTTGCATCGGCCCGGTTCGGGGTGACCGCACAATACCTTGTCGCCGGGAAAGAATTGCAGATCAAGATCGCACAGGGGGCGAAGCCGGGTGAGGGGGGGCAGCTCATGAGCGTGAAGGTGGACCGGGACATCGCGCGCGCGCGCCATTCGCTCCCGAACGTGGACCTCATTTCCCCGCCTCCGCTTCACGACGTCTACAGCATTGAGGATCTGAAGGAGCTGATCTACGAGCTGAAGCAGGTGCATCCGACCGCACCGGTCAGCGTGAAGCTCGTCTCCGGGAACGGGATCGGTACGGTCGCCGTCGGTGTCGTCAAAGCGGGCGCGGACATCATCTATATAGCAGGGGGGGACGGCGGGACCGGAGCGGCGACGCTCGGGTCGATGAAGCACGCCGGGCTCCCCTGGGAATTCGGACTTATGGAGGCCCACAGGGCATTGTGTGAGAACGGATTGCGCGGAAGCGTGGAGCTGCGAACCGACGGCGGTCTCACGACGGGGATGGATGTCGTCATCGCCGCCATTCTGGGAGCGGAAGGATTTGATTTCGGGAAACTCCTTCTTGTCGCCGAAGGGTGCATCATGGCCCGCATCTGCGAAAAGAACACGTGCCCCACGGGGATTGCGACGCATGATCCGAAGTTCAAGGCCAAGTACAAGGGGCGCCCCGAAAACGTCGCGAGGATCCTGAGGATCATCGCAGAGGACGTGCGGGGGATACTCGCCAGACTCGGTGTGAGCTCGCTGAAGCAGCTCATGGGAAGAACGGATCTTCTCCGCGTCTCGCCTGCTCACGAGGAGTTCGTCACACAGCGCAAACTCAGCCTGGATTTCTTCCTCTCGGGTCCCGCGAGCCCCCTTCCTCCCCGCGTCGTGAGAACCGAGGAGTTGGTCGGTGACCTTAACAGACGGATACTCGAAGACGCCAGGGGCACATTCGGGACCGGCAGGCCGCTGAGGCTTGCCTATCCGATCACCACCGCGGACCGCGGCGTGCTCGCGACCCTTTCGGGTGAACTCGCCCGCCGGCAGGGCGGGAAGGGGGCCGCGGGAGGCGCACAGGTAGGGGGAGCGCCTGCGGAGGAGATACATGTCGAGTTCACCGGAAGCGCCGGCCAGGGGTTCTGCGTCTTCCTCGTTGACGGGATCCATGCGGTCCTGAACGGCGAAGCGAACGATTCAGTCTGCAAATCGATGTCTGGTGGAAGCGCCGTCATCAGGCCGCATCCGCGCTCGACGAGAGATCCGGGGGAAAGTGCGATCATCGGCCACTGCGCACTGTACGGTTCCACGGGCGGGACACTGTTTGTGCACGGGCAGGCGGGGGACAGGTTCGGTGTCCGCAACAGCGGCGCGGTCGCCGTCGTGGAGGGGACCGGCCTGCATGCCTGCGAATACATGACCCGGGGGACAATCGCCATACTCGGGCCCGTCTCCTATAACGTCGGAGCAGGTATGACGGGGGGATCCGTCTACCTGCGGCGGGATCAGGCCTCGATGATTAACACCGGGTACATCGTCCCGCGCGACATGGACGAAGGGGACAGGAGGGAGTTGAGGGAGCTTATCGCGCGCTACTGGAAGGAGACACAGAGCGCCCGTGCCAGGACCATTCTGGAGGGGGAAACGGACGTCAATGATCTGTATTTCAAATGCGTGCCGCGTCCGCAGGACTGAGAAAATCTCTCATTCTGCTTGACAAACGTCCGCGGGGAGATTATATTGCATGATGATGAATCTCAAGGGTCGAAATACTTCCACTGACTTCAAGTGCGCCGGCTGGTGGTGGCACACATGTGTGTTTCCCGGTGAAGCAGTGAGGAGCTAAAGACCCGTATCACGCCCGAATGTCAACCCTCCCTGGTTCGCCAGGGGGGGTTTTTTATTATCCTGACCCCTATGATCACGCTGGAAGAGTTCAAGCATCTCGCAAAGACGTCGAACGTGATTCCGCTCGTCCGTTCCCGCCTTGCGGACCTCCATACGCCCGTTTCGGCATATCTCTCGATGCGCGAGCCCGGCAAAGGATCGTTCCTTTTCGAGAGCGTAGAAAAGGACGAAAAGATCGGCCGGTTCTCGTTCGTGGGGGTCGACCCTTTGCAGATGATGCGGGCCAGACGGGGGACAGTGGAGGTCTCGGGAGCAGGTATGCGGTCGACGGTCACGGGGAGTATTTTCGACACACTGGCGGCAGAGTCGGGCCGATTCCGGCAGGCGGAGGTCCCCGGCATCGAAGGGTTCCTGGGTGGATTTGTGGGATACATCGGATATCCGGCGGTTGCGCGGCTCGAACGGCTTGATCTGCACGAGCCCGGCGTCGGAGAGGAGGATGAGGCGGTGTTCGGTCTGTTCGGGTCGCTCCTGCGGTTCGATCACCGCCGCCAGATTGTTCTGCTCGTGCACAATGTTTTGCTGGACGGCAGGCGCCCCCTGGATGAAGCCTACAATGAAGGGCGCATGGCCCTTGATGCGATGGAGCTGAAG
>PMDK01000284.1:0-496 GCA_003154425.1 Ignavibacteriota bacterium
ACGAAAACGTCACGAGATACCTGGCCGCGGTATCCCCGGGGGCGTACCGGTAGTACGTGACGGCCCCCCTTCCTGCGACGACCGTGTCCACGCGAACGTATATTCCGCCGGAATCGACCCGGCTCACACCTGTCTGCACAGCCTTGTTCCGGTCCCCTCCCGCCTGCTCGAGTACTGTCCTCGCGCTGTCTGTCACCGTGAAGTCGATGGGGGCGTCGGGATTGTCGGCTTCCCGCACGAATGTGAACGTGAACCGGGCTTTCCCGTCAAAGAAGGAAGATGCAGCCTGTCCCGCGACAAGTGACCGGGAGTATTGCCTGTCGGTGTATTCGTAGTCCACGGTGATCCGTGACGCCGATGTCACAAGCCGCCGGGGCATGAATGTCAGTTCGCCCGTGGAATAGTCGATGGTGTAGTCGTTGGTTTCGCCCCGGGTCTGGACTTCCCCGTTGACGTACACCTTTTCCGTCCCCGCAATCACGATGATCGCCCGCTC
>PMDK01000284.1:570-3574 GCA_003154425.1 Ignavibacteriota bacterium
CCGTTCAGGTCGAGGACAAAATCCCCGAGCGTCGCGGCGAGGTTCGTGCTCCGTATCTCAACGAACACCTTGTCGAATTCCTGCAGCGTCTGTGTCGTCCCTTCAGGCTGGATCGGGGTGTTATCATCGGTCAATGAGGCTGCGACGTCGATGTCCGATGCGAGTTTCCCCGAGAGCTGCATGCGGAATCCCGAGTTCAGGGAGAGGTCCCTGTTGGACCCCACGGTGAAACCCCGGACTATCGATCCGCTCTTCTGCAGGTTTGCGCCGAATATGTCATCAATCGTGAAAGCGCCGCGCGGACGGGCGACCGTGAGCGAGTCTTTCCCCGTACTGTCCCTGAGTGTGATCAGCGACCGGCGGGCGTACGAGGGCTGAAATCGGAAGGGGAAATATTCATAGCGCACAACGAGCGTGTGTCCGCCGGGACCCGGCCTGGAGAGGAGATGCAGGAGGAACAGGCTGTCAAGGCGGAGCGTACCGAACCTGTAGGACAGGGAGTAGTCGGTCCCCCGCCGGAGCACCAGAAGGCTGTCGAGGAGCACCGTGTCGGTCCCCGAAGCGATGAACTCATCCGGGAGCCGGATGAGTGAATCCCTGAGTGCGGCACTCAGGGGGAGGCGGAGAGCGTTAACGGGGAGTGAAGGACCCCCCTGCGCGCGGGCAAGCGGCTGACACAGGCAAAGCAAAGCGAGGAACCGGGGAACAGCAATGAGGAAATGCGGTATGTGGCGGCGCCGGCTCATCGTTCGAAAAATATACCTGAAACGTGGACGTAAGTAAAGATGAGCCGGGTAGGGTCGTCTCCTTCAGATCTGGATGGATATGCCTTGTATGAAGTTAACCTGCCGCCGTGAATTAGTCAACCTTCGCCGTGAGGCTCAACGCCCTGCCGATGTCCCCCGAAGATCTCCCGGCGCTCAACATCTCTTGGTCACGAGAGCCCTGATTCGGCGGGGCGCGAGGAATATCCCTTCGTAATGTGAAGTGCGCTCTTGACTCCGGGCAGATCGATGACCCACAGTCCCACCCCGAGTCCCGCTCCGATCAGGAACGATTCAACGGCTTCGTTGAGGAAAGACAATGGATAAAGCTGCCAGAGTCCCGTCCTTCCTTCAAGAGTCATCTTAACAAGAAAGGCCATCCGAGCCACTGCGATCATGGCGACGCTGAACGCGCCGAGAATCAGAGGGTCGTACAGCTTCACTTCGTGACGGTGTTTCCGGTAGCTCCAGAAAAGGACCGCTACTGCAACGGGGATGGCGAAAAAGAACATGAAGTCCATGAGCAACCAGCCGTACATGAAGCTCCTGGTGAGAGCGAGAGCCTGGAAGAGGAAAAGAACCAGCAGGAAGATGATCGTGTCCCGGGAACGAAGCCTCCGCAGCGTGTAAAAGGTGAGGGCGCCTGTGAGTCCATCGCTGACGAAGACGAATTTGTGGGAATAGATGCTCAGGACGCTCGTGCCGTGGATGATGAGTCCGAGGCACACACACGCGGAGGCGGCAAGGACTGTCTCGAGGGCGATTGTCCGATACGTGGAAAGCGTGTTCTTCATTGGGAGGACCTGTCGGTTAAACAGTCAATCGTCGCTGCGGCAGAGTAACACCCGAGCCGCATCCACAATCCGGTTCTCATGATTCCTGGCGCGACATGCGACCTTTGCACGGATGATCCCGTCCGGCTCAGGGCCCCCTTAACGACAAAGTCGGCCACCATCCGTAGACAGGGCCGACTTTTAAAGAACACATGCGTAAGGTATCGCGACGTGTCTCAACAATCAAGCACACCGGTCACATTTTCGGCCAGGCCAAACACGCACTTGCCTGAGCCGTTCTTTTTTCGTACCCTAGCCCGGTGGGGCCGATGCTTTTTCTCCCCGGTCCCTGCGGGATGTCGACCGGGCGTCCCTTCTGAACTCGCCAAAGTGGCGGAATTGGTAGACGCGCTGGACTCAAAATCCAGTGGTGGCAACACCGTGAGGGTTCGAGTCCCTCCTTTGGTACCATTGACGTGCGCGCAGGGCAGAGCAAACCTGAAATAGGCCCTCCGCTCACCGTAGGGTTCGGGTCCCCCGCCTGATGCCACGTAAGAAAGCTCCGCCATCTCCGGAGGGGATCTCACCTGCGTGTCGTTTCCCGCCTCTGTCAGTCCGTGAACCGGTATTTCTTGAGTGTCACGATGCTCTCCTGGAGGACGACCTTCACGAAGCCGGTTGCAGGAACAGCGAGGAGCATCCCGAGCATTCCGAAGAGCTCACCCCCGATGATGATCGCGAGGAGGACGAGGAGAGGATGGAGGTGCACGCCCTTCGCGACGAGGAGCGGCTGGACCAGCATGTCGTCGGTGAGCTTCAGTATGATGAACGCAAAGACGATCTGGATCGCCAGCGTCACGTCCCCCGTATCGAACAGCGCCACCGCGACGGCCGGGAGGCCGCCCGCGATCGGTCCGACGTACGGGATCAGATTCGCAAGTCCTGCGAACACGCCGATAAAAAGGAAGTATTTCACCCCCAGAAGCCAGAGGGCGATCGTCGCGAGAACCCCGAACACCACGGCATCCGTGAACTGGCTCCGGAGATAGTTCCCCAGCTGGACGTCCATTTTGTACAGGAGGTCGAGGGCGAATTCGAAATACCTGTTCGGCACGATGCCGATGAACATCTTCTTCATCTCGCGGCCGTCTTTGAGGAAGAAGAAGACGAGGAAGGGGACCGTCACGGCGTACAGGATGATCGACAGCCCTTCGTGGAGTATGAAATCCACGATCGTTTGGCTCAGGTAGGAGCTGAACTGCTCGATCTTCTCCTCCAGGTTCACGTCCCCCAGCCCGATGAATCCGAGCTTCGCGCGCACAACTGCCTGAAGGCGGAGAATCACTTCCGAGGTCTGTCGTGAACCTGCTCCGCTGCGCATGGCCTGGATCTGGTTATAGACCACGGGGGCCAGGATGCTGAACAGTATCCATGCGATGGAGATGACGAAAAGGAAGAACACGACGG
>PMDK01000135.1 GCA_003154425.1 Ignavibacteriota bacterium
AGCTTGGTCCAGAGTTCGAAGTCGTCCCTCTCGATGTCTTGATGAAGATGGCAGGCGGGGACCCGACATTCAAGACCCGCTATTTGGAGGATGGACAGCAGTAGTCTTCTTTGGTGCCAACGCTGCATTCTCGAATAGAGAACCCTTCAGTCATGATCCGACAATCAAGTGCTATTGCAGCGCAAGAGTGAAAGGAATCTTTCAAAGGTCGTCAGCAGAACGTTGACAGGAGGATGTGAAAGGCGGGAAAAGGAAAGAGTGTCACTCAGTTCGAATGACACTTCTTCNNACCAACTGAGCTACCTGTCCGAAAAACGGTACAATATAGCACAAGCGACGGAAAGAGGCAACGAAGTTCTTTACGACTTCCCCCCCTTCTTCAATACCTCCCGTGCGATGACGAGTTTTTGAATTTCATTCGTGCCTTCGAATATCCTGTTGATCCTCGAGTCGCGGTAGTACCTTTCGATCGGCAACTCGCGCGAGTAACCCATCCCGCCGTGCACCTGGACCGCAAAGTCGGCGACCTTGTCGAGCGATTCGGAGCAGAAGAGTTTCACAATGGCCGCCTGGCGTGAAATCGATTTACCTTCATCGTACGCTGCGGCCGTCCTGTAGACCATTGATTCCATCGCGTACACGAACGTGGCCATCTCGGCGAGCATGAACTGGATCGCCTCGAACTGTGCGATCGGAACGTCAAACTGCTTCCTCTCCTTGGCATATTTCGCCGACATCTCGAGCAGCTCTTTGGCGGCACCGAGCGTCGCCGCTCCGAGTCCGAGCCGGCCGGCATCCAGCGTCTTCATCGCGACAATAAACCCGCGCCCGTCTTCGCCGATCAGGTTTTCGTGCGGGACTCTGACGTTCTCGAACACGATCGGCGTCGTCACGCTCCCGCGGATTCCCATCTTCTTTTCAGGAGGTCCGGCGGTGAACCCGGGGGTTTTCGTCTCCACGACGAACCCGGTGATCCCCCGTTCCGTCCTTGCAAAGGTCGAAACGACGTCTGCGATCGAGCCGTTCGTGATCCACATTTTCTCGCCGTTGATGACCCATTCGTTGCCGTCGCGGACGGCCTTCGTCCTGAGATTGAATGAATCCGAACCGGCAAGGACCTCCGTGAGGGCAAACGCCCCTATCATCTTCCCCTCCGCCAGCGGGACGAGATATTTCTTCTTGAGGGCCTCGCTGCCCCCGAGGTAAATGGCGTTCGCCCCGATGGACTGGTGGGCACCGATGAACGTCGCAGTCGACATGCATCCGCGCGCGATCTCTTCCGCGGCGAGGCAATAGCCCATTTCGCCGAATCCGCCACCGCCGTATTCCTGGGGGAACGCCTCGCCGAGGAGCCCCAGATCGGCGATCTTGCGGATCAGCTCGGGGGGGATCTTCTCTTCTTCGTCTATCTGATGGGCGATGGGCTTGATTTCCGCATTGACGAACTCGCGAACCATCTCACGGAGCATTTTCTGCTCTTCGGTAATGGCGTACTCGGACATAGGAGAATTCCCTGATTAAAGGTCTATGACTGGAGAACAGGACCGTGGGGGGAGAGCCGGGATCGTGGTGCCATCCACACGCGTTGAGGAGCACTCTCGAAGGTGTTTCGGGACAGGGACTAGTCGGAAGCCCCTTTCTGGCCGACGTAGCTGACAATGTCCTCGCCGCCGTCGACGCCGATCACGTTCCCGCTCACCCAGCCGGCGTTATCTTCAGAAAGGAGGACAATCATCTTTGCGATGTCTTCGGGTGTCGTAAGGCGACCGCCGGGATTCTTCGCCCTCGCGATCCGGAGCATATCGGCGCTTCCGGGGATCTTGCGGAGCGCGGGGGTGTCCGTAACTCCCGCCATGATTGCGTTGGCCGTGATGCCGAACGGACCGAGCTCGTTCGCGAGCTGGCGGATGTGGGATTCGAGCGCCGCCTTGGCCGCCGATACCGCGCCGTAATAGGGGAGTGTGCTGTGGCCCCCCGAACTTGTCATGGCAAATATCCTTCCCCCCCGCTTGATCAGATTCCGCCAGAACAGTCCCTGGGTCCAGTAGACCAGGCTGTTCGCCATGACATCGATCGTCATTTCCATCTGGGCCTGGTTCACCGAGTCATCAGAGTTGCGGCTGATGAAGGGCTTGAGTGTCCCGAACGCAAGCGAGTGAATGAGAATCCTGACGGTGTTGCCATGGCTCCCGAACCGTTCCTTGATCTCGTCGAGCGTTTCTGACCGTTTGATCGCGTCGGCTGCATTGATGTTGTAAAAGATCGCCTCGCGCCCCGTGTGCTTGATATCGCGGATGACCTGGTGAACGTTCGGCATTGTCGCCTGGCGGTCGAGATGCACGCCGAATATATTCACCCCCGCCCGGGCGAGTTCGATCGCCGCCGCGCCGCCGAAACCGCTCGACGCGCCCAGCACGAGAGCCCAATCAGTCGGTTTGAAACGGGGTTCCTGTTTCATTGCATCCCTTTCCGCTTTGAGAGTACGAACGTCACTCGACAGTCACGCTCTTGGCCAGATTCCGCGGCTGGTCAACGTTCGTCCCGCGCGCGACGGCAATATAGTACGCCAGGAGCTGCAACGGGATCACATTGATGATCGGTCCGAAGAACCCGTATGTGCGGGGGACCCGGATCACGTATTCCGCAATCCCGGCGATATCGTCATCGTCTTCGTTGGCGACTGCAATCACGCGTCCCTTACGCGCTCGAACTTCCTGGATGTTGCTCATGACTTTCTCGTAAATTGCATCCTTCGGCACCACGACAACCACCGGCATCTCTTCGTCAATCAAGGCGATCGGTCCGTGCTTCATTTCCGCCGCGGGGTAGCCCTCGGCGTGGATATACGAGATCTCCTTCAGCTTCAATGCACCCTCGAGCGCAACCGGGAAATTCGCACCGCGGCCGAGGTACAGGGCGGTGGGTGTGTCCTTGAATTCCTGCGCTATCGCCTGAATCGTCTCCGTGTTCCGGAGTATGGTCCGCACTTTATCGGGAAGCGTCACAAGCTCCTCGGCGAGCACCCTTCCGTCAGCCTCAGACATCCCGCGGGCCCGGGCGACCATCAGGGTGATCAGCGCAAGCACGGTGAGTTGGGAGGTGAACGCCTTTGTCGAAGCGACACCAATCTCAGGGCCCGCATGGACATAGACGCCTCCGTGTGACTCGCGCGCTATCGAACTTCCGACGACGTTGACGATCCCCAGGACCGTCGCATGCTTCTCCTTTGCCTCACGCGCGGCGGCAAGCGTGTCGGCGGTCTCGCCGCTCT
>PMDK01000270.1:0-3298 GCA_003154425.1 Ignavibacteriota bacterium
CGAGGAAATTGCTCATCGCCCCGGCCCCCCCTCCGCCGCCGGACCCGCTTCCCCCGAAGCCGCCTCCCCCCCCGAATCCTCCCCCGCCGCCGGAGCCTCCTCCTCCTCTTCGCCCGAGGCTCCCCCCCCCGGCGAACGAGCCGGCACGCTGGCTGGAGGAGTTTACGACACCCAGGAGGTCCTGCGTAGAGAAATTCTGCTGGTTCACGTTGTCGGAGAGCCCGATCACGGAGAGCCTGGTGCCGCCGCTGAAAATGTTGAGGTCCCCTCCCGTGAGATACCGCGTGTCATCGCCGTACCCGCCTGTAATTTTCCCGAAACCCTGGTTCCGTTTTTCGAGGCGCGTGATGATGTTGATCGTCCTGACGGCCTGGCCGTCGTCAAACCCGGTAAACTCGGCCTGGTCGGTCATCTTGTCGAAGACCTGTATCTTCTCAATGGCATCCGCGGGGAGATTGCGGATGGCGAGCGTCGGATCGTTGCCGAAGAACGGCTTTCCGTCGACGAGTATCTGCTGGACCTGCTCTCCCTGTGCCGTGACGGTGCCGCCGTTGTCGACCGTGATGCCGGGCATTTTCGCGAGCAGTTCCTCCGTCGTCGCGTCGGGGTTGGTCTTGAACGCCCTTGCGTTGAATTCCGTCGTATCCGCCCGTTGTACCGCGGGGGGCGGATTCCGCTGGACGACGATCTCACCGAGCGGTATCAGCCTCAACGTCAGGGGCATGTCCCCCAGGTCGAGCGAGGGCCTGTCAATGGTGATCGTCCTGGTGAGCCGGGCGAACCCGACGCTCGTGGCCTCGAACCGGCACGTCAGGTACCTGACGTTTGAAAACGAGAATGCGCCTGACGCGTCCGTCGTTTCGATGTATGCCTCGGTGGTGTCCCTCGCATTCATCAGCTTCACGTGCACCCCCTTCAGGGGGGACTTCCCCGTCGCGTCGACGATGCGTCCGCTGACGATGGCGGTCTGTGTCCAAGTCATCGCCGGGAGCAATATGATGATAAGTGCGGGGAAAAGCCTGTTCATGGCGGAGCGGTGCGGATGTGGCGGTCTGTTCGCTCCCTTTAGACGTGCCCGGCGATCATAGGTTTAGTCACCACCGGGCGTATTCTCCCCGGCGTGTGAGGCAGGTTAAACTTCCCCCGTCAGGGAGGGTCTAACACACTGGCATATGGCTGTCATCCCTATCAAAGAGAAAGGGCTATTCTGATGAAACTCCCCGCTGCTGTCCTGTCCCTTGCCGTGCTTCTGCTGGCCTTCTCACTGTCCGTCTCCCATGCCCAGCAGGGGATGCGGATGACACCCGAGCAGCGCGTCGCACGGCTGAAGGATTCTCTCGCCCTCAGCGACGCTCAGGCGGCAAAACTGCTCCCCGTTTTTCAGGAGAGCGACAAAAAGCGTGAAGCAGCCTTCGCGGCTGCCGGTGATGACCGGGATGCGAGGAGGGCTGCGATGCGGAGCGTCATGGACACCACCGACGTGAAAATCGAGTCGCTGCTCACCGACTCTCAGAAGGCGAAGTACGAGGATATGAAGAAGCAGCGGATGCAGGGAGGACAGGGTTACCAGAGGAGGCCGCAGACCAACTGAGAGGATCTGATCTGCGCTGGTGCTGCCGGAGGCCGTTGATCGGTCCTCCGGGTGTCAGTTGATCGCGGCGATGCTGTCGTGATCCGCGTACACAAATACGTGGGCGGCGACGGGAGATCCGTTGTACATCTCGGTCCCCACCCCCTTGATGACGACCCTGGCGTTCGTCCCGCTCCCCGACCCCGCGACCTCGATGAAGAATGACCCGTTGGCATCGGTCGGATTGTCCGTCAGAAGCGACATCGAGGCTGGCGTAAGCAGGTCATACGAATTTCCCCCGCCTCCCAGCGTCGTGGGCCGGTGGTAGAACTGATGCGCCCGTGAGGCGAGGTTTTGAAGGTCGGTGATGAGGGCGTCCCGGTTTGTAGAGACCGCGCTATCGGTGAACATCGTAATGCCTATGCCGATCGCGACCGAAATGACGATCACGCCGAGCAAAATGAGAAGAAGCTGTTGCTGGCCCACTGGCTGTTTCCTTCTTTACATCAATCAGGCGCTTGAGTGATACTAAGATGCGGAAGGTCCGGACCGTATTCTGTGACGGAAATCACGGAATGAATTCGGCGGGAACCATGTTGCAAAGAATGGAGTTACTAGATACATTAAAGCCAAATTCCCCGCGGGGTTGACCATTCCGATCGTAGGCTCAGCAAGACTCTTCACCCCCGGGCGGCGCCTGCCGGCAACATGGGCGCTGCTCTGCCTGTATCTGCTCACCGGTCCGGTGACGGAGGCCGTTCACTCTGAGCCCGTCTGGCTCTCAGCAGGGGGGGGGGCCGGCGTGACGATTGATGCACCCGGTAATGCGAACCGCCGCTTTCCCGTCGACCGGTCCCACGTCTGCGCAATCTGTGCTCAGCGGACGGAGAGGCTTTCATCACCTCCCGTCCCGTATCATCTTTCAGCCCTCTGCCCTGTCTCGCTCCTTGCCGTGCCGATGCTCATCGGAAGGCCGGTGCCCGTTCAGTACTTTTCCCCCGACAAACGGGGCCCTCCCCCCCCGCGCGTCTAGCATCAGTCCCCTTACCTGCTCACCAGTTGCGCCGGACGACCGGACCCGCTTCAACCTTGAGGCTTGGTGCCCGGTACGGGTATCGCACAATCGCGGAGGATTCATGTGGTCAAAGACCATACTGCTCCTTTGTTTGACATTCCTGTTCGCCTTCACGGGGAGGGCCCAGGAATCTGAAACATCGAAGAACAGGATCATCGAAGAATTGCGGACAGAAATAGCACGGCTCCGCATCGAAATCGACAGCCTGAAAACGCTGCAAAAGACGGACCTCCTGACACAGAGCGACATGCTGGACCGGCTGGAGGAGGGCCTGGAGAAACGCCTGACGTATCTCGAGACGAAAATCGATGCCGTATCCCGTGCGACCGCTCCCGTGGCGTTCAACCCCGGCATGACCGCGTTCATCAACTTTGCGGCACGCGGTGACAGCCGGAAGGTATACGATCTGGCCGACCCGGCCAATGAGATCAGCAACCGTCCCTTCCTCCGGACTGTGGAGATGGAGCTGCTGGGGGCTGTGGATCCCTATGCCACCGCCGTCGCCGTGATTTCCATCGAAAACCAGGCGGGAAAGGAATTCGCGATTGATGCCGAAGAGGCGTACGGGCTCCTGAAGCGGATCCCCATACTGGAGGCGGCGCCATTGGGGATGAAAGTGAAGATTGGAAAATACAGGGCTCCGTTCGGCGTGA
>PMDK01000270.1:3325-25696 GCA_003154425.1 Ignavibacteriota bacterium
CGGGGGAGCTGACGCTCTCGGGAGGGCACGGCGGGTCCCAGCCGGCGTATATCGGTCACCTGAATGTATCCAGAGACTGGTCCAATCAGCACCTGCTGATACTCGGCCTGAGCGCGTACGAGGAACATGGCAGTGCGACGACGCGCCTCTATGGCGCCGACCTTACGTACAAGTGGGCCCCGCTGGAGGAGCGGGAGTCCCATTCGTTCGTCGCCGGGGGAGAAGTTTTTGCGGGGCGGCATGTGCACAACGACACCGCCGGCGCGGTCTCGAGCAGTTCTCCCGTGGGCTGGTTCGGGTATCTGCAGTACCAGACGTCGTACTGGCTGTACCTCGGACTCCGGTACGACTGGGTGGAGGAACCGTCCAATGACAGGCTCGTGACCCGCTCGATCGGGACGTATGCCAGCTACTACACGACGGAATTCCTGCGTCTCAGGCTGGGCTTCGAGCACCGGTGGAGCGACGTCCCCGCGCAGAACAATGTGAACACGGTGCTTCTTGAGGTGAATCTCGTCTTCGGCTCGCACCCGACTGAACCGTACTGGGTGAACAAATGATCTCCTTCGAAAGGGATATATGATGAAAAAGAACTCCGGGCTCTTCCTTCTCCCGCTGCTGGTACTCTGTGCACTCCAGCAGTCGCCTGGCCGGGAGGGGAAACTCAAGATCGTCACCACGCTCAACTATCTGCGCTATGTCGCACAGGAAGTGGGTGGAGACAGGGTGACGGCCGTTGCGCTCGCCAACCCGAGGCAGGACCCCCACTATGTCACGCCGACGCCAGCCATGAACCAGCTCACTTCGGACGCCGACCTCTTTATCGAAAACGGACTCTCACTCGACATCTGGGAGAAAAACGTGGTCGACGCATCGGGCAACCCCGCGATCCAGCCGGGGAATCCGGGTCACCTCGTGGCAACCGTCAACGTCCCCGTGAAGGAGCTCCCGACCGAGGTCTCCCGCGCGTGGGGGGACATCCATCCGCAGGGCAACCCCCATGTCTGGCTCGATCCCCTGAACATCAGGATTGTCGCGGGGAATATCGCGGAGCGGCTGAAACAGCTCGACCCCGCGAACGCTGCATACTACCAGTCAAGATTCGAACAGTACAGGGCCCGGCTTGATGTCGCGCTCTTCGGGGAGGAGCTCGTCCGCGCACTCGGGAAGTCGGGCGGGGATGTCCTCGTGCGCAAGGCGGTGAACAACGAGCTCGCGGACTGGCTGAAGCTGCGGGGTCTGGAAGGGAAGCTGGGCGGCTGGATGAAGGAGGCGGCGTCCCTGAACGGCCAGAAGGTCATCTCCTATCACAAGACGTATATCTACTTCGCGGACCGGTTCGGCCTCCTGATCACCGGCGAGCTTGAAGAGAAACCGGGAATTCCTCCCCCCCCGCAGCACAGGGATGCGGTCGTCGAACAGGTGAAGCGCGAAGGGATCCACGTGATTCTGAACGACAACTTCTATTCCCGTGAAGCTGCGGATTACGTCGCAAGCAAGACGGGCGCGAGGGTCGTCATCACCTATCTCGACGTCGGCTCGCTCCCCGAGGTGGATACCTATGAAAAGCTGATCACCTTCCTGGTCCAGAACATCGCGCAGGCAGCCCGATGATCGAACAGATATTTTCCTTCCCTTCGACGATGATCTGGCCCCTCGCGGCCTGCCTCGTCCTGACCGGCATCCATGTCTACCTGGGGGTCCACGTGATCGCGCGAAAGGTGATATTCGTGGACCTCGCGCTTGCGCAGATCGCCGCGCTGGGGACTGTCACGGGTGTCCTCCTCGGCTACGAAGCGGGGAAAGACATCACCGCGCTCTATCTGTACTCGCTGGCGTTCACGTTTTTCGGCGCGTTCATATTCTC
The DNA here is from genome assembly GCA_003154425.1 of Ignavibacteriota bacterium. Classification (GTDB taxonomy): domain Bacteria; phylum Bacteroidota; class Ignavibacteria; order UBA10030; family UBA6906; genus Fen-1273. The sequence continues at coordinate 5,193 of PMDK01000270.1, forward strand.
CATCACCCGGATGAGAGGGGAGAAGGTCCCCCACGAAGCGATCATCGGGATCGTCTACGCCGTGACGTTCGCCGCGACGATACTCGTCCTTTCCAAAAGCGCCCTCGGACCGCAGGAACTGGACCATATCATCAAGGGGGACCTCCTCTGGGTCCAGTCGGCAGGTCGTCATCAAGACCGCCCTGATCTATGCGGCGGTCGGCCTTTTCCATTTCGCGTTCCGGAAGAACTTCCTCGCGATCTCCTTTGACGTGCAGGCGGCGGAGGCCGCCGGCATCAGGGTGCGGCTATGGGATTTCCTCTTCTACATGTCGTTCGGGTTTGTCATCACGAGCTCGGTGGCGATCGCCGGCGTCTTCCTTGTGTTCAGCTACCTCGTCATCCCTTCCGTCGCAGCGATGCTCCTCGCCGAGAAGATCAGCACGCGCCTTGCACTCGGATGGATCGGGAGCTCGATCATCAGTTTTGTCGGCGTGAAGCTCTCATGGATCACCGGGTTGCCGACCAGCCCGCTGATCGTGGTCCTCTTCGCGGCTGCGCTGCTCCTGACCGGCATATTCAGGTACCTGAAACTCGCCCCGAAGAAGCTGAACGCGGTCAGGAACATGGCGGGAGCTTTTGCCGTGGTCGCTCTCTTCGTCGGGGGGCTGTTCTATTTCGGCAACCCCGAGGAGGACCCCCTTTCCCACACGCTTCACATGCTGGGGAGCCCGCTGAGCACGGACCGCCAGGCCGCGCTGTCAAACCTGAGGACGTACGGCGACCGGGACAGCCTCTGGCTTCCGTCGGTGGTCCGGCTGCTCCACGACCAGGATGCGGCGGTGAGGATCGATGCGGTGAATCTTCTGGGGGAGATGAAAAAGAAATCCTCACTCCCGGCGGTGCTGGACCTGCTGGATGACGGTTCAGACGAAGTGGTCCTCAGTGTCCTCCGGGCCGCGCAGGTCCTCGGGGACAGTGCTGACGCGTCCCGGCTCCTGGCGAAGGCCTCCGGCGTGGCGGACCTGGAGCTGAAGACCGAGATCCTGAAAGCGGCGCTTGCGATGGGGAATCCCGGGGCGATCCCGGGACTGATTCAGGTGGCCGGTGCGGGGGGGGTGTTCGCCGACGACGCCCTGGACGCGCTGAAGGGACACGTTCGGTTCAGTCCCGGCAGCGACCGGCCCGGAAAGCTCGGTGCGTGGTGGAACGAGAACAAGAACAGGATCCGCCGGGACAGGAACACCGGCGTGTTCTCTCTCCCGGGGTGACCCCCCGGGATTGATTCTGTGTATGGATATCCCTTCCTTTCGTTGCCGCGGGGGACATGTGTCCTCCCCGCGGCAACCCGACCGTAACCTCCTTGGAATACGCGACCTATGGATTTTCACCTTCTGCACCCCCGCGACCAGATCGTGCGGATCATGGACCGCATCTATCACAACAGGCTGACGACGCTCTCGGGGGGGAACCTCTCCGTGAGGGACGTCAACGGCGATGTCTGGATCACCCCTGCGGGGATCGACAAGGGGAGTCTCTCTCCCGACGACATCATGTGCGTCAGGGCGGATGGCGTGGCCCTGGGGCCGCACAGGCCGTCGTCGGAGCTGCCGTTCCATCGGTGGATATACGAGAGACGCCCCGATGTCGCGGCGATCGTTCATGCTCATCCCACGGCCCTGGTGTCGTTCAGCATCGTCCGGATCGTCCCCGACACGGCGGTAATACCGCAGGCGAACAGCGTGTGCGGCCTCGTGGGATATGCCCCCTATGCCCTCCCGGGGAGCGAGCAGCTCGGAAGGAACATTGCGGCGACGTTCGCTTCTGGGTACAATGTCGTCCTCCTCGAAAATCACGGCGCGGTCACCGGGGGGATCGATCTCCTGAATGCCTATCACAGGATCGAAACACTCGAGTTCTGTGCACGGACGATCATAAAGGCGAAGAGGCTGGGAGGCATCAACTCTCTGTCCCCGGAGCAGATATCGTTCTTCGGCCGCCGTGAAGGAGCGTTGCCGGAGTTTGAGCCCGGCCACCACGGCTCCCGCGAGAGGGAACTGCGGGGCCGGATCGTCGAAATCGTCCACCGTGCCTGCGACCGCTCCCTGATGATCAGCACGGAGGGGGTCGTTTCCGCGCGCGTGGGAGATGATGAATTTCTGATAACGCCGACGGGGGTGGACAGGGGGAATGTCGGGAGAGAGGACATCGTGCTCATCCGCGGGGGGAAGCAGGAAGAAGGAAAGCGGCCCAGCAGGTCGGTGCGGCTTCACGAGGCGATCTACCGCATGCACCCGGCGGTCAACAGCATCATCACAGCCCAGTCTCCCGGGGTGACCGCCTACGCGGTCACGTCCCACAGGTTCGAAACCCGGACGATCCCGGAATGTTACATACTTCTGCGGGACATCCCCGTCATACCTTTCGGGTCGCAGTACACGGACCCGGAGGCCATCGCCCGGAGCATCTCGGAGACCGTTCCCGTGGTCCTGATACAGAACGACTGCCTGCTCACGAGCGGCGCGACGATCCTTGAGGCTTTCGATCGCCTGGAGGTTGCGGAAAGCAGCGCCTGCTCGCTGATCGACTCGCAGTCTCTCGGGAGCGTCGTCCCGATCGGGGAAAAGGATCTCATCGATATCCGTGAGAAGTTCCTATGACGAAGCGCTTCATCGGGTTTGACCTGGGGGCGGAAAGCGGACGGTGCGTGGTCGGGACGCTTCATGACGGGAAGGTCTCGCTGGACGAGGTCCACAGGTTCACAACACACACGGTCAGGTATCACGGGGGATTTCACTGGGATATTCTGGCGATCGCCGAAGAGATGCTCAAGGGGCTCGTCAACGCACGGAAGTCGTACGGTCCCGATTTCGAAGGGATCGGGGTGGACACCTGGGGCGTGGATTATGTCCTCGTGGACCGGGACGGGCGCGTTTTGGGTTACCCCTATCATTACCGCGACGACCGCACGGACACCATGATGAGCGAAGCATTCGCCGTTGTCCCGAAAGAGACGCTGTACGCGAAGACCGGGATCCAGTTCATGCAGTTCAACACCGTCTTTCAGCTCCTTGCCGAAAAGAAAAGGAGCCTGAACCTGCTGGGCCCGGCGGGTGCGATGCTGCTGATCCCGGATTTCTTCAACTTTATGTTTTCCGGGGTCATGAAGTCGGAATACACGGTTGCCACCACGACGGGTCTCATCGACCCTGCACGGAGAACCTGGTCCTGGGAGCTGATCGGGGAATTCGGGTTCGGGAGACACATATTCCCCGGGATCGTTGAGCCGGGGACAATCCTCGGTCCGCTCCTCCCCGGGATCGCTTCCATGACCGGGCTGAATCCCCGCATCCCGGTCATCGCGACAGCCTGCCACGACACCGCTTCCGCGGTTGTTTCCGTTCCTGCCACGGAGGGGTCATGGTCGTTTCTCAGCTCAGGGACATGGTCATTGATGGGTGTGGAGCTCAGGCATCCCGTCCTCACGCCCGCCTCAATGAAGTACAACTTCACCAACGAGGGGGGGGTCGACGGGACCATACGATTCCTGAAAAATATCGCGGGGCTCTGGCCTGTGCAGGAATGCCGCCGGTGCTGGATGGAGGAAAAGAAGGAATTCAGTTACGCCGAGCTGAGCCTCATGGCGGGGGAAGCGGGATTTGCCGGGGCCTGGGTGGACCTGGCCGATCCGAGGTTCCTGAAAGCGGGGGAGATGCCGGAGAAGATTCTCGCCTACGTGAAGGAGGCCGGCGGGGAAGCGAAGACAGGGCCCGGGTGGATCGTCCGGGTTGTCCTCGAGAGCCTTGCCTTTAGTTACAGGAAGACGATAAAGGAGATCGAGGAAGTGACGGGGGTGCGCATCGACAGGCTCCACGCGGTGGGAGGGGGGATACAGAACGACCTGCTTGCACAATTCGCCGCCGACGCAACCGGCCTCACGGTCTATGCCGGCCCGGTGGAAGGGACGATTGTAGGGAACATCGGCGTCCAGGCCGTTGCCCGGGGGATTGTCTCCGGCTATCCGGGATGGAGGAAGATTGTCGCCGGATCATTTGACCTGAAAGTCTATCGGCCGAGGGACACCGCATATTTCGACGCAAATGAAGAGGCGTACGGGAGAATACTGAACAGGAACTGAAGCGGCTCTCTCCCCCGGCGCAGAATCACGGTTGATGCTGTCACCCATGCCTCTTCACCGCTCCTTGCTTTTGTACTGTCGAGGTTTTACATTTTTCGTGGCCACGCTCTTTGCACGACATCTCTTCTCCCCACGTGAAGCGACGGGGACCCCGGGGAGAGGTGTTACCCGTGGCCCGTCGGCCTGAAGCTCTCCGGGGAATCGCCCGCTCGCATCGGAAATAACCGGTTCGACACAACATATCCGGCTGCACGGTAGAATGCGCACGAGGACACTTGCTGCACTGGGATCGAACTAGCTGCCGGGCGTGATCACGAAATCGAGACTGGCGTGAATGAATTGTTGAAGATGCGAGTATCGGATACCAAACCACCCACAACACTCCTGGAGGATGCATGAAGACACTTGCCACTGCGCTCGTGTTCATGTGTGCGCTGACGATGTTCTGTACGCCCGCTCTCGGGCAAATTACGCAGATTACCATAACTGCCGCAGATGTGACTGCGCAGCTGGCGGTGGGCAACTCGCTGGCGTACAAGATTGATAAACACACGTCGAGTCTCAACATAGGTGTGCCAGGCCCGACCTCTTGGAATTTCAGTTCGTTCAATCCGGATTCGTCGCTGACACTTCAAAGCGTTGTGGTGTCCGGCACCCCTTTTGCCGCCCAGTACCCGGGTGCGACAAATGCGTTCCAGACGAGCTTTACGTATGTCTACTCCGGGATACCAATCCCGGTGACTGCGTATGTTTACTTCCAGCTCTCAGCCAATCTCCTCAATCTCGGCGAGGGGGCATCCGGAAGTCTGGGGCCGTTTCCGGGCTCGGCAGTAAGTACAAATGCGCCTGGAGATGTGTTTTACGGGCTCCCGATGACGCTGGGGACGACATGGACATCCACGTACGTGAACACGGCGGTCTTTACCCTCAATGGATCTGTGCTTTCGCAAACGAGTGTGTCACACCGTACCGTGTATGTCGTCGACGCATACGGTCCGATGACGCTCCCCGGCGGGTCGGTGCATGATGCTCTCCGGATAAAAAAGAGAGATACCACGGGGACGGGGAACAGCCTCGGCTTCATATTCCTGGCAAGAGACGGGGCTTCCCTCCAGGTGACCGCTGCCACCCCCGCTGAGGCTGACAACGGGACCATACCGCTAGATACGACTGCAACGCAATGGAATGGTCAGTTGTTCACGCTCCCCATACAGCTCGTCTCGTTCAACGCCTCGCAGAACCCGTCCGGTGCCGGAGTTCTCCTCCGGTGGTCGACGCTCAGCGAGGTGAATAACTACGGGTTCGAGGTGCAGCGCGGAGCCCAGCCGGGGGGGAATTTCGTGACGGTTTCGGGAGCGTTTATCCCCGGACACGGCACGACCACGGTCCCCCGGGACTATTCGTACGCCGATGCGGGCGCGCCGGCGGGGGCATGGTATTATCGTCTCAAGCAGATCGACCTTGACGGCACGATCCACTACAGTGATCCTCAGAAGGTCGATGTGCGCGGGAACGGAACAGGCCAGGACGTCCCTGTCGCGTTCTCACTCGGGCAGAACTTCCCGAATCCTTTCAACCCGGAAACGACGATCCGGTACGGACTTCCCTCCAGTTCGCACGTCACGCTGGCAGTCTATAACATGCTCGGTGAGCGTGTCGCGGTCCTTGTGGAAGGGGAGCAGGAGAGCGGAATCCATGAAGTCAGGTTCGATGGTTCCTCGCTCTCAAGCGGCGTGTATTTCTACCGGCTCCAGTCAGCGGGTCTTGCGCAGACGAAAAAACTCACTTTGCTCAGGTGAGCATCGCCGGCACCCGGGAGGATCCGGCGTGTATGTCGATCATCCCTGAACGCAATGACACTTGAAGGACCATCGGCCGGAAACCCGGCCGACCTCCGTATCTGCGTCTACTGTGCCTCCAGCAGGAGCTGCGACCCGGAGTACCACCGGGCGGCACATCGCCTGGGTACTCTTCTGGCCCGGCAGTCATGGACCGTCGTGTACGGGGGGGGTGCGTACGGATCGATGGGTGCACTGGCGGACGGAGCGATCGCCGGAGGGGGGAGAGTTACCGGCGTCATACCCAATTTCATGAAGGATCTGGAGTGGGCGCACGGCGGCCTCTCTGAGCTTCGAATCGTCGAGGACATGCGTACGCGGAAGCACCTGATGCTCTCCGACAGCGACGCGGTGGTTGCGCTCCCCGGCGGGAGCGGGACGCTCGAGGAGCTGTTTGAAGCGATCACGCTCAAGCGCCTGGGCATCTACCTCAATCCCGTGATTCTGGTGAACATGAGAGGTTTCTACGACCCGCTCCTTGCACTTCTTGACCGGTGCATCCTGGAGAGGTTCATGGACTGTCAGCATGCGGCCATCTGGACGGTCGTCAACGACGTGGAAGAAGTAATCCCGGCAATTCTCCGTACGCCGCAGTGGACAAGGGAAGCGCGGAGTTTCGCTGTCATCTGAAAGGCAGTATATCCGGAGAAGTACCCCAATGGCCGGTTCGCCCGCGTGTATGACCCGGAGGGAAATGCCGTAGAGCTCCGGGAACCCGGATAAGCAGACCAGTCCAGAACAACCCCGCTCAGCGATGCACGCCGGCGTCAGCACCCCATCCTTTTACGATGATCTCCCCGTCCTGGAAGAGTTCCTCGATATCACCGATCCGGCTTGCTTCTCCCCCGTTCCCGGCGACTGGCTCATCGCGGAGACTGACGTCCAGGGTTCGACCGAGGCGATCAGCAGAGGAAAGTACAAAGACGTCAATGTCGCCGGTGCGGCGTCGATCATCTCACTCCTGAATATCGACCGTTCCCTGGGTGTCCCGTTCATATTCGGAGGGGACGGGGCGACGCTCTGCATCCCCCCCGCGTGGGAAGAAAGGGCCAAAGCGCGTTTGATCGGCACAGTCCAGATGGCGCGCGAGGCTTTCGGGCTGTCGCTCCGCGCCGGCATAATACCCGTCCACGTCGTCCGTTCCCTCGGCTTCGATGTGCGGGTTGCCCGTCATCGGATTTCCCGGGGATTCGTGCAGGCGATGTTCACCGGGGGAGGGATCGAGTGCGCTGAATCTCTGTTAAAGACGGCGGAAGGGGGGAGGTTCATGCTGCGCGAGAGGGACGCAGACCCGGAGCTCGATTTTTCCGGCCTTGAATGCCGCTGGAACGACGTCCCGAGCGTCCACGGGGAAGTGGTATCGCTCATTGTGAAGGCGCTCGGCGGTGATACCCGGAGCACCGCACAGGCCTACCGCGATCTGGTCATCTGCATCCGCCGGATCTACGGATCGGATACCGACTGTCACCCCATCCACCCGTCGAATCTGAAAATGAGCGTGGTGGGGGCTCACCTGTCCCGCGAACGCCGCGTCCGTGCATTCGGAAAACCGGCGGCATCACGGCTCGCCTACGCCCTGAATACGCGGGGAAAAGTCATTTCGGGGAAACTCCTGATCCGCCTGAAGCGGAAAACCCGCACCGTCGATTGGGGGCGATACCCGGCTGAGCTGGCTGAGAATACCGACTGCCGGAAATTCAGCGACATATTCCGGCAGGTCCTGTCAGGAAATGAAGGCCAGCGTCTGGAGTTGGAGAGGTACCTGGAGGATCTCTACGGGAGTGGCTTGCTTGTCTATGGCATGCATGCGGCGCCGACGGCTCTCCTGACATGCCTGATTTTTTCATACAACGGGGCGCACATGCACCTGGTGGACGGGGGGAACGGTGGGTACGCGCTTGCAGCCGCAGCGATGAAGAACCGGATGAAAAATCTGCGTTTATCCGCGTCATAACTCCGCGGAGGGCCGGGATAGCCTCCGGGCGGCGTCGGCCCGGGGCTCCCCGCGTGCATCTTCGGAGCCGCTCTCAGAGGGGATTCAGTCCGTCTTTCGGACGCCAGCGCTCGTCCTCCTCCTCCTTGCAGTGCCGGGCGAGTTCGTCCTGAAGTTTGTGCTGTTCGACCAGGAACAGCACATACGCGATGAAGAGGATGCCGGCGAGAGAAAGGAAGCCGATGCTTATTGCGGGTGTCATTGCGACCTCTGGATCAGTGGATCGTGAGCCTCCCCCCGGGGCGTGATATACCGTGTCAACTCCTGTGCCAGTCCCTGGATTTTTCCAGGGGAGGAAACTCTAGTGTATCGTGCAGAATTCCGGACGGGTTCCGGAGCGAGTGTCAATTTCGGGAAACTCAGCTCCGCCGATTCCCGTTCCCGGAATCTCCCGGGCGCCTGGACGCGTTACACACATGGCTACGCACTCATGATCCTCCCGTCGCGCCCGCTGGCAATGTTCACCATCCCTGCGTCGTAATAGCGGTTCCCCGGGACCCGGTCAGCCGGAACTCCTGATGAGTGGGAGTCTTTCCTACTGCGGCCAGAGCCAGGTGAAAACCCCTGCGGTGACGAGTGCGTAGATCAGTCCGTCGAGTGTGTTCTTCAGGCTCGTAGACCAGGCCCGCTTGAACCAGATGGAATCCTGCCAGCCTGCGACGCCATAGCTGAAAAAGGCTGTCGCCCCGGCGAACCGGAACACGGAGAGACAAGGAGCTCCCGCATGGAGCGCACGGCTGGAGATGTAGGCCGCAAACATGCTTACGACAAGGCAATACACGAACCACTGAATGAGGTTGGCTGCCATCGAAGGTCTGCCTCCGCTCCAGACCGTCAGGAGCGCCCCCGGACCCTTCTTCACTTTTTCCTGAAATTCAGGTGTGTTCATGTCCTTCATGTTGTTCGGGCGCGGCAGTATGTATTCGCCTGCCGGTATGTTCCACTGGCGGAGTGCGGTCGCGACGGCGTCTTCATCGGGGAGTTTGCGCAGGTCATTGGCATGGTAACGAAGCACCGTGTGTACGAGTGAGCTGACGATGAACACGGCCACCGCGGAAAGAAGTACGGGGAGCCACAAGGATACCATGGAGATCATGGAAACCTCCGGATACAATTGGGAACAGGAGATGAGAAAGAGTCCGGTACAACGATGGGAGTCCCCCGCAGTCCTGCAACCGCCACAGGGACTTTGCGAATGTAGAAGATTTTCCATTTCAATGCAAGTCGGAAAGTCGGAATTTTTCGCTTGTACTTCCCCCTTTTTTGTTGACTGATTCGCCTGATTTCTGTATACTTTGCGGTGCTGTAACACCGTTCTTCTCCGTACACTGACTCCCTGTCGGGCGATGGATCTCTGCCGTTGTTCGATCCTCTGTGTTGCGTGCCACTCTCCCCCCGCTCATGCCCCCCCCCTGTATCTGTTGGCCAACCCTCAAAAAACGACAACGCAAGGAGATCATCTATGAAAGGACACTACCAGGTGTGTGCAGCCCTTGTGATGGCGCTGCTGTTCATCAGCACCGCCGATACCCGGGCGCAGAGGAAGAAAGAAGCGATCGTGTGGCCCGCGGGTGACATCAAATGGAGTGAAATGAAAGGAGGCCCCCCCGGCATAACCTACGCGGACCTCTGGGGGCACATCACCAAAGGTGCTTATGGGACATTGGTCAAGCTTCCTGCAGGGATGACCCACCCGCTTCATACGCATTCCAGCGACGTGAAACTCGTCGTTCTCTCGGGGACTTTCCTTTATGCCCCTGAGGGGGGAATGGAGCAGCGGCTTGGTCCCGGGTCATACCTCATGGTACCGGCCGGGGTGAGGCATACCAGCGGTGTGAGTGCGGACGGACCCTGCGAGGTATTCCAGGAGGCATCAGGCAAGTTCGATTTCATCCCGGCTGACGGGGGGATGAAGTGATGACCGGGGCCGTCTGAAAGAAGTCAGTTGCACATAACGAAGTCCCGCCTGGGAATGGCGGGACTTCGTTCGATTGAGGAAGCACTTTTATGATCCCTCTCACTCCCCTTGAGATCCTTGTCGACCACGACTGCGGGATCGATCTCCCGCTCCCGGACGAGCTGAAGGCCCTGTATGGACGTCTCCAGTTCCCTGCCACCGGAGGACGTCCGCACGTGATCGGCAACTTCGTTACGACTCTCGACGGCGTGGTTTCTCTCGGGGTTGCAGGCAAGACCAACGGCGATGAAATCAGCGGGTCGAGCCGGCACGACAGCGTTGTCGTGAGCACCGGAAAACTGGAATTGGATCTCCACCGTGACCCCCGGAACAGCCCTGCTCCGTTATTTCCCTTCAGCGAGAAGATGAGTCAGGAATCGAATGCCGTTCGCCCATTCGAACAGCCAGACCTCGATCCACTTCAGAGGATTCCAGGCATGGAGATACCATTGTCTCCATGCCCGCTGGGCGTATGATCGTGTGTAAGCGGCGGCAAACGGATTGTGTTTCTTGCACCAGAGCCGGACAACGGACGGAACGCTGATTCCCGGCATGTCGTCGCTGAGCTTCCGGTAGAGCACGGCGAGCTCCCGGGCCTTCAGATCCCGCCAGTCGCCGACGTCATTCCTCGTCTTTACCGTCAGCTCGTGGATCGCCTCCTCAACCTTGCTCCTGGGACGACTGCGAAGCCAGACCTCTTCGAGCTGCAGGAACAGCTTCATGATTCCCCACAGACGTTCGTTGATTGTCGTGATCCGGTTCCACCAGAAGGGAACGAAGCCCTCGCGGGGGAAACCGGAGCGTCGATCATCCTGATGCCGGACGGTCCAGAAGCCGCAGTTCATCGGGTGCAGGCCCTCGATCCTTGACGCATACAGGTAGGCCGCGAAGAAGAAAAGCCGGTTCCAGTATGTCGACCGATCGTGCCGCCACACCTTGAGCACGCTGACCATATGTTCGATCGCGTAGAACTGGTCCCACGCGCTTCGGTAGGCTGTCATCAATTCATCCGGCGTCATGCGTTCGGGGGCCACGGCGACGTGGGCTGAATCGTATGTATTGAAATCCTGATCCATCCACCGGCGCTCATTCCACCATCGTTGATGATCCTTCGAGCCGGGCAGAGGTGAGAGGATATAGAACGAAGCGGAATCAAATCCTATGCTCTGGAGCTCGGTGATATCGCGCTTGATGCTCGTCGGTGTATCGAACGGCAGCCCGAGTATGTATCCTGCGTGACAGGCTATGCCGAGGGAATGGAGATGAGAGGCAAGATCCTTGTACTCCGAGACCTGATTCTGGAATTTGCCCTGGGAGCGGAGGTTGTCGCGGTTCACGCTCTCTACTCCGAAGAAGACCTGATTGCATCCCGCGCGCGCGGCGACGTTGAAGAAGTCGCCCGGCGGAATCTTGCGGGCCGCGAGATCGCTCTGCATCATGAAAGTAAACGGAATGTCTTCTTCTTCGCGCAGGTGGATGAGCCCGTCGAAGAGCTCACGCCAGCGCGGGTTCCGGGCGATGTTGTCGTCCGTGAAGAAGCTGTGAACGACTCCCGCCTCATGGTAGTTCCGCCGGACGAACTCGACGACCTGGCCGGGTTCCCGGCAACGCATCGTACGGCCTTGCACGTTGATGATGGTGCAGAAGTCACAGGTGAAGACGCATCCCCTGCCCGTATCGATGGTGCTGTATGGCGACGCAAACCCCTGGAGATCAGCCTTCGTGAGGCGGGGTGTGGGGATGTTCGAAAGGTCGGGAGTCGGATTCAGGAAATTGTAGAGCGGCTCCGCCCGTCCTCTGACCACATCTTCGACGATCGCGGGAAGGCGTTCGCCCTCCACCTCGCCGGCGACGAGAATCATCCCCTTGCACATGGCGTCTCTGAGGTCCGCGGTGAGACCGACCATCGCGAGCATGCCGCTGACGTGAAAGCCGCCGATCATAACCGGGATGTGCTGCGGCACGAACCAGGACGCAATATCCTGCGCCCGGGGGAACTGGTTCGACTGTACGCCGACGAGCATGACAATCGTCTTCACGCCGGGCTCTCTCGATCGCCTCATGATCTCCTTTGCCGGAACCCGTTGAATCGCCTCGTCGACCAGCCGGACGTTGAGTGACAGGCCTGCAAAGAACGGATAGCTCACAAGGTCGCGCACCAGCGTACCCATCTGCGTCAGTGTGTTGCTTCGAATGACGCCGACCCGCATCTGGATGGGATATCCGTCATCAGTGTAGTTTGTCGGACGGATAAGTGTTATATCCAGCTCGCGTACACCGGATGTGAGGGCGGTTGCCGGGTGGATCGTCTCTGGTAGGACTAAAGCTCGCTGCATGTTCCTCTTCTCCTTTGTGGCTTCTGGATGCTATTTTTAGAGTACAAAGCACCTATGCCAACAAAAATAGCTCGAAAGGTTGAGAATTGCACAGACGGGTACAAACGCCCGTCGTGTCGGAATCAGAGCCTCGATTTTCGTCTCGTTTCACGGTATTACATCTGGCATGAATGGTGTGCCTGGAGGGGACAGCTTCGCGCTTCTCGATCCGGATCAATGACACTGGGGGTCAACAATGCAGATCTGTCACTTCACCATCCCCCCTCGTGGACGAGCTGCCCTGGTATTCATCTGCTCGACGGCATTTTGTCTTCACGGGGTGGCCTGTGTCGTCGGGGAAAAGGTCTCTTTCCCGGCCAGGCCGGCGGCAGAGAAAAGCGGCGAGCTGTGGACCGGCCTGAGTCCGGTCAGGCTGGCAGGTGACAGAGCGATGAACAGAGGGGACCGGGCGGCAGTCCCGATCGTCGCCGACCGGGCGACGAGGCGATCAGACAGAACAAAGGTCCATGCTGAGCTGTTCGGACCCATAGAATATGGAATGACCCTTGACGAGATAATGCAGGTTCTTCCGGAAGGACGCAGGGTCAAGGTGGAATACATGGACGACAGGTCGGTGACGCTTCATTGGTTTACGACGATGTGGGGTGAGTTTGCGAAAGTTCACCTGCAGATGACGGGCACCGGCCAGACGCTGAACGCCGTCATCGTCGTCATCGATAACTGCGAGAATACCATCGTACAACCGGGCGGCGTCAGTTTATCGCCGGAATGCCAGAAGGTCACCGGGAGGATTGCCCGTTATCTGGAGGAGCGGTACGGTGCCCCCCGAAGGGAAAGAGAGACTTACGCCGGGGGGGATGGGTATCTTGAAAAGACGATCTGGATATCGCCGACGTCAGAGATCTATTTTGTATTCACAACGTCAGTTGAACAGAACGGCCTGGACCGGTTTGGGGTCAGCACGGCGCCTCTGTTGGTGTTCGAACCTCAGCGGTAGATGTCCCCGAATCTCTTCTTCCCCTTGTGGTCCCCTGATACTCCTCTATGGTAAGATGGCTTATGCGACCGTGTGCCTCCCCCGGTCATGCTTTTCGCTTGCGCCGGGATGCCAGGAGTATAATGGCCGCCGCCAACAGGATGACAACAATAAGAATGATGATCGTCGAAGTCCTCCACATCCCCGGAGATTCAGCCGGCCTGGACCCGTCGCCAATGGGCCCGGCGCCTTCGTCGATGAGCAGCACGCCCACCCGGGCCGGGGTTGGAGGAGTGTGAAGAACAAGTGTGGCCGCGTTGCCCACCTCAAGTCCCCCCCTCGTTTTTACGACCGTGGCGGTAATCTTGTCCCCTTCGTGCAGCTGATCCAGCGTTTTTTCCATCCCATCGACGGTGATCTTGCCCCCCGAAGGGACGCGGTACATCTTGTTCTGCCCCGCCGGCGTCGTGACGATCAGACTGCTGCCGACGGTCTTCCACACTGTCCCGACCTGGATTATTTCCACCGTATCAACCCACCGGGGGGTGCTCTCAGTGGTGATCATTGCCGTCAGCTTCATCCCCGGCTTCAGTTCGTGCACGGTGATATTCGCGCTGTCGATCATGAACCTGGAGCTGTCGGGGATCTCAAATTGTCTGACCTCGCCATGAGCCAACTTCATGACGACGACGTTCCCCTCGACGTACACAACCTCCGCGTTCTCCACTTTGGTCTCAACGCGCTGGGCCCGGAGGCCCTGGGCCGGCAGGATGCAGACCAGCATCGCAACGAGTGTTCGTATTCCCCGCAAATTGTTCATCTGTGCTTCTCCGTGAAATTACTTCATGAGGACCAGCTTCTTCATCGAAACGGACGAGCCGGCGTCCAGACGCAGGAAGTATATCCCGCTCGAGAGACCGAGTGTTGACTCGTTCGCATTGAACGGCACCGTGTAGGTGCCGGCTTCCTGACGATCGTTCACGAGCGTTGCAACCTGTTGACCGAGAAGATTGTAGACTGCGAGGGAAACCTGGGCAGCGTTCTCGATCGTATACTGAATCCTCGTGGACGGATTGAATGGATTCGGATAGTTCTGCTCGAGCGAGAAGTGCGGATGCGTCGGATTATTGTTCCCGATCGCGTTCACGACGCCCGGCCTGACGACAGTATTGGCATCCAGTGTGACCGCGGTCTGTGCCAGCGCCCTGCCGTCAAGCGTGGCGCCCGTACTCATTACAACCGCTGTCTGGCACAACAGGATTCCCTTCATGGCCACCGTCGTGCCGAGGGTAACCTGGCCGGCGACCTGCCAGAAGATGTTGGACGCTTTTGCGCCGCCGGTCAAAGTAACAGTGGCGCCGCTTGTCAGGCTGAGGTTTCCGCCTATCTGGAATATCCAGACATCGTTTGCGGCGCCTGAGATCGTGACGCCGCCGGCAGATACAAGGACACCCGTGCCCCATTTGTACAGGCCGGGAATGAGAGTCTGTCCGGTAAGATCTCCGGCGTACAATTCAGTATGATCGGGAATCAGTCGGCCGGCTGCGTCGGTGTACGCAGTTTGCATGTCGCCTATAGCCGTAGTCATTTTAGCCGGGCTCGGGACGGTATAGTCGGAGGCATACACTTTGCCGGTCACTAAAGCTGATGTCGAAAATGTGCCCGACGGATCCATTATCAGTCCAAATCCCGTTATAGCGGTCGCCTTGATCGGACTGACTCCAATATCACCGGTAATTCTGGTGACTCCGGTGGCAGAGATCCCCGTTTTTGTGAGGAGAACGAAATCCCCGGCTGTCCCGAGGCTCACCGGTGAAGGTGATTGAGAGACAGCGATCCAAGGGAGCATCAAAGCGACTGCCAGTATCACTCCAAGGGACCGAGTCCACCGGTCCGGGCTGCCTGTCGGATGCGTTGTGCGCCTCTTCATAGACCCTCCATCAGAAGGCTCGTACGTAATCGGTTCACCAGCGGGGTGAGCCGTTTGCATTACACCGCAGTAAAGATACCTGCCGCAACTTCAGCATGAATCGCCTGAAGGGATGAAAGAGTAGTTAATCCCCGGAAGTGTTTGCTGCCTAAGGAGGTTGGGGGAGCGGCGGGAAAAACCGAAAAACCCCCGCCGGCGGTGCCGGCAGGGGTTTCCACGGTGAAAGCCTGGTGTGGGGCCAGGCGGATCAGGCCGGAGGGACCCGCCGGACGACGGGATCTCCCGGTTGTCGTTCTGCGCTTCTCTGGAGGAATGAGGCTATGCCGAAATCTGAGATCTTGATCTGGCGGGGGATTCGGGTCATTCTCCCTCAGCGCCCCATCGTCCTTGATTTCTCGAGTATGCCGGGGCGGGCCCCCTCCATGATCTCGCGGAAATCCTCGTAGCGCATGGTCCTCTGTTCAAACGTGCGTTTGTCGAGCGCGTTCAGAAAGCGTCCCTCGAACTCGTGGAAATATGAGCCGTAGATATGATAGCTGTCAGCGAGGTGGCAGTATCGCCCAAGAGAAACAGGAGTTCCGATCTTCCCGGAAACGTTTTCCGCGATCTGTTTCTGAAGTTGCACAAGCGCGAATATGTTCATGAAGGCCGCTTTGTATGCATCGTTGGAGCGGAAACGGACGTTCATGCTGAGGACCGGGGCGTTCTCTTCTTCGATGATCCGGCACCAGATGCTCTGCAGGCAGGGGGGATCGTAGCAGTCGTTGTCTTCCCACACCTTCCACGTGATGGATTGCGCCCGCCGGGTGTATGGAGTTTCCGCCAGCTTCCGGGACATCGTCTCAATCTGATCAAACGGACCCAGTGTCGGCGCACGATATTTGAAGAGGCGTTGATGGTACGTGTATTCCCATCGCGTGTCGGTCGGATCGTCGGCCTTGCGGACCAGGTGATCCTTGATGCCTTCGCACACTTCCATGGTATATTCCTGGAGATCTTCAGGGCCGCCCGGGAAATCCTTGTGGATGACCGGCTCCTTCGTCGGATCGAGTATGGTGATCACCATGGTCGCATCGATGCTCGCCGGGTCCTCAGGCTTGTCGTACTGGGTCTTGATCCGGCAGCCGTTTTTGTGGAGTTCGATCAGTGAATTCTCCCACGCCCTTGAAATGCAGTCCCCCTCGGCATGTAGAACAGGTATTCCGTGCATTGTCGTCTTCTCCCGGTATGAGGATCGATCGGGGATGAAATGTAAAGAGAAGCTACGCCAGGGATATGAAAAAGGCAATGCGATTGTCAAAACGATCAGTGGAGGGGGAGCTTCTGATGGAACAAACTACCGGGTCATGATATCGTTACGGGCGCCACTATGAGAGTTGGCAATAAACGGGGAGGAATTGCCTTTGAGGATACGGCGTATCTTTTGACCTTTTCAGCTACTTCAACAGCATCATGCGGCCGGCCAGCAGACCTTCGGGACTCTTCAGCATGTAGATGTACATACCCGAGGCCATCTGGCTGCCGTCGAATCGCTCGGTGTACTCTCCCGGCGTGCGTTCCTCGTTGATGAGTGTCGCCACCTCACGGCCCACGACGTCGTAGACTCGAAGGGTGACGGGTCCTGCCTTCGTGGTCGAGAACGAAATCCGCGTAGTCGGATTGAAAGGGTTCGGGAAGTTCTGATTCAGCGCGAACTTTGCGGGCGTACCCACTTCCACGACAATGGTTTCCGACAATGTAGCGGTCCCAAGCAGATCGACCTGCTTCAGCCCGTACTGGTACAGACCGGGTGAAGGATTGTCGGTGTACGAATACGTGTGCTGTTCGAGAGTCGTGCCGTGACCCGAAATGAACGCCATGTCGGCACCGTTGCGCTGAACATAGAAACCGTAGTTGTCGACTTCAGCATCCGTCGTCCACGTCAATTGAACCGACCCGGGGCCGTATTTCTGAACGGAAAAGGACGCGAGCCGGACTGGAAGCGTCTTTGAAAGCGGGATCCTCCAGACGCCGTAATTCGTCCCGGCAAACAGGTTCTTGCCGAGCGTGGCAAGAGTGCGGACATACGGTGTGATGCCGGGCTTGATCAGATAGTCAGACACAGACCATCCTATAACCCCGTCAGAATACGCAACCTGCCAGAATGTATGGTCGGAAGAACCGTTGACATCCTTGGACGGACCTGCGAGGATTCTGCCGGAGGTGCCGGCAGGTTCGCATTCATGCACAATTGCCCCCGTCATCGATGGAATCGAGCGGGCGTCGACGCATTCGGTGCCCCGTGAGACGGTCACCTGGTCGCCGATGCGGATGGTCGAATCGGCGACATACGTAAGGCCCGAACCGACCGGCGTCCAGCTTGCGCCGTGGTTCTTGCTGAGATAAACACCGCCGCCTTCACTCCCGGCGAAAATGTCCGTGCCGCTTACGGCAAGTGGGTACACCGCATAGGTCGGTAATCCGGAGTTGACCGTGGTCCAGCTCGTGCCGCCATTGGTGGAGAGATAGACACCCCCGGCCCCTGCGAACAGGTTCGTCCCGGACACGGCGAGGGAACTGACATACGTGTTCCGCAATCCGGTACTCGTCCAGTTCATCCCATTGTCCGTGGAAAGAGACACTCCGCTATTACTGGTCCCGGCGTAGAGAGTAGTGCCCGAAACGGCAAGAGCGAGCACCCAATTATCCGGAGGGCCGTTAGTCGCGGCGGTCCAGCTTTCGCCGTTGTTTGCAGAAAGAAAGACGGGACTGGTACCGTTTCCGGTTCCGGCGATGAGATGCTTGCCGAGCACCGCAAGCGCAGTGATATGGGGACTTGTCAATCCGGCATTGGCAGGTGTCCAGCTGCCGCCGCTGTTGGTGGAAATAAACACGCCGCCATCGGTCCCGGCAAAGAGGTTGTTGCCGAGGAAGGCAAGCGCGTTGACGTACGTTTCTTTATCAGCGCCTGTCAGGCCGTAATTGACAGCCGCCCAGGTCGTCCCGTCGTTGGTGGAAAGGAAGACTCCCGCATACGTCCCGGCAAAGAGATTCGCGCCGCTCGAAGCGAACGAAATGACCTCGGTATTCGGAAGTCCGGAACTGGTTTGCACCCATTGAGCATGACTGTTGTCTGCTCCGAGTATCAGGAATATCGCAAGGAGCGAACCTGATCGTTTCATGAGTCGACCTTTGTATTAGGACGGGCAAAACAGAGAGTGGAACCGCTCCCTGTATGGCCCCGCTACCCCTTGAGGCGTCATCAGGCTGAAGACCACGGTGAAGCTCAATGTGAGGGTATTTCCTAAGGATCGAATCGGCCAAACGAATGAAATAGTGGTTAATCCCTTTTTTGAGGGGAAAGGCGCAATTCCGTCCCGATTGGAGGAATTCACCTCGCCTGTCGGACGGTTGCAGACTGAGGGGCGCTCGTTCTGGGAGGCGGAGGACACGTACATGAAGATGTCCCCCTTCACGCGTGCCGGCGGCGTCATGGCTCCGCCGCTCCTGATTCACGGAGAAGTGATGTGCTGCAATTCAAGCTCCGGGGGATACTCAGTCGAGCTTCTTGGCTTCGAAATCTCCGTCCTGATATCCATAGAAGCCTGTAACCTTGCCGGAAGGATCCCGGACGAAACTGAACCAGATGTTGTATTTCGGTATCGAGAAATTCGTCTCGCTTTCCGGCACCATCCGATCACCGTCGGATCCCTGTGATTTCGCCTTCAGGTAGGTGCCATCCCTCACAATCTCCACCAATGGGCCCTGTGTGATCTGATAACGGCCCACATAGGAATCGAGCACCCTGGGGTTTAGAGTAAGATTCTCGTCCGGGCGGTGGCGCAGCCGGCCTTTCGACCGTATCTCTTTGTCGCCGGGCTGGGCCAGCGTGTCGCTGAAACGCCAGTTGCTGTCGAACATTCCTGATACGACCCTCGTCTGCAGCACGGACGCTCGCTGCTGGTATGCCGGGATGAGCCCGTCGGTGATGATGTAATCCCAATCGTTAAGCCTCTGAGGGTTCAACTCGTTGAAATACATGCCGTCCGCGGAAGTGCCGGCCGCAATCCACACGTACCGTTCCGCATTGAGAGGGTGTGGATAGATCATTTGCAGGGCTGCATCCTTGACTGGAAAATCCCTGCCGCCGATGGCGATCCGATCGGTTGAAATCCGGAAGGGAAGTCCGGCAGCAAGCCTTGCCGTCACTCTGTTGGCCTCGGCTCCCCCGACAAGAAGGAGGGAATACTTCGCCATCTCCGCCTCCCCGATTGCCGTGTCCGCGAACAGCCGGGGCTGGTGCTTCTGCCACTCCTGCCAGTTCTCGACGAACGCCGAGGCCTTGGCAAGGCACTGCGCGACCATCTCGGGGTCTCTGGAAACGGTGCCGATCACGACAGCGAATGGTGTGACGGTAAAATCGGCGATGGAACCAGGCATGATCTCGCTCTTGTGCAGGGTCGCGGGCTCGTATCCGGCCTGGGTCAGACGCAGCGTCCCGTTGTGGACAGTCATCTTCCGGGCCACTCCGTTCCAGACCACCGTTACGGGCTTTGCCTGATCCACAAGCACCGTTGAAGGAGTGAGTTCGATGTCGAGGATGTTGCGGGTATCGAGCCTGATCATGTTGTCATCCACGAGTTCCGCATCGGCGACCATGAAGCCCAGCGGGTTGGCGGACTGACGTACATGAACCCAGTACGCCGAGGCGTTGCGCAGCTCTGCCGAGCGGATGCGAACGTGTCGTGGATTGGGGTTGCGGCGATGTCCCAGAAACCATTCGATGTTCAGGTTTCCGTTCTGACTCTCAAGCGCTTCGTGACTTCGCCCGGGGTATTCATGATAACGCACGTCATACCCCCAGCGCTGGAGCAAACGGACTCCCCACCGGGAGTACTCCACATTGACCGATTTGTCCTCGTCGCCGTGGTGCACGAAGATCGGGATATTGAGCAGTCCGTCGGCCATTGCCCACGAGCTCTGCTTCTCATGAACGAAACGGTCAAGCGGGCCGAGTTTGGCCAGATCCTCTTCCGACATCTGTGCGTGATAGTCCGAACCCCCGAAGACAGGCGCGATGGCCGCGAACAGGTCCGGATGACGGGTGGCGACATTCCACGTTCCCCACCCGCCCATGGAATCGCCCGTGAGATAGATGCGGTCTTCATCCACATTGAAGAGCCGCTTCGCTTCTGTGATGACGCTCAGGATGTCTTTGTCCCCCATGCCAATGTAATATGTGTTTCCCCGGCCGTGCGGCTCCATATAGATTACACCCCGGTGATCTGAGAACTCGGTGTCGAGGTGCGAATGGCGCTCGTCCGCAGCCCACCATCGGACGTAGACGGGATTGGCCGGGTTGTAGCCGTGCATCTGGA
>PMDK01000010.1:0-705 GCA_003154425.1 Ignavibacteriota bacterium
CGTTCGTCGAAGTCCCGCTCGGCGCCGGCCGCATCCTGTATTTTGCCCCTCCCCTGGAGCTGGCGGATCAGCTCGATGAAATCGGTCGCGTCTACCGGTATGCGATGAAGCGCGCGGGGGTCACCGTTTCGTATGAAACCAGTTGCGACGATCCCGGGATACTCATCTGCCCGACCAGGCTGCCGGACGCGACGCTCTACGTGCTCACTTCCGAAAGTGCCGGGAACGCGCCGGTGGCGTTTCGCGACAACCTGAGCGGGGCCGATTTCCGGGTCACCGTTCCCCCGGGGAGGGGCGCGCTCCTCCTTGTGGGCCGGGACGGGAAGATCATTGCGTCATACAACGTTCAGTAGGCCAAAGGGGAGAACAACGATGTGAAAACCGCAGTCCTGGCAATGCTGGCGATCTGTGCGTGGTTCATCGGCGAGCCGCCCGCTGCTGATGCCGGAGGGAGAGTGCCCGGGGGAAACACAACGAGGATCATCGTCGACTCCGACGCAAACAATGAGCTGGACGACCAGCATGCAATCGCGTATGTTCTGTTGAATCCCGGCAGTTTCGACGTCGAGGGGATTACGGTCAACAAAACATCCGGCGGGGGCGGGATCCGGCAGCACGCGGAAGAAGCGGAGCGGGTCGTGAAGCTCTGCGGGCTCTCTCCGGAGGTCCGTGTCTACGAAGGCGCGACGGGGAGCTTCGAAGAAA
>PMDK01000010.1:751-2663 GCA_003154425.1 Ignavibacteriota bacterium
ACAATTTCGAAAACGATACCTCGGTGGTGAACTATATACTCGCTCTGAGCGTCCCTTTCGAGGTGGCAACGGTCCGCTACGGAAAGTCAACCGGCACGGCCGCGGTCCAGGCCTCCGTGGAGGACATCCGGCTGAAGATGCGGGGGAAGGGTCCCCGTCAGGCGCACAGGGTCGCCGGGAGGCACGGCGGAGAATTTGACTGTTTCGGAGACTATTCCGTCGACCTGTTCGAGCACGTCACGGAAAAGTCCCGTTCGTTGTATGACATGGCCGCGGCGGCGATCGTCAAGAATCCCGGATGGGCGGACTCCGTGGTGATCGGCGCCCCCCGTTTCAGAAATGGCAGGTGGATCGAACAGCCGGAGAATCCCCGTACTATCGTGATATGGGAGAATTACGACAAAGAGAAGATCATGCACGATTTCTACAGGACTATGGATCAACGGTGAGACCCCCTCCGCGGGCGGAGAGGCCTCAGTGGGTCGCGGGAAGGAGCTGCATGCTCCGCATCCATTCCGCCAGACGCGAAGGCCACCCGCTCACCGGCATGGCGGATGGACGCAACCCGTAGCCGTGCCCCCCCGCTTCGTACAGATGCATCTCTGCCGGCACGCCGGCGCGCCGTAGCGCCTCGTAGTACGCGATGCTGTTGTTCACCCCTATCGGGTCGTGCTCTGTCTGAGCGAGGAACGCCGGTGGTGTCTCTTTGGTCACATGAAACGCCGGATCGAGATTCGACGTGCTGTCGGGGGCAGCGAGATAGGCGGGATAGATGAGCACCGCAAAGTCAGGGCGGCAGGATAGACGGTCGGCCCCGTCAGCGGGAGTGTATATGCGCTTCTGGTAATTGCAGCTCAGAGACGCCGCGAGGTGCCCCCCCGCGGAAAACCCGAGCACGCCGATCCGGTGAGGGTCGATGTGCCACTCAGATGCGCGGGACCGGACGATGCCGATCGCCCGCTGCGCGTCCTCGAAGGCCTTCGAGTGAGGAGAAGGATCCGGGACGCGGTATTTGAGAAGAACGGCGGTCACCCCGATGGTATTGAGCCATTCACATACCTCGGTCCCTTCGAGATCCATCGCCAGGATATGGTACCCGCCGCCGGGGAACACGACGACCGCCGTCCCTGTCTCCGGGACCCGGAGGGGTCTGTAGAGGGTTACCGTCGGATCCGATATCCCGGTGAGGCGGATCACCGGACGGCCTCCGATCATGCCGTCAGCGGACGTGGTCGCGTCATGTTCCCGGGCGTGCCCCGCCGTGATCCCGGACGTGCCGGCGGGCCAGAGCGACAGTATGACCGGAGTGCTCCCATCCCCCGGAGGGGTGACGGCGGAGGCCGCCGCAAGGGGGAGCAAGCCGGCGAAGAACATCAGGGAGAGCAATTCGGCGTTCACTCAGACCTCCGTCGTTCGGGAATTCCCTTGGTGTGGCAATCGATGCAGCGGACGAAATGGATATTGTGGGGACTGCGGCTCTCCGCAAACGTCGTGTTCATCGTCCTCACGTCGAGCGCGCAGTTTGAAATCGCAGGATGGCAATGGATGCAGCTCCCCCGTGCGTCATTGCTGTGGTTGTCGTGGCAGGCAAGGCAGCTCAGACCTTCGTGGACACCCCTCGGGGTCCGGTCGTCCCCCGTTCCCGCCCGGTGAAACGCACCGGGCGCGTGACACTGGATACAGACCCGCTCCCTGGGGTCGTCCGAGACCCTCACATTCCTCGTTCCCTCACTGACCTTCAGGACGGGCAGCGCCGCTGCCGGGATGTGTATTTTCTCGTACCGGTCGTAGAACAGGACCGGTGACGGGCTTCCCTTCCTGCCGTAAAAGATCTTCCCGGGCTCGGCATACTCCGCAGGGACCGCCGGTGAACCTTCCCGGTGGATCTTATGGCAGGTGAGGCAGGGGATGG
>PMDK01000104.1 GCA_003154425.1 Ignavibacteriota bacterium
AGAACCCTATCAGGAGGAACATCAGGGGCCACATGATGGACTGGACCCGCGCAAGGACGAGGTTCTTCTTCAGGTAGTCCCAGCTCATGTCGCGGAAGAGGGCCGTCTCGTGCTCCTCCCGGACGTACGTCTTGATGACCCGGATCCCCGAGAGGTTCTCCTGCGCCCGCGTCGTGAGCGCGGAGTACTGGGCCTGGCGCTCCTCGAATTTCTTGTGGACGAGCTTGCCCAGCCGGTAGACCGCCAGCGAAACGAACGGGAGGGGAATCAGGGCGAGCAGCGTGAGCTGCCAGTCGGCGTACAGCATCACGCCGAGGACCATGATGAACGTCATCAGCGTGTCGGTCGGGTACATGATGCCGGGCCCGAGCGCGTTGCGCACCGCGCTGATGTCGTTCGTCGCGAGCGCCATCAGCTCGCCGGTGGGCGTGGTCTGGAAATACGCGAGAGGGAGCTTCTGGATGTGCGAGAGGAAATCGTTCCGGATGTCGAACTCGACGTGCCGGGAAACGACGATGATCGTCTGACGGGTCAGAAACGTGAATACCCCCGCGACGAGAGAGAAGCCCACGACGAGGACCGCATAGGTGAGGACCCCCCCTTTGTCGAGCACACCCGTCTGGAGTCCCGTTTTCAGCTCGTCGATGGCCCGGCCCACAAACAGGGGAAGAGCAACGTTGAACAGGTTGCTCATCACCACGGTCAGGAGTCCCCACAAAAGCGTGGTCCTGTACCGCGCCAGATACGGACGCAAGCGAAGGAGCGGCTTCAAACCTTACCCTATGATTTCAAATCCCGTGTACCTGTGAAGCGCTGCCGGCACGAGGACCTTCCCCTCGGGGGTCTGATAGTGTTCCAGAAGCGCGGCAACCATCCGGGGGAGCGCCAGCGCGGAACCGTTGAGCGTGTGGACGATCTCGGGCTTCCCCCCCCCGTCAGGTCGGAAGCGTATGTTCATCCGCCGCGCCTGGTACGACTCGAAATTGCTTATCGATGAGACTTCAAGCCATTTCGACTGTCCGGCGGACCAGACCTCCAGGTCGTACTTCTTGGCCTGGGTGAAGCCGAGGTCTCCCGCACACATGAGCAACACCCGGTACCTGAGTCCGAGTTTCTGGATCAGGAGCTCCGCGTCCGCGCGCATCTCCTCAAGGTCGCCGTATGACCTGTCGGGATGGACCAGCCGGACAAGCTCGACCTTGTTGAACTGGTGTACCCTGTTGAGTCCCCTGACGTCCCTCCCGTAGGAGCCCGCTTCGCGCCGGAAGCAGGGGGTGGACGCGCAGAACCGGACCGGCAACTGCTTCTCCGCGAG
The DNA here is from genome assembly GCA_003154425.1 of Ignavibacteriota bacterium. Lineage (GTDB taxonomy): Bacteria > Bacteroidota > Ignavibacteria > UBA10030 > UBA6906 > Fen-1273. The sequence goes on from PMDK01000104.1 coordinate 1,316, forward strand.
TATTTCGTCCCGGTAGTAATTCGTCACGGGGACCTCGGCGGTCGGCACCAGGAACAGCTCGTCCCGGGCCACGACATACATCTGGTCCTCCTTGTCAGGGAGCTGTCCTGTCCCCGTCGCGCTCGCCACGTTCACCATCAGGGGCGGGCTCATTTCCGTGTAGCCCCGGGTGCGGGCTTCGTCGAGGAAGAAATTGACGAGCGCCCGCTCAAGCTGCGCACCCCGGCCGACGTACACGGGAAACCCCGCGCCGGTGATCTTGGTTCCCCGCGCGAAGTCGATGATAGCGAGATCCTCCATCAACTCCCAGTGGGGCTTGAGCTTAAAATCAACCGACGGCTCTTCCCCCCGGGTCGCCACAACCTGGTTGTCCGCGGGGGTGTTCCCCGCGGGGACGCTCGCGTGGGGCATGTTGGGGATGAGCAGAAGCGCCGCACGGAGCTTCTCCTCCACCGGGGCAAGGGCGGCGTCGAGACCCCGGATCTCCTCCGCCACGGAGCGCATTTCCGCGATGAGCGCGGATGCGTCTTCCCCCTTTGATTTCATTCTCGCGACCTCCGCCGACACGGTGTTCCGGCGGCTCTTGAGCGTCTCCACTTTCTGGAGGATCCCCCGGCGCCCTTCGTCCAGCGCGAGCGCCTCGTCGACGGACGACTCATCTTCTCCCTTGAGCCGCACACCCGCCCTGACTGCGCCGGCGTGGTCACGGATGTATTTGATGTCCAGCATGCCCCTTGATCCCTTCAGTGTTTCCCGCGGCCGTGCGGCTGCCCGGGCACCGGCCCGCTGTCGGCAGCCCTCCGTTTTCCGCGGGAGATCTGGTTCTTGAGCACCGCAAGCCCCTGTTCGATCGTCGAGGGGTGTATGCCGAGCTCCACCTCGGCTTTCAGCGTGATCAATCCCGACTTGAGCGGACGGTGCGCCGGCTGCCGGAGCGAGGCGGTCCTGATGGGGGAGATCAACGAGGCATCCAGGCTGAACGCGCGGGCAATGCGCACGGCGAACTCATGACGGCTGACGATGTCCCTCCCCGCGATATTGTACACGCCGGTCCTCCCAAGCTCCACCCCCCTCAGCAGGCCGTAGGCGAGATCGTCTGCGAGCGTCGGGTTGCCGAACTGATCGTCCACGATCCTCACCGGGGTCTCCTTCTCAAGGCTCCCTATGAGCCAGAGCGCGAAGTTCTGTTTGACGCCGGGGGCGAACCCGTAGAGGATCATCGTGCGCGCGATGAGATAGTTCAGCCCCGACGCCCGCAGCGAGTTCTCACCCGCGAGCTTCGTCTTCCCGTAGTAGCTCAGGGGTTCCGGCCGGTCGTCCTCGGTGTACGGCCCGTTCTTCCCGTCAAATATGTAGTCGCTCGAGACATGGACGATCGTCGCGCCGGTACGCCTTGCCGCTTCGATGATGTGCTCGACCCCTCCCACGTTCACCTTCCAGGCCGTCTCCCGCTCGGTCTCGCACGCGTCCACGTTCGTGATTGCGGCACAGTTGATGATGACGTCGGGCTCGCAGTGCGCGACGACCTGCCTGACGTCTTTTTTAGACGTGATGTCAGCCTGGAGGTATTCGGCCGGTTCCGCCGGGCGGACGGCGGCACTCTCAAACGAGGTGAGCGTCACGCTTGCAGGGGTCCCCCGCACAAGGAGCTCGGCGACCTTCT
>PMDK01000257.1:0-23598 GCA_003154425.1 Ignavibacteriota bacterium
TGATCTTGTCAGCGAGAGCATACTCAAGCGTATCCTTGGGATCGCACGAAAGATCGGTGAAAAAGGATCTGTGATAAATCCCAAGGTCCGCGATCCCCGGCTGCATGGAGTTTCCCGTCACGCCTCCCATATATGTCAGGAATTCGTGACTGCAGCGGTTCCAGTATTGTGTGAATGCCCAGGTGTAGATCTCGTAATCGGATTTTCCTTGAAACCTGCCCCGGAAGTCTTCCACCTTCCGCAATCCTTCGCGTTCAGCCATCGGGATCTGGTCCGGACTGACAACGACCGCGCGGCCCAACCCCGCTGCCGTGAATGCGACTGTCAATGACGTACGTACCGCGGGGTCCCACACGATATATCCTTTCACGTGATCACGGAAGGTGTGAAGCGCATCCTCCGGGCGAAGCAGCTCCTTGAAATTGAAGCCATAAGTCTTCTCGTAATATTCCTTCAGGTTCTTCGTGTAGCCATAAGGCCAGTTCTTCGGATAGCATAAGTAGAGTCTGGGCGTGCCTTCATTGGCAAGTCCCTGCAAACTCACCAGGAATGCATGAGTCGGAAGCTGGCCATTGATCTCCCAGTTATCCCCAAGTTGCATGAAATATGCATCGCGCGTTTGTCCCGAGTGAAGAGAAGGCTGTAGCGTCAAGATGAGGAACATGGAAAGGAATGCATACCGTACGATCGACATGATTATCCTCCAAGCGTTCAGAACTCAGCGACACAGGTGTGAGTGATGAAATGCATTTGACGTCTGCTTTTCATTCATCGTGCATGATCATTGTGTTGCCCGTGCAAACGTGTAGGTGAGCGGTGAGCCGGACCTTCGTGTTGAGCGGTTCTCACTCAACCGCAGCGTCGATCCATCCGATGCCAGGGCATATGTCTCTTTCACTTCGACGTCGGTTGTGCCTTGAGCTGTCTCCAGCGTCTCGCGCGCATCGATGTCCACCTCGTTGTTGGAATCGCTCATCCGTGCCAGCACGTGTCGTTTTGTTTCGCTTCCATAGTAGATTCCCATGGAAACCTCTCCCAGCCATCGGCCCGGAGGGATGGGTACGATCTCTTCATTCCCCTCCGTGTTGACTGTCATGGAGTCAACTCTGAGATCATGCGTATTGCCTCCGGAATAGTGTTTCACGATGGTAACATGGGTTCCATCGCCGTGGATATCCAGCACGAGATCGGCCCACGGGTCGATGCTGACGCTCTTCCCCGGGATGAGTTTCCAGTGACCATACAGACGGTTGCTATAACGGGCGCATGAAAGGAGAAGCAAACAGAAGAGTGCTGCGGCAATTGAAACAAAGGCAATCTGGCCCTTCATATGAGGCTTCCTCATTATGCGATTATTAGTTGCTGAACGCGCCTGCTTCCTGTTCAGATGGCGGCAAATTACGTAAATCTGAACTGTGGATCAATTTTCCTAAACAACCCCATTTCTTGCTGCAACCGGCAACGAAGCTGTCATTTCGCTTCTCCTGTCAAATCTGCGCTGGGAGCGGGCATCCGGTAACTGACCAGCCACCGGTCTGTGTGCCAATGTAAAGTCAGCTTTCTTTCCCGTCGGGCAATGCCGAAATGCCGTGGGTGGGATCCTGGCAAGACCGAATTGCCAACCGGCAAAAGGCGTTTACGCTGTCGTGGCACTTGGAACGAAGGAAGGGACACAAACTTGTGGGCGGGTTCAGCGATAGGCTGGGATGCCAGGGCACACAGGTCCGAGACGGTGCGGAATGTGGAACCTTTTCAATGACAGGAGCGTTACGGAACGAAAGCCAAATGAAAGCATCCCCCAACTCCCGGTGCCTTTGAGACGGCAAGGCGCGATGCACCCCGACGTCTCGAGCATCAACTCCGAGGTGAATCGATGAAGCCTGCCGTGATTGTCCTGTCCATCCTGGGAATCGCTTACTCAGTGTCCGGTGGCGCCGTCAGGCCGGCGATTTCATCCGTCGCCGTCGATGTGAAGGGGATTTATGTCATTGAAAATGATGAGGTGCTGACAAGTCCGAAGGGACTTGCTGTGCAGCAGGCGATCAGGCTGCCGGGTGTCGATGGATTGACCATGGTGACCACATGGAGCGCCCTTGAGCCAGCGTACGGCCAATACAGCTGGCAGCGAATGGACAAGTGGCTGGGGCTGGCTGATTCGCTGCATCTGAAGATCACCCTGGTCATTAAATCGGGAAGTGGAATTCCGGCGTGGATTTTTCAGGCTGCTCCGGCAGGCGGCGGTGTTGCCCCGCTGAACTTCAGGGTATCTCCGCATGAGGGGATGACGGGCGTATGCGACACGGAAACAATAGCAGCACCATGGGATGTGAAATACCTCGCGCTCTGGGATACTCTCCTGGCGGCGGTATCCGAACATCTGAAAAGCGCGGGGACCTACCAGTCGGTCACCGCGCTGCGCCTGACGGGTATCAACCGCACCTCGGATGAACTCCGGCTTCCGGCAGAGACTGCCCAGTCCGCCGGGCTTTCGTGTGTGAGCGACGCTGTTTCTTTGTGGCAGACTACCGGCTATCGCCCTGCGAAACTCCTCAAGGCCTGGGATGCCATCACAGACTCCTTTCTCAAGTCCTTTCCGGACAAGGTCTTTTCCGTTGCGATTATTCCAAACCCGCCCCAGCTCGCGTTTCCTCCAATCGATGATTCAGGTGCGACAATCACCGGCGCGGTACCCGATCAGAATCAGGCTTTGCTTGCCCTTGCCGCCGAGAAATTTTCAGGTCACCTGCTGGTCCAATTCAACTTTTTGTTGAACAACACCCCCGCGAATTGGTTTGTCATCCAGGCTGCCCAGACCCTGGGGACCATGGTGGGGTTCCAGACGAACAATTACTATAGCCTGACCGATTCGGGGGCAGCATGCGGAGGAACGCCTGCGAATCCTCTGCCCTGTACCTCGGCACCCTACCTCTCCCAGCTGGAGACAGGAATCTATCCGCTGGGGAAAGACTACGGCCTCCGTTCCCAGTACATTGAGGTCTGGCCCATCAATGCAAACGCTTTCCCCCAGGAAATTCTCCAGGCACATTCGGATATCATTGCGACGCCGACCGCGCCGGACGTGGAGATAACCCTCGGCACGCCACAACAGCTCTTCCATGCGGGAAATCCCGACGCCATGGGAATGACGACAGTGCCCGACATGCACACGACNNCAGGTGGTCCTGGCCCCGAGTTGCCGCCCGGGTTCAGCTGCATGCTGGAATCAATATGATGCGGATTATGCTGGCGCCGACCTGGTCTTTCCGGCAAACAATGGCAAGGATCTCCTCATGCTCTATCACGGCCAGTCGATATACTATGGGGTGCGCGCGCCTGACGAAAAGAATGATCCGGCATGGTCTGTTGTGGGCCTTGCCCGATCGAGCGACAATGGCGTTACGTGGCAACGCCAGGGCGCCGTGATTTCGGGAAGCGATACCAAGCCTGATACTGTTCCGACCGGCGGCATCATGGGTGCCGTTGAGCCGGGCGGGATTGTCGCCGGCGGCTATGTCTATGCGTTTTATGCCTATTTCCCCACGCAAGGTGGTTCAGACTCAGGACCTTCCACGATTCAGGTTGCGCGCGCGCCGGTTTCGAGCGACGGAGCCCCCGGCTCGTGGACGAAATTCTACGAAGGTGCATTTGGCTCGCAGCCGGGCCTTGGAGGTTTTGGCTCTCAGGTCGTTCCGACGGTGTTCTCGGATTCCCGTCCCGCTCAACCGTGGCCGGTGTACAGCACATACCTCAACGCTTATGTCCTGGTTTTTATTTGTGAAGGGGGCTGGTATTTCTCCACTTCTACCGACCTGGTTACGTGGGCGGCTCCAAAGAAGTTCTTCACCGCTCCCGTCAGAGAGTTCACGGTGGGCCAGCAGACCGATGAAAATGTGGTGCTGGTGACCCCGGGATTCCGCGAGCAGACTATCGGCCGGGCCGGGTACGTGCTGTATTCCCATACCCCCGCGTGGCACAATGCTCCTGATGAGTTGTGGATGATGCCATTTGCATTCAACAGCACTACGACCGATGTCCCGAGTTCCGGTCCTCCACTGCCACACGTCTTCGACCTTCTTCAGAACTATCCCAATCCCTTTAACCCGACCACGACAATTCGCTACGAACTTCCGTTCGCATCACACGTCAGGCTTACGGTGTTTGATGTCCTTGGAAGACAGATCCGGACGCTCGTGAACACTTTTGAACAGGCCGGTCGCCATGAGGCGACATTCAATGCCCAGAGCGTTTCCAGCGGAACCTACTTCTATCGACTGGAGGCGGGCGGCTCGGTTGAGACGCGAAAGCTCACTGTCTTGAGATAGATTTCTCTCAAGCGGCGTTTCAAAACCCATCACTCCTCCCCTGACGTCGATCCTCGACGATTCAGATGACGTTCCTGCGGTCGCTGATCAATACGCCGCTTACCATGATGCCGCGCTGCGCGAGGCCCCTATCGCACGTTGAGGCGGACACGAACTCCATCGTCACGATGATGATAAACGGGCTGACGGTGATGATAGACGACGCGACGATGTTGATAGACGACATGACGGCGAGGATAGAAGGTATGATGCCTCTCCCGGTGCTCGGGACCCACGCGTATGTTTATTTGTGAGGCGGCGGTAAAGACAAACATCATTCCTGCAATCGCTATGACAAGACCGGCTGCTATTAGTCGTAGATGTCTCATGAGCATCCTCTCTGGTTGGTGTTTTCGATGGGAAAATGTACCGACATCGAACAAGGAATGTAATAGGGCGGAAGGAGGATAAAGGAGTTAACCATTTGCGGTACACAAACGCCGGGCAGGGAGGTCATTACCGCCTTTCCCGGTTGGATTCCCTCCCTGTCACTACCAAATGAACCTTGGGAATCTTGCCTCGGTAAATCACACTTCCTTCGGCGACATCAGGCTCATGAGGACGTACACAGGCATCTCGGAGGACATGTCCACGGGGAATGCCGTCCTTGACTCACGGCGACATCATCGGACAAGTACGAGCCTCATTGTCCGGACGGAACCCCCTGCCTCCCAGCGGCAGAGATACACTCCGGCCGGGACTCCTGTGGCGTCCCACCGTATTGAATACTCTCCCGGATTCTGCCTCCCCTCTGCAAACGTCCCGATCACGCGACCGAGAATGTCGAATATCTCCAGCCTGACGATCGCCGCCGCCGGGAGCCGGTAGCCGATTGTCGTCCCCGGATTGAACGGGTTTGGATAGTTCTGCAGGAGTGCGTACCCCCCTCTGTCAACGCTCCGCACTGAAGCAACGGGCATCACCTCGATGGATTCGCTGAACCATTCCGCGCCGTTCGTGTCTATCTCCTTGACCCTGTAGAAGAGCCCGGGCGCTCCCCCCGGGTCGTCGTATGAGTAGTAGTGCGTGAGAATGGTTGTCCCGTGCCCCGGGATCAGAGGCGATACCGTCCCGAATCCCCCGGTTCTGCTTTCGGAGCGCTGCACTTCGAACCCATAGCATGCGGTCTCACTGACCGTGGACCAGGAAACCAGGGTGGTCGAATTCCCTCCGGCGGCGGCCTTCAGCGATCCGAACCGGATCGGGAGCAGATCATCCGGCGGCCTTTCGGCCGCGGACAAAGAGTTCTGCGGGCTCAGTGATTTCTGAGCGACAAAATCAGCCGCGTTGTTGTTGCTGTCCCAGCCGTTGCCATTCGTCGCGTCGCTCCCTCCCTGTGCCATACCGGAGGCGGAGGCAAGAGGTCCCGCTTTTCTCTCGAGAGACGTCGCGGTTCCCGGTGCAGGCGCGGGCCCGCTCCCTTCATACCCGTTCGCGTCTCCGTATCCGACCATATCGACGATCGAGCTGTCCACGGGACTCCCCCCCGAAAGGGGGGAAGTGCTCCTGACAAGCGCGATCTTTCCGGCAGAGGCGGACATGTTGATGGTCCCCGTCGTATCCGGCGCGGGGAGGGAGACTCCGTTCGTGCCGCCTGCGAGTTGCACCAGGTAGTATCCGAAGGGGAGTATCCGCCCGCCGAGCGGCGAAACATGCCACGCCCCGGTCCCGGTTGAACTCGCGTATTGCACAGACCAGCCCGCGAGAGTGACGGAAAAATATGTCGGATTGTAGAGTTCGACGTAATCATTCCTGTACACGGCTCCATTGTTCCCGCCGTTGCCGTACAGCTCGCTGATGACAACATGGCCGGCAATCTGAGCCGCCGCCGGTCCTGCGAACATCTGGAGACAGATCAGAAGGGTCCCGATCCATTGTTTCATGGCCTCCTCCGGTTGTGTGAGCTACTTTCTCTTCATACATTGCCGGGAGAGATTTTCCGGGCGACCCCGGACCTTTTTTCCCGCAGAGACGGACAACAATCGAGGAAGAACCCACCGTGCCCGGAGGCATATCGCATCTTGCGGCGTTTGTCATTCTTTTACGAGAAGTCGCCGGAGCTGAACGGATCGAACTCGGGTGCCCTGGATGCGCTGAACAAACTGAAGGCCGCACCGTAACCGGCAAAAAAGGAAACCCCGGCGCGCGCGCCGGGGTTGCAGGAAGCTCCGGAAGAACCGGGGTTATTTTCCTTTCGCGATCCCGATGACGCCGCATGCAACGCGCGCCCCCGCGTTTCCCGTGGGCTGCGTCTTCATGTCGTCTTCCTTTTCATGGACGATCACCGCATGGCCGACGATCGAATGGTCGCCTGAGAGGGACATGACCGCGTCCACGTAGTCAATGTGCGCCTTTCCGTCCGCCCCCGCTTCGATATTTCCCATGTCGCCGGCGTGGCGCTTGTCGCTCGAGGGCATGCTGTGCGGCATTCCTGCCGGGTTGAAATGACCCCCCGCGGAGCTCCCGTCGTCGGCACTGCAGTCGCCGAATTCGTGAATGTGGAACCCGTGCTTCCCCGGCAGGAGACCGGTGAGGTCGGCAACCACCCGCACGCCATTTTCCACCGCTTCAAATGTCACGACCCCGCGCACGCCGCTCGCTTTCAGAGGGGAAAGAACGGCGACCGCCTTCGTGATTGTTGTCCCCCCGTGCTCGTGTGCCGGCTGCGCCGCTCCCGTCGTCCGTGCGAGGACAATCGATCCAAGTAAGAGTGCGAGATGGGCTTTCTTCAACATGATCCCTCCGGTATGTGGTTGAGAAACTGGGACGCAAAATCTGGACATACTTCTCTCCAGATGCAAGCCTGCTCCCCCGGGGAGACCCGGCGTGAGCAGGAGAGACGTGCTCTACTGCTTCTCCGTGAGCGCGTCCAGAAAGAGGCGGGCGGCAAGTCGGTTCCCTTCGGCCGAAAAATGCACGCGGTCTTCCGTCAGTATCCCTTTGTCGGCATTAGCGGTATTTGCTGTGCCGAGGTGCTTCAGGAACTCCCGCCTCAGGTCCACGAGCGTGCAGCGGTGCGCGGCGGCAAGGTCGCGGATGAGTTGCGCGTAGTGGTTGAGCTCACCGTCGAGATCGTTCGTGCAGTCCGTCTTCTCGCCGATGAGGGCGGGTGTGGCGAGGATGACGCGAATCCCCTTCCCCTGCATTTTCGAAATCAGGGCATCATAGAACGCGACGAACTTGTCCGCGTCGGTCCCGGTCCCCAGTGTTTTCTTGTGCCAGACGTCGTTGACGCCGACGAACACCACCACCACGTCCGGGTGGCGTTCCATGACGTCCCTGTCCAGCCGGAGGTAGAGGTCGTACACCTTGTTCCCGCCGATTCCCGCGCCGGTAAGTTCGAATCTGTCGGGGGGGAGCATCCCGCGCAGCTGCGTGATGTACCCTGCCGGCCCCACACCCGCCTCGGTGATCGAATCTCCGAAAAAGATGACACGCAGGGGCGCGGGGGACATCATGAGGGAAGTGAGCACGGTCGCGGAGAGGAATGTGTAGACGAGTATCGGTCGCATCGTAGGTCCATGGTTTGTGGGTGTCCTGTGGTGGGATAATCTAACGGATCGGGACCGCATTTCCAATCGTAATTCTTCGACTGTTGACACTGAGGCGGACATGAACAGGCTGTTCGAGCGATCCGTATTCGGCAAACCGTGCTCGAAGATCCAGTTCGAGGCCCTGGGGATCAACCTGTTTGCCGAGTGTTCGAGGGCTTAGCAGGGAGCTTGCGGAGCGCATTGGTTCTGGTCCCGGCATCCCGGTCGAATTTTCCGCGGCAGTCCGGACAGATGCCGTGCGTGAACTTCGCCGCCGAGTGTTTCGCGATGAACGTCTCGATCTGGTGGTAATATCCCGAATCATCGCGCACCTTCTTGCACCATGCGCAGATGGGGAGGAGGCCGCCGAGTGTTTTTATATCGGCGAGTGCCTTCTGCAGCTTCACGATGAGGTCCTCCCTTTCCCTGGCACCCTGCTTTTTCTGCGTGATGTCCTGGCAGAGGACATAGGCCATGTTCGTTCCCCGCCCGTCGTCCACGGGGACCGCATTGATGGAGACATCGATCGGATGTCCCTCCCTGCCGGTCCGCCTGGTCTCCAGGTGAACGTTTTTGCCGCCCATGACTGTTTCGAGGGCCGTCCGTGCTTCTTCCTTCCCCTTCCGTGAGGCGGTCATTTCCACGATGTTGCGCCCGATCATTTCCTCCTTTGAGAGACCGAACATGTGGGCGAAAGCTCTGTTGACGTCGTTGACGTTTCCGCGGCCGTCAAGCATTGCGATCCCTTCCGGCGCGCTCTCGAAAAGCAGCTCGAAATGGGTCTTCTGCACCCTGAGCTCTTCTTCGATCCGGAGAAGGTCGGTGATGTCATGGACCAGGAGCATCCGGGCGCTGTGATCCTTCCAGGTAACGGCATGCGAGTTGACCTCGACCTGCATTATCGATCCGTCTTTCCTCCGATGGCGCCAGGTGCTCGTCCGCTCGTCCTGGAGGGTCTCCTTCTCGATGTAGGCGAGGAACGCGGGAACGTCTTCGGGGGGGCGAATGTCCTTGATGCTCATCGCGAGGAGTTCTTCCCGCGTGTAGCCGTAGTGGGCGAGAGTCGCCGGATTCACCTCCAGCATCGCCAGCGATGCGGGGTCGTAGATCATGATCGGGATCGGGCTTGCTTCGAACAGCTGCTGGTATCGACGCTGAGACTCGCGCACGAGCTGATCCGCCTTGCGCGCATCCGTCACATCGCGATCGATCCCGATCGTGTATTTCTTCCCCCGCATCTCTATCGGCATGGCGGTGTATTCAATGATATTATCCCTCCCGTCGGGGCGGATCCAGGAGAAAGAGCCGTGGAAGGCGATCCCTCCTTCGACCGATGCCTCGTTCTCCCCCGAGAGGCTCACCGTCATTCCCTTGGTAATCCCCGCTGCGAGCAATTCCTCGCGGCTTCTCCCCGCAAGTTCGGCGAACCGGGGGTTGCATTCAACGAGCCTGCGCTTTTTGTGATCCGCGGCTTCTTCAAAGATGTTTATCCCATCCTGAGCGTATTCGAAGACCAGGTGCAGTTTCTCCTCCGATTCGCGCAGAGCCTGCTCCAGACGATTTTGCCCGGTGATATCGCCGTATGTCGTCAGAAGCATTTTCTGGGCGGTTCCCTCGACCATCCGGGATGAGACCCGCAGCAGCTTCCGTTCGCCGGACTTTGTTGTTATCCATGTATCCGAAACCTGCGGCCCCGGATGTTCCAACACAAGATTCAGGGTGTCAAGTGCCCTCTGGTGGTCGTCGTGATCGGGACAGATCAGCCGGATGAAATCGCCCGCCCGGTTCGCCTCTTCCGCCGTGTAGCCCGTTATCTCCGTCATCCGGTGGTTGAAAACCTCAAATCTCCCCTCGGCGTCACTGAACGTGATCCCTTCCTGTATGGAATTGACCACAGTCTGGAGCCGTTGTTCTCCCAGTCTCAACAGATCCGCGGCCGCTCTCCTGTTCCTTATCTGCCTGTTCATGAACAGGAACAGACCGATGATCAGTGCGAAATAGAGTGTCGTTCCCAGCATAAGGATGTAAGCATTCATCCCCAGGTACGCCGAGACCGCGATCGCCGCAAATATCACCAGCGTGAGGGCGAATCCCCCCCTGATCCATCTATTAGTCCAATGTGCGGCGCCTGCTGTCCGGGGCTCCATCTGTTGCTCCAAAGTGTTCTTCAACCGTCCGGGATGTGATTTGTCACCTCCCCACGGGGCGATCCTTCGAATGGGGGAAATTGCAAACCATATGCCACATTTCGGTGCACAAATCACCCGTATTTATCACCGTTTCCGGCGTGCGTTGCGCACTATTCTACAAATGGCTTGGATGAAACCAGATCGAGGCAACGGGTGTTAAATCTGCAACACAGAAGGGGTTTGATATGGATGTTCTGGAAGAAGCGACTCTCGGTGCGGGATGTTTCTGGTGTGTCGAAGCCGTGTTCGAGCAGCTGGAGGGGGTGAAGTCCGTCGTGGCGGGATATGCGGGGGGGAAAACGCAGAACCCTACGTATGAGGAAGTCTGCTCCGGGAATACCGGACATGCGGAGGTCGCCCGGATCTCGTTCGACCCCCGGAAGATCACGTTCGGGGAGATACTCGATCTGTTCTGGGCTGCCCACGACCCTACGACGCTGAACCGGCAGGGAGCGGACGTCGGAGAGCAGTACAGGTCGGTGATATTCTATCACGACCGGGTGCAGAAAGCGATCGCGGAAGAGTCCCTCGCGAAAGCCGGGAAGGATTTTTCCTCCCCCGTCGTCACGGCGATTGAACCGCTCGGGGAGTTTTACGAGGCGGAGAATTACCACCAGGAGTACTTCCGGAATAATCCGAACGCACCCTATTGCATGTTCGTCATAAAGCCGAAGCTCGACAAGCTGAACCACAGGAAACATTGATGCGGCCGCCTCAGGCGATGTCCCCCTTTGCTTCTCACGCTCCCGTTCGTTAGATTTTTCCCGTCCATTCACATCCTCAGGCGGTCACCTCATGGCGGACCAAGGTTCCCGGCGGACGCACCGGCTTCGGCGTTGGCTGATCATTATCCTGATCACGCCCGTCATTCTGTTTTCATTCTACACGTGGATGTCGCTTACCTGGAGTTATTCGCACGGAGAGAGGGCGGGGTATGTCCAGAAATTCTCTCAGAAGGGATGGGTGTTCAAGACGTGGGAAGGGGAGCTAGCAATGGTCTCGATGCCCGGGACGATGCCGGAGAAATTCTATTTCAGCGTGCGGAGCGACTCGGTTGCGGCCCGCATCAACTCATCGCTCGGCGGAAGAGTGGCCCTCGTGTATGACCAGCATGCCGGGGTCCCCCTGAACTGGTGGGCTGAAACCGAGTATTTTGTGACCGATGTCAGGGTTCTCGAACCGGCGGGCCGACCCTGAGTAGGACGGCACCGTGCCGTCCAACGGGAAGCGTGATCCCCCCGGGAAACTCCCCGAGGTTCTTCTGGCGCCACAGGTCGCGGACGGCACGTGCTCCCTCCAGTCCCAGGTCCGACCACGCGACGGCAATGTCTGATTTCCAGCGCCCCCTGTTGAAGAGTCCGACTGCCTTCGACCCGTCTTCCATATCCTTCGCCCAGATTTCGACATCGCCGCTTCCCCTCACCCGGGAGGCCTGTTTCCCCAGAGGGTCCTGATTCACTTCAAGGACTTCGTCGTTTGTGAGGAGGCTCGCGGTGAATTCATCGAGCTGCGTCATGTCACAGCCGATCAGCAGGGGAGCGGAGAGGAGCGCCCAGAGCGTGATGTGTGTGTACTGTTCATTGGGGGTCAGCCTTGTGGGGTGGAGCTGCGGTCCCCAGCCGACCTTCCCGACAACAAGCATATCCGGATCATTCCAGTTTCCTGGTTTTGCGAACCTCTCGTGGCCTGCCTGGGCGAAGCCGATCCCCGACATGCTTTCCCACGTGTCTTCGATATCGCCGGTGGTGCGCCAGGAGTTCCCCCCGGCCGCGCCTCCCCATTCCCAGACATTCCCCATACCATACTGGCAGAAGCTGAAGACGATGTCCCGGTGGACGCCGTTCAGCGCCCCCCTCATGACGCGGTACGGTTTTTCGAGCGATTCGCGCGTCCTCTCTTTTTCGATCGAACCGTATGAACACCAGTCGTACTTGAGGTAATCAATTCCCCACTCGGCGTATTGAGCGGCATCCTGCGCCTCGAACCTGTAGCTTGCGGTGAACCCTGCACAGGTGAGCGGGCCGGGCGAGGAGTAGATCCCGAGTTTCAATCCCCTGCTGTGGACGTACTCCCCGAGCGCTTTCATGTCGGGAAACTTGCCGTTCGTGTGTATTCTTCCTTCGGGAGTCCTTGGCGTTCCTCCGAGGACCGGGTCCATAGTCTCGGGCTTCACTTCCCAGCAATCATCGATATTAATATATGTCCAGCCGTGATTGATGAGCCCGCTCGTCACCATCGCATCCGCTGCGGCGCGGACCTTCGCGTCGTCGACTGCCGAGGCAAAACAGTTCCAGCTGTTCCACCCCAGCGGCGGCGTCAGCGCGATCTGGTCTCCCGAGATGATCGTCAGGACCCGCTCTGATGTTCCGAGTCCGTTCCGGGCCCGGATCGTCACCCTGGACGAGCCGTGGCCGGCGAGTGTGCCGGTGATGCGTCCCGTGGCGCTGTCGAGCGCGAGTCCCGCGGGGAGCCCCTCAGCCGAGAACCTCATCGGACGGGTCCCCGTGGCTGCGACGGTATAGAGGAACGGATTCCCGGGACGGGCTCCGAACACGCGTGCGCCGTTGATGCGCGGGAGTGATGAAGCTCCCGGCGTCAGTATCACCGGTGTCTCGTCCCGCGTACGCGCGTCGAGGTACGTGTTCCTGACCGCATCCAGCGCGGCAGCGGATGACACCGTCCGAGCCCTGAGCAGTGCGGCGGCGCGCTCTGCGGGAGTATCGAACAGCGTTGCCGCTGCGTACCGTCGCGCGAGCTCCGCGTAGTCACCCGGCCTCCACCCGGCGGCCCAGATGCTGTCTGCGGTTTCCCAGGCGATCTCTTTCTGTAATCTGTCTGAGGGAAAATCCCGGGAGACGAGGCGCAGCAGGTCCCTCAGGTCGCGGTCGACGATCGCAAAGTAGTACCCGAAGTCCCCCTGTCCGTTGCTGATCTTGATAAGCAGCCGGTGTTCCCCCTTCCCGAGGTGGAGCGTGAGCTCCTCCTGATTCGGTTCCACCGCCCTGGAGATATCGTGCTCCAACACCCCTCTCCCGTCCAACCAGACTTTGATCCCGTCGTCGCTCCCCAGCGAAAGTGCCAGTGTCGTGTCCCGCGGGGCCGACACCGGGCGCGAGATGTACATCGCGCAGAAATCGGTCTGTTCAAAAAGGACCACCGCACCATCGCGCCACCGGGGCCTGGCGGTCCACCCGAGGGACCCCCCTTCATAGGCCTTCCCCGGAACGAATTCTGTCTCGGGGGGGAATACCTCCGCAAATGCGTCCTTTGACTTCGATCTGAACGGGCCGATCGACGCCCAGGGGCCGAAGAGAATGGGTGATGACCCTCCTCCTCCGCGCCCGGTGTCGAGGGCCTCGAGTGAAGCCTGCAGTGTGTGCTGCCAGGTGTCCTGTCTCCTGTAGGACGACGGATCCTGTGCGGCGGAGGCGATGGTCACAAAGAACGCAAGGGCGGGAACGAGCAATGATCGGGTCATCGTAGTTGCCTGGTGATTGCAGGTGTGTCAGTTCGGCCGCGGAGTCTCCGGGAAGGGCTTCTCCATGTTGAAGCCCCAGAGCTTCGGGTTTTCGCCTATCACCGCTGCGGAGAATATGTAGAAGACGTAATCGTATGTCTGTTTCGGGATCTTGTCCCTGTGTTGTGTCAGGAATTTCCAGAAATTCCTGTCACGCGGGTTCTCCGGCATCTCCCGGATCAGGCTTTTCACGACGTTGTGTCCCCAGTTGTAGCCGGCGATCACGAGGAGACCTGAGGCCTGTGCCTCCGTGTTGTACATGTCGCTGATGTATTTCGCCGCCGCTCTGGTCGATTTGGAGACGTCCTGTCTCTCGTCACGGGGGTCAGGTCTTGCGACCCTGATCAGCGGCCCCGTTTTCAGTCCGTATTGAACCGCCGTCGCGGGCATGAATTGCCACATCCCTTTCGCGATCCCGAACCGGGTTTCGGGTCCGACGACGGCGGAATCGAACTCGCTCTCCTGGAGGGCAAGATAAAAGAACTGGGGGGGAAGGTCCTCCTGGATCATGGCCTCCGCGATCCTGGCCGGGTAGCCGCTCTCCTGCGCCCTTGAGATCGCCTGCCTCAACCTCGGAGACTTCTTCCAGAGGTCGATGTAGTTCTCCACCTCCTCGATGAAATCCCCCGGCATACCGATCTCGCACTCTCCGAAGACGCGGGCGACATGGTAGATGGTCTTCTGCTTGTCATCCATCCCCTCGGAATAGATCCCGAGCTCCCCTATCAGCTTCTCATAAGTCGCCATCAGCTTCCGCCGTTTCTCCAGATAGGTGCTGACCTCCGCGTGTACCGTCGTATCGCCGGTGACGGTCGAGAGCTGCTTCTTGAGGGACGCATAGGCGATGTCCAGCGCCTTCATGTCGTAGAATGCTTCCTGCGCGAGGATTTCATGTTTCTGCACCTGCAGGTGCGAGTAGACAGCATACGCGCTGGCGACGAGTGCCAAAACACCCACTGCAACGATGACGCGGATGTATTTCCGCGAGCGTACCTTTTCCTGGACGAAGAATTTCTGCCGTATGAGCCTCGTCTGTTCTCCGGCGCCATCCTTTTCGTCTGGATCCTTGAGGTACTTGTCGACGAACGCGGTCGGGGAGAAGAGCGGCTTCATGAGCGTCTTATCACCGTCGCCGGAAGCCCCTTCCACATCAAATGTGAGCAATGGTCCTGTCCGGCCCAGTATCAGTTTGGTTCTGGAGCCGAGCTGCACCTTCGTGATCTTCTTCCCCCCGCGAAACGTGCCGTTCGTGCTCCCCAGATCACGCGCCCACCACCTGTCTTTCTCGAAGTAGACCTCAAGGTGGACTTTGCTGACTGCGACGTCCGTGAGGCGGACCTGACATTCCGGATCGCGGCCGATCCTGAAGCTCCTGGTGAATTCAAACTTCACGGGCTCGTTGGAACCTTCAGAGGCGGTCAGGCTGATCTTGGGAAATGAGCCGGGCTCGGCGATGGGTATCGTTCTGGTGTCCATTGAGAGGGGGATGAGCGATGGTCCGTAGTATAGGAGTTTCGGGCCAACAATGCAAAGAGGAAATTGTTTCACACTCCGGTTGTAATAAGTACTCCCGATTCCCGGGCTTTTGGAGGAGAATCCCCCGCAAATGTGGTTTTCCACCGGGATTCGGAGTGGCTCAATTATTGCAGGATAGGAATCAGGCAACCCCCGGCTGCTCGCATGATCACCCCGGGGAAGTCAGGTAAGCCGTACCGGTGTCTGAACCGCGGTCGCAAAAGAGGATCAAACGAATGAAAACGCCACTCCCGCAGGCCCCCTCCGACCTCCTGCATTCGGCAAGACGCTATCCCGGAGTTGAGCGCCTGTACCATGTTGCCTACTATCACGCTGCCCGGGTCGGCTACCAGGATATTATCTCCAGATCCCTCCACGATTTTAAGGACGGCTGTGAGCCCCAGACCGCGAGATGGATAGCCCTTGCCGCTCCGCGGGTATGCAGGGACCTGAAGTTTGACACAATAGTCCGTTCTCTCGGAGCCGCCGAACTGAAGGCATCGCCGGAAAGTCCGCTGGACAGGCTCTGCGAGGCGATTGCAGGGGGGAGCGGTGCGAGCTACGGACCCGGACGTCTGGAAAAAACGAAGGCCGTCCGGGCCATGACATCCCTGGGGGGAAGGGTTGCGCGTCATAAGGAACTCGACGGCGTCTATCGGTTTGACGCATCGGGGCTCGCCAAATCCGCGCATATCCTTCTGGTGGACGATATCGCAACGACGGGGGCGACGCTCGAAGCAGTAAGCAGGGCGATCATGAAAGCCCTCCCCGGTGCAATCGTCACGTGCTTCGTCCTTGCCCGCGTCGAGGCACAGCTCCGGAACAGGCACATAGACCCGGACTACTTCCTTACTGGTGCACTCGCAGTTCCCGGGCATTGCAGCCCCCGGTTGTCTCCCCGGGCACCCGCGGCGCGTTCGGAATCCCATGAAAAATCCGCCCGGACTCCGGCATCCCCGGGCAAGCCCGCTCCGGCTCTAACGGGGAGAGCCCGGAAAGGACTTCATACCAAATTCTATGTCATAGGTCTGCTCTTTTCGCTCCTCCTCCTCGGTGCAACAGCGCTTATTCCGGCGAAGAAGGAACCCGCTCCGCCGACTTCGCAGTTCGTCCAGCTCGTCAACCAGAATGAGATCAAATCACCGGAGCCGATCCCCGAACGGAGGCCGGTCGAGCCTGGACAAACGCTCGATGGGAAACCTGCGGTGATCACGGTCCCGGGCACAGGACTGCGCTCAAGCCACTCGATGGAGTCAAACGCAATTCCAAGAACCACCGTGCGGTTCAAGGAACGCGTCGCGATTCTCCGTCGGTATTCGTCTCAAACAGGTCCGGACTGGATACTGGTCAGGACCAGCTCGGGAACCACCGGTTGGGTGGTTGCATCGGTCGTAAGAGAATTGCACGGATAGCCGGCTGCGGTTGGGGGACTGCGTCCGGCCTGGAGGAGTGCTGAATGAATCCGGCACTCCTCCCTTTTTTTGTTGGCGGAATGGGGGGAAAAAGCATACATTGTGAGTCATCGCTTCCGTCTTTCATTCTTCCACGAAACGTTAACATCCGGTGCGCGCATGAAACGAATGTTTCTTCTTCCACTGATCCTTCTGGCCGCGGCGGCGGCGGCACAGGAGAGCGTCCAGGAACCATCCACGGGAAAAAGCTTCCCGGCAGTCGTGAAATATTCGAGGAACGGGAACGAATATCCCATGTCGCTCACAGGCGTGACAGTCAGAAAAAAGCTGGTGTTCAAAGTGTACGGGATGGCGCATTACGCGCAGGACCCTGTGAAGGCCCCAAAGGAGGAGGTGCTCGGTGCGATGCTGGTGGACGGCAAAGCCCGGCAGATTACGATGGATTTTGCGAGAGATGTCGATCCGGAGAAGATCCGGGATGCGTACACGGACGGATTCAGGGAAAACGCCACGGCCGGCGAGTTGAAGTCGATACAGCCCCTGGTGGACCAGTTCGTCGGATTCTTCGCGAAAGAAGTGAAGGAGAACCAGCAGTTTATCCTCCGCTGGCTCCCCGGAGGTATCGTCATCGCAACTGTGGCAGGAGAGGAGAAAGCGCCGATCACAAGCCCGCTTTTTGCTCGTGTCCTCTGGTCGATCTGGCTCGGGAAGGATTCGATCGTCGACAGGGATGATCTCGTCGCACGGATCGCGACGAACTGAAAGGGCGCAGGTCCCGCTCAGAGGGTCCGATCGATGTGCAGGAGCGCCAGGGCGACGTTTGCACACCAGGACAGGACTTTGAATTCACCCGCAGCGAGTGCCTGTTCCAGCTCGCGTTTCTTCAGCAGCCGCAGCTCCTGGTCTTCAAGGTCGTCGCTCCCGGGCATACCGGTCTTCCGTGCGTCCCGGGCAAGGAACAGGTGTGCCGTCCCGCCTCCCCGGTTGCCGTCTGCGACATACGAGCCGAGCGATATCCACTTGGCCGCTTCGTATCCCGTCTCCTCCAGAAGCTCGCGCCGGGCCGCGGCAACGGGAGACTCTCCCGGTTCAACGTATCCTCCCACGGGTGCGAGGGACGTCCCTTCGCCGATCGCGTACTTCGTTTGCCTGAAACAGACAAATTCCCCGTCGGGGGTCTCCGCCATGACGTTGACGTAGTCGGGCATCACGAGCCACGGCCATCCCTCGATGACGCGGCCGTCAGGAAGCTCCACATCGTGATCTTCGAGCGTGAGGAATTTTCCCCGCCGGAGCACCTGCCTGCGGGAGAGTGTCTTCCAGGATTTCATGTGTCGTGCGTTCAACCTGAGTGATGGCGGCTGGGTGAGTATACGCGAACCCGGCGTGAATTTCAAGGTGCGGGACTTCCGTTGATTCTCTCCGGGATTCTTCCCATTATTAAAGGCTGAGAACTGTGACTCCATGAACAAGCCCATACCTTTCAACCGGGCCTCCGCGGTGGGGAACGAACTGGTCTATATCGCAGAGGCGATAAGGGACTCGCGCCTCGCGGGTGACGGGTCGTTCACCCGGAAGTGCAGCGCTCTGCTTGAACAATCCCTCGGCGTCCCCAGGGTCCTCCTGACGACTTCCTGCACACATGCCCTCGAGATGAGTGCGCTCCTGCTTGACATCCGCCCGGGAGACGAGGTGATCATCCCCGCGTTCACGTTCGTCAGCACCGTGAACGCGTTCGTCCTGCGCGGGGCCGCGCCGGTGTTCATCGATGTGCATCCCACAACGCTGAACCTCGACGAATCCCGGCTCGAAAGGCTCATCACACCCCGCACAAAGGCGATTGTTCCCGTGCACTATGCCGGCGTGGGTTGTGCGATGGAGCCTATCATGGAGATAGCCGGGAGGAGGCAGGTCGCGGTCATCGAAGACAACGCTCACGGACTTTTCGGGAAGTACCGCGGGAAGTGCCTCGGGACGTTCGGCTGCCTGGCGACGCAGAGCTTTCACGAAACGAAGAACTTTGTCTGTGGCGAAGGGGGAGCGCTGCTCCTCAACGATCCCGCATACATCGAGCGGGCAGAGATCATCCGGGAGAAGGGGACGGACAGAAGCAGGTTCTTCAGGGGAGAGGTCGACAGGTACACGTGGGTGGACGTTGGGTCGAGCTATCTCCCCTCTGAACTCCTTGCCGCGTTCCTTTTCGCCCAGCTTGAACAGCGGGATCTCGTACAGGCAAAGCGGAAGAAAATCTGGGAGCACTATCATTCCTGCATCAGCCCCTGGGCGGAGGAGGCGGCCATACGCCTCCCGGTGATCCCTGAGGGGTGCGAACACCCTTACCACATGTATCACATCCTGGCCCCCTCTCTCGAGAAGCGCCAGGCCCTGATCGCCCATTTCAGGAGCCGGGGGATATCGGCCTCATTTCACTACCTCCCGCTCCATCTGTCCGGGATGGGGAGGCGGTTGGGGGGGAAACCGGGAGACTGTCCGGTGACCGAGGATATCAGCGAGAGGCTTCTCCGGCTCCCGTTCTATTTCTCCCTGACAGAAGGGGAACAGGACTTCGTGATAGGGGCTCTCAGGGAGTTCTTCCTTTGAGGCAACTTCTTCCCGCGCCCCTCGTTAACTATAAAGAGGAACGCTGACATCGCCGGAGCAACAATGAGCATTTTTGACAGGTATCCATACCTCGCGCGGACGCTGTTCGGTCTTCTGACGGCGCTCCTTGCCGCAGGGGCGGGCGTCACAATCGTCAACTACGCGGGGACACCGACCGATGAAAACCTCTTCGCAGATACGCCGGGGAAGATGACGCTGTATGTCACGAAGCCGGTCCTGTGCCTTGATCCCGGGAGCAGCCCGGTCTCCCCTGGAGCGGCGAAGTCTCCGGGGGGTGACACGGTGCGGGTTGGGGACCTGATCGACATGATCAACGGGACCGCGGTCAGGGATTCCTCCGCCATGGCTTCGGCGCTCGGCTCCGTTCCGGAAGATTCCATACTCCATCTCCGGACATACCGTCCTTCCGCCCTCTCGTTCGCTGAGAGAGCCGTTCGCAGGCGTGACATCCCCGACTCATGTGCTCTCTTCATACAGGACTTCATCGCCGTCACGGACGTGACAGCCGGAGGAGCGTCGGACCGTGCCGGGCTGAAGGTGGGGGACCTCCTCTTCAGGATCAACGGCCAGGGGTTCAAGACCGCTCTGGAAGCGGACATGATACTGCGCCGCGGACAGACGGGGAAGACCATCGTCTACGAAGCGCTCCGGAACAACGAAAACCTCATGCTTAACGTCACGCTCGCGCGGTTCGGCATGCCGCTTGCGCTCCTGGTCCTCAGCCTCTCGGGGATGTTCATGATGGGGGTGGGGGGCTTCATCGCACTGAAGCGTCCGCGCATACGGGCGGCGCGTGTCGTGGGACTCGCCCTGCTCCTCACCGGTTTTTTCGTTGCAACGGTCTCCATCCGCCGCGACGTCAACGCCGACCTCTTCGTCACGATCCGGGATATCATGGTGGGGGTTTCGTTGGTATCGGGAACCGTGATCGCAATGCGGTCGATGGCGTTCTTTCCCAAAGAGCGGCCTGACCTCCTGGGCAGGCGCTGGATCCCCTGGGTCTATGTCTCTCTCGTGGCCGCAATGCTCGTATTCTCGCTCCTCAAGCAGCAGGCCCTCGTCAACCTGGGGGTTGCTGTTCTTTTTATTTTCCATGTCGCTGTGAACATGGTCTACCGCAAAGGGGCCACGGCCGAGCACAAGAAAATGGGAGCCCCCATCAACTGGACCTGGGCTGCGTTGGGGCTGTTCCTGGTCGGGCTCGTCGTCTACCAGTCGGTCGCCGGACCCAACAGCATCGGACTGAACTCCGTCACGGTCATGGGGGTGCTCGTCTTCGCGGTGGCGCTCTCCTACCTCTACGTGATCGGCCGGTACCGGCTGCTCGACCTCAATCTCCGCATCAGGAGGAATATTCAGTACTCCTTCGTCTCGGTGGTCTGGGGGATGCTGATGGCGACCCTCCTTGTGAACATATTCATATCACTCCCGTCGATCGATCTGAATCTCCCCGCCATATTGATTCACGGGACAACGATTGAGGCCGTGGACGAGCCGGCGCTGGCGAGCAAGAGAGAGTGGATGAACCGCCTCGCGCTCATCGGCATCGGCACGGTTGCCTGGTATCTCCTCTGGCGCGCCAGGAAAGAGGGGCAGAAGTGGATCGACAGGAAGTACTACCGGACGCAGTACGACTACCGGCAGGCCGTGAGCGAGCTTACGGAGGTCCTTGCAACGAAACTGAGTATGGCGGACCTCGGTGCGGCGCTCACCGGGAAGATCGCGGAGCTCGTGCGTGCAAAACGTGCGGGGGTGTTCTTTTTCCGTTCCGCCGAGGTCTCCTCATGCCGCGTAGGCTACGGGATCGGGCAGGACGCGTGGGACCGGTTCTGCACGCTTGCTGAGAACGGCCTGTATCAGGTCCTGGCGGGTGCGGGGGAGCATGTCCACGTGGACTATCTCCCCCCTGCGCTGAAAGAGACCTTCCGTAAGAGCGAGTTTTACCTTATTGTCCCCGTCCGCTCCCGCCGTTCGCTTCTCGGGGCCATCGTCCTGGGGGAGAAGCTCTCCGAGGCGACATACCGGAGGGAGGATTACGAGTTCCTTGCGGCGGCGGCGGTCCAGTCCGCCATGGCGATGGAGAACGCGTTCCTTTACGAGGAGCTGGCGGAGAAGGAGCGGATGAAACACGAACTGGCAATCGCCCGGCGCATTCAGCTCGCCTCGCTTCCCCAGAAGACGCCGGTGGTGAAGGGACTCGAGATCGCCGGCGTCTCCCTCCCGGCGCTGGAGGTCGGCGGGGACTTCTTCGATTACCTGAACGGGAGCACGGACCGTCTTACCGTCGTCGTCGGTGACGTGAGCGGGAAGGGGACATCGGCGGCCCTGTACATGTCGAAAGTCCAGGGGATACTCCGCTCGCTCCATGGCTTCGGCCTTTCTCCGGCCGATCTGTTTATCCGGGCGAACCGTCTCCTGTGCGGGGACATGGAGAAAAGTTCGTTCGTGACCGCGGTGGGAGCGGCGTTTGACCCCGGAGAGCATTCGTTCGTCCTTGCCAGGGCCGGTCACCTGCCGCTGTATCATTACCGGGCGTCGGAGGGACGGGTCGTTGCGATCACCCCCCGGGGACTCGGACTCGGTCTCAACAACGCGGGGGTGTTCTCCTCCGAGATCGAGGAGAAGGTTGTCCCGTACAGCCCCGGGGACGTCCTTCTGTTCGTCACCGACGGCGTGACCGAAGCGCATGACAGGGCCGGGGAGCTCTTCGGCGAGGATCGGTTGATGGCCCTCCTCTCCGGCCGTGCCGGAGAGAGTGCTGCGGCGATACGCGACGCGGTCATCGGGGAGCTTGCCGCATTTGCCGAAGGGGCCGTCCAGCACGACGATGAGACGATCGTCGTCATCAAGGGTTTATGAAACCTCAACAGGGAAAGGATGCTTCATGATCATTGTCATGAGCGCGCGGGCCACGCCGGAAGACGTGCGCCATGTGGTCGGACGCATCGAAGAACTCGGCCTGAAGGCCCACCTGTCGAAGGGGGTGGAACGGACGATCATCGGTGTGATCGGGGATGAGCGCCTGCTCAAGAAGGAGCAGTTCTCGCTCCTGCCGCTCGTCGAGGATGTCATACCGATACTCAAGCCGTACAAGCTGGCGAGCAGGGAATTCAAGCGCGAGAACACCGTCGTCGATGTCGCCGGGGTGAAGATCGGGGATGGGCGTCTCACCGTGATCGCCGGGCCCTGCTCTGTCGAAAGCGAGGAACAGATCCTCACCACCGCGCGCATCGTGCGGAACGCCGGCGCCGATCTCCTGCGGGGAGGGGCGTACAAGCCGCGGACGAGCCCCTACGCCTTTCAGGGACTCGGAGAGGAAGGACTGAGGCTCCTGGCTCTGGCACGGGAGGAAACAGGCCTGGGGATCGTCACCGAGGTCATGGAGTCGTCCGAGGTGGATCTCGTAGCCCGGTACGCGGACCTCCTCCAGGTGGGTGCGCGGAACATGCACAACACCAAGCTCCTGCGCGCGCTCTCGGGGGTGGGGAAACCGGTCCTGCTCAAGCGGAACTTCTCCGCGACGTTGAATGAATTCCTGATGAGCGCCGAATACCTCCTTTCCGGGGGGAACACCGGCGTGGTACTGTGCGAGCGCGGTATCAGGACGTTCGTGGAGTACACGCGGAACACGCTCGACCTCAACCTTGTCCCCGCGGTCAAGCTGCTTTCGCACCTTCCGATCATCGTTGATCCGAGTCACGGGACGGGGCGCCATGACCTCGTCCTCCCCATGAGCAGGGCGGCAGTTGCGGCGGGTGCGGACGGACTCATGATCGAAGTCCATCCTCATCCCGCTGACGCATTCTCGGACGGCGAACAGTCGCTGACCCCGGACATGTTCGCACAGTTGATGCACGAAGTGAAGGCTGTCGAGCGCGCCATCACCGCCCCGGCCGGCGCCTGACCGGCCCGCGATGAAAAAAGTGAACATGGTTGTCTTCTTCGCCGTATTCTTTTTCGTTTACGGCCTTACGAATTTCTACATATTCCTCCGGGGGTGGGAGGCGATACCGGCCGGCTCACCTCTGCGCGTCCCCTGTCTGGTCCTCTTCCTGTTTCTGGCCCTGGCGTTTATTGCCGGGAGGTTCCTGGAGCGTGCCTGGCTGTCCCCCGTTTCTGCGGTGCTTGTATGGGTCGGTTCGTTCTGGCTTGCCGCGATGCTTTATTTCCTCCTGGCGGTGGTCCTTCTCGATCTCCTCCGTCTCGCCAATCACTTCATTCCGTTCTTCCCCTCGTTTGTGACCGGAAACTATCCGGCCTCCAGGCTCGTGACCGGGTGGGCGGTGACTGCGCTGGTCCTTCTGACGCTCATCGGGGGGCATCTGAACGCTCTTTACCCCCGAATCCGGGAGATCGACCTCACCGTCCGGAAAAGGTCAGACGGAAAAGGGGACACGCTGCGGATCGTGGCCGCATCGGACATCCACCTGGGAACAATCATCGGCCGGA
>PMDK01000257.1:23646-24757 GCA_003154425.1 Ignavibacteriota bacterium
CAGGGGGTGTTTGCCGTGACCGGGAACCACGAGTATATCGGGGGGGCGGGGCCCGCCTGTGCATACCTGGAGGAACACGGGATAACGATGCTTCGCGACAGCGTTGCCCGCCTGGAAGGGGGGACCTATATCGTTGGGCGGGAAGACAGGAGCAGCGCCGGGTTCGGCGGGGGAAAGAGAAAGACACTGGAGTCGCTGATGGCGGAAGTCGACACCTCGTACCCCGTGGTGCTGATGGATCACCAGCCTTTCCGGCTCGAAGAAGCGGCGGGGANNGTGAAAGGGGAGACGCACTTCTATGTCTCAAGCGGCGTCGGAACATGGGGGCCTCCGGTCAGGACAGGCAACCGTCCGGAAATCGTCCTCATACGGCTTCGCGCGACAGGAATCGTGCCGCCGGCTGCTGCCGGGGTCAGTTCGCAGCAGCCCGGAGCACAAATCGCGGGATCGTTACCGAGAACTGCTCCCCCCTCGGTCGTTCCATAAGGTACGTCCCCGCCATGGATCCTTCGAATGTCTCCAGGACAGAGAAACTGCTGTATTCGTGTATGCCCCCCGCGGGAATCACCGGCTGCTGGCCGATGACCCCCTCCCCCTCGACCTCCTGGACGTCGCCGCTGCTGTTCGTGATGAACCAGTGGCGGCGGAGGAGCTGAACCTTATCGCCGCTGTTGTTCTCGATCCGTATGAAATACGCAAAGACGAACTTACGCTCGATATGGTTCGATTGCCCGTCGAGGTAGACCGGGCGCACGCTGACCGTGATATCGTCCGTCGTGGCGGCATATGTCTGCATGTCGAATGAACATCCGGACGTGTGCGGTAGTTCCTGTGCCGGGACGGGACGCTCTCAGGCGTGCCCCCCCTGGGTGGGAATGATCCCGACGCTGACTTCCGTCACCGGGAGGGCTCGTTTGATCTCCGCAGGATCGATCGAGACGAGGAACCCCCGTTTCCCCCCGTTGATAAACACGCGTGGCATCGGGAAGATCGTCGCCTCGGCATACACGGGGAGGTCTGTGCGCGTGCCGAACGGGCTCGTCCCCCCGACCATGTATCCCGTGCGGCGCATAGCCTGGCCGGGATCGGAAGGGACGACGGTCTTGACCCC
>PMDK01000092.1 GCA_003154425.1 Ignavibacteriota bacterium
TTCCAGGATCTCCCGGCCGATTCCCCCCGCCTCTCTCTCCTGACACACGCCATCGTCTTCCCCGCATGGTTTCACGGCGTCCCACTCTGCTTCTTTTCACGCGCGGGGCGAGAGGAGTATCCGGGCGAGAGTGTGCGTTCCGACTCCCTCCACACGGATCTTGACGCCGTCCTGGCATTTCTCCTCAGGGAGCAGCTGACATGGATACTGGAGGTGCGCGATTCTCACTCAATGTGCCGTTCTGATCCCTTCCGCCCGGGCTCTTCCCCCTCACCTCACGCGATCCCCCTCGATGATGATCTGGACCGGTCCCAGGCCGCCGCCGCAGGGCACGGCAGGGGGCCGATTCGGGTTCTCGCCCCTGCAGGTTCGGGAAAGACCAAGACTCTCGTCAACAGAGTGTGCAATCTGGTGAACGCGGGAATTGTGCCTGAGAGCATACTCCCTCTCGCTTTCAACAGGAAAGCGGCGGAAGAGATGAACGCCCGGCTCGGGGGGAAGGGGCTTGGCCGTGTGCGGGCGAGGACACTGCATTCGCTCGGCTATGAAATCGTCAGGTCGGAGAGCCGACTTAACTTCGATGCCGGGACCGAATCCGGGATGACCCGCAGGTTGCTGAAAGAGTCGATGCAGGGGCTTCACGCGGCACCCCCATTGACTGAGGGGGATCTATTCGAACGCTCCATGGGACTCCTCGGCGCGGCAAAGATGAACCTCCTTCCCCTGGGCCAAATGACGGTGAATGTCAACGGGGCGGCGCCGCCGTTCGGACCGGTTTTCATGCGATTTCTGGACCTGCAGGAAGAGCGCGGCTTCATGAACTACGATGATATGATCTACTTCGCACTGCGGATACTCCTCGATAACGATGCCGTGCGCAGGCGATTCCAGGAGGAATTCAGGTACATACTTGTTGATGAGTTTCAGGATCTGAACCGGGCTCAGATTCTCCTTATTCAGATTCTGGCCTTTCCTGAAAACAACCTCTTCATTGTCGGTGACGACGACCAGATGATATACGGGTGGCGGGGGGCGAGTGTGCGGGGCATTATCGACTTCCCCCGCCTCCACGCCTGTTCCCGGGAATGCGCCCTGTCGACAAACTACCGGTCGTCGGTGAGGATTGTCGCCCATGCCGGTTGGCTCATCGCGCGGAACACCGAACGCGTTCCCAAGTCCGTGGTCCCGCGCCCGGGGGCTCCGCGGGGTGAATTCGAAATCCGCCTGCATGCGGGACTGTGGGAGCAGGCGCAGATTGCGGCGGAGTGGATCATCATGAAAAAAGAGTCCACCTCTTCCCGGTGGCGGGATACCGCGGTGCTCTTCCGGTACAATGCCCTCCAGTTCATCGTGGCACTGGCGCTTGACAGGAAGAATA
Organism: Ignavibacteriota bacterium; assembly: GCA_003154425.1. Lineage (GTDB taxonomy): Bacteria > Bacteroidota > Ignavibacteria > UBA10030 > UBA6906 > Fen-1273. The sequence goes on from PMDK01000092.1 coordinate 1,379, forward strand.
TCCCTCATACCCGGCTCGAAGGGAGCCATCTCTTTGACTCCCGTGCCGGGAGGGATGTGGCGGCCTGGATGAACGTCGTGCTCTTCCCCGGTTCTCTGGAACGGGAGGACCTGGAGAGAATTCTCAGAAGGCCTGAAAGACTTCTCCGTCGGAGTCTGATTAAACACCTGGAGTGCTGGCGCGACCTGGAGATGCTCCCGGGAACCGGCGCGATGAACGTTCAGGAAGAAGGAGTCCTGCGGGAGTTTCTTCTCCGGGTCCAGGCTCTTCGCCTGCGGGCTCCGCTTCTTTCTTCGCACGACCTCATCGAGGAGCTTGACCGGACGATACACCTGCGAAGAGCATATGGCCGGACGGGGGTTTCAGCGTCCGACCCGGACGAAGCCGATGACGTGACGTATCTGGATGTGATAAGTGAGGTCTCCCGGACAATCCCGGCGGCGGCCGGTTTCCTCGCGCATATCGAAGCGTCCCGAAGGGACACACACGTGCCCGGGTCCGCTTCCCCGCCCGAGCAGCCGGGCCGGGATGAGGTCGTCCTCAGCACGATACACCGGGCAAAAGGAAACGAGTTCAGCCGGGTCGTCTTCTTGGACCTGAGCCGGAGGCATCGTCTCCGGGAGGGAGAGATCGAGGAAGAAAGGAGGGTCGCCTATGTCGGGCTCACGCGGGCGAAGGATTCACTCCTGGTGACGGCGAACGGGAGAAGGCAGTCTCCGTTTCTTCGCGAAGCCGCGCTCGATCCGCAGTTTGCCGGCAGGATGCGGGAGGATATGGAAAGCGAACTCGCGGGGCTCCGGAAACGGATCCGCCGGTTCCATTCCGTGGACGGAGAGGTCGCCGCACGGAGGCGGGCCAGGCTCTGTCTGGACATCGATGCTCTCGAAGAAGAACTCCGGTGCCGCTCGATGCTCGGCCTTCCACCCGCACCGCCTTGACAGACAGGGCGATTATCGCTATGATTGACCTGGCGACGATCCAGGAAGACTCCTCCCCGATGATCACGGCGACCCGACTTGCACAAGCACTGAGAAGAAACCCTCCGGTGAAGGTATGATGCCGCTCCGCGCGCTCGGTTCATCAGATCTCCGGGTCAGCCCCATAGGGCTCGGTTGCTGGCAATTCAGCAAAGGAGCGAGGCTTGCCGGGAGATACTGGCCTGAACTTGCAGATCCGATTGCAGGGGAGATAGTGGAGAAAAGCATCGAAGGTGGGGTCAACTGGTTCGACACGGCCGAGGCATACGGCTGGGGAACGTCGGAGCAGACTCTTGCATCGGCTCTTTCAGCGCTGGGGAAGAGGGCCGGAGATGTCGTCATTGCGACGAAGTGGTGGCCTGCGCTGCGGACTGCGGCCTCGATCCTCAGGACCATCGACGTCCGCCTGAAGCGGCTGGGGGGGTTCCCCATCGACCTCTACCAGGTCCATCAGCCGCTCGGCTTCTCGTCGGTCGAGAAGGAGATGGATGCGATGACTAGACTGGCGGAAAGGGGGAACATCAGAAATATCGGCGTCAGCAATTTCAACGAGAGGCGGATGAGACGTGCCGATGCGTGCCTCCGGCACCACGGTCTGCGGCTCGTCTCGAACCAGGTGAGATACAGTCTTCTGAACAGGAAGATCGAATTGAACGGCGTCCTCGATGCCGCAAAAGAGCTCGGGGTCTCCATCATTGCATATTCCCCGCTTGCCCAGGGGATACTCTCGGGCAAGTTCCATGCTCTGCCCCCGGGATCCGGTCGCGTATCGGGAGTCCGGCGGTACCTCCGGAGTTTTTCGCGTGTCGGGCTGGAACGAACACGCCCCCTCGTGACCCTGCTGACCGAAATCGCCGGTGCACATGCCGTTACCCCGGCGCAGGTAGCACTCCAGTGGCTCGTTTCGTTCAACGGGGAGATAGTCGTGGCGATACCCGGAGCGACATCGCCCGAGCAGGCGGAAACTAATGCCGCGGCAATGAATTTCGCACTCACCCCCGGCGAGCTCAGCTCGATCGACCGGGAATCGAGGCGGATCTCACCGTGATCGTCAGGTTGACACTCTCCTGAATCTCCCCTACATTAGCAGCATAGCTCTCACGTGAGCGTGCGTCTCCGGCGACGCTTCACGCCCCCGCCATCAAAGAGTGCAGAGGAACTGTAGATCATGCAAATCTATGTGGGAAACCTCCCGGCGGCGGTCGACGACGCCGGATTGAAAGCGATGTTCACGGAATTTGGTGAAGTCCTCGCTGCTTCCATCGGGAAAGAAAAGGGATACGGATTCGTCGAGATGCGAAAAGCGTCTGAAGCCCGCGCTGCGGTTCATGCCCTGCGCGGGAAAGACATGGAGGGGAAGCCTCTTCGCGTGAAAATATTGAAACCAGGAGATGAATTCCACGCGCAGGCCCAGGCCCTTCATGGTGGGCGGGGAGTGCGGGGGGAACCCCATTCAAGCGGCGACGGGACGTACAGGGGGAGCGGAGCCATCAGGCGGGGCGGCCAGAGGGGGAGCTAGGCCGCCCATGTCAGGATTCGTCTTTTCGTAAGCAGGCCCGTTCATGGGTCTGCTCCTTCTTGTGCTCGGTTTCACGGGCAACCTCTTCTCCGGCGATCCGCTCGTCGTCGCGGGGCAACCCCTAGGATAGAAGGATAGGCCAGGTGGAGGCCAAATTTACACCTCCTCCCGCCATCTACGAAAGCTTCATGGGAAGAGTCCGCAGGCGCTGGCCACTCGCTGCAAAAACCGCATTAGCTACCGCCGGGGCGGCGGCGGGAAGTCCGGGTTCCCCCGTGCCTGTCGGCGGCTCGCCGCTCTCCACGATCAGGGTCTCAACGACAGGCATCTCCTCCAGCGTGAGGAGAGGGTAGTCATCGAAATTCTTCTCGTCGACGCGTCCATCCTTGATAGTGATCTTCCCCTTGAGGGCAGCCGTAATACCGTAGACGAACCCTCCCTCGATCTGTGCCTCGACGGTATCGGGATTGACCACGATCCCGCAGTCAAGCCCGCAGACGACGCGGTGGAGCCTGATCTGCCGGTCGGCTCCCATGGAGACCTCGGCAATTTGAACCACGGGGGTCTGGAAGAAGGAGGGGGGGGAAAGAGCGATGCCACGGGCGTGCCCTGCTGGGAGCGGTGTCCCCCAGCCCGCCTTCGCGGCCGCCAGGTCCATCGTCTTCCTCATCCGCGGCATCCCTGTGACAAGAGCTTTCCGGAATTCGAGCGGATCCTTCCCTGCCGCGTGCGCCAGCTCGTCCATGAATGATTCGACCGCAAAGACGTTTTGTGAGGCATAGACCGACCGCCACCAGAGTACAGGCACCGGCGTGTTGGCCATGACGTACTCGACACGGAAATTCGGAATGGTGTAGGGGAGGTGCACCGAACCTTCCACGGCGTCATCGTCGAGTCCGTTCTTGGTGCTCCCCGGCCACTTTGATTCGTTTATGGAGGGTGTGACGATCCGGTGCTTAAATGCGACAAGGCGGCCACTACCGTCCAGACCGCCCGAGAGGATATGATAACTCGCCGGACGGTACATGTCCTGCGTCATATCGTCCTCCCGGCTCCACGTCACTTTGACCGGGGCGCCCATCGCTTTGGAGACCTCGACGGCCTGCGAAAGCGTATCCGTTTCGGTGCGGCGTCCGAATCCGCCCCCGAGAAGCGTGGTGTGAACAACGACATTCTCCTCGTGAAGTCCCGTCATCTCACAGGCCCTCTTCTGGAAGGCCTGGGGATCCTGCGTCGGGGCCCAGATCTCGCAGCGATCCGTCTTCACGTCGGCAACGCAGTTCATTGGTTCCATCGTGGCGTGGGCGAGGAACGGCAGCTCATAGACTGCCTCGATACGTTTCGCCGCTTTCGCCAGGGCTGAGTCGCAGTCGCCTTCATTGACGGCGACAGCGCCTGGTTTTCCGGACGCCGCGACAAACATCTTCCGGATCTCATCGCTCGAGAGGTGCGCGTTCGGCCCCTCGTTCCAGCTGATCTGGAGAGCGTCACGCCCCTTGAAGGCCGCCCATGTCGAGTCAGCGACGACGGCAATGCCGCTGGTGATGCGGAGGACGCGCTTCACGCCGGGGACCGACGCCGCCTGTTTCTCCTCGAACGACTTTACGCTCCCTCCGAACACAGGGCATTGCGCGACGGCGGAATAGAGCATGCCGGGAATCCGGATATCGATCCCGTACTTCGCTGAACCGTCCACTTTAGAGGGGGTGTCGACACGCGGCACCCGCTTCCCCACAATCTGAAAATTCTTCGGGTCTTTCAGCGCGACCTTTGCTGGCACAGGCAAAGTCGCCGCTTCGCCTGCCAGCTCTCCATATCTGAGCTTCCGCCCGGTCGGAACGTGAATCACGCTCGACTTTTCGGTGCGGCAGGAGGTTTCAGGAACGCCCCAGCGTTTCGCCGCTGCCGACACGAGCATCGCCCGCGCGG
>PMDK01000231.1:0-1341 GCA_003154425.1 Ignavibacteriota bacterium
TATCGTCAGTATGTGCGCGTTCAACGCATCCCCCCTCCGTTCACGAACAGCCTCCAGAGATACAGAACAACCTGCGTCCCGACATTCGCGTACACCCCGGCCACGACGTCGTCAAGCATGATCCCCCATCCCCCGGGAAGCCGTTCGAGCGATCTGGCGGGCTCCGGCTTGAGCACGTCGAAGAGACGGAACAGTATGAATGCGGTGATGAACGGGACCGGTCCCGTTCCGACGCCGGCGAGTGAAATCCACATCCCGACAATCTCGTCGATCACAACGATGGAAGGGTCCGGCTGCGCGTGACTCCCCGGCTGGAACATTGTCTTGGCCAGGGCGGCGCTCCGGCTCAGCCTGTTCCCTTCCGCCTCTGCAACCCGCCCCGCGGTGTACACACCGACCCCGAACCCGAGAACCAGGAGGACGGGGAGGATGGTGGCCCCCCAGGCGCCGCCGCAGGCGCCGGGTATGAGGAACAGGAGAAGGCCTGCAAGGGATCCGAATGTCCCCGATGCCCACGGGATGTAACCGGTGTAGAATCCGGTAGCGATAAACCGGACGGCGAAGGGGACACGCCTCCCGTCCGGGGCCTCACGTTGCGGGACGGTTCCGTTCATAGAGTTCGCGAAGGACCTTCCTGTTGTCGAAGAGATAGGCGATGCCTGTGCCCGCCGTCGAGAGCGTCACAAGGAGCATCATGCCGAAAAGCACCTTGGGATGCATGAGCGTGTCGANNTTGGCCTGGGCTCCCCGCGTCGTGACAATCGGCTTGTCCAGGTACTCGGCGTAGCTCCGGAGTCCCGTGATAAGGAAATCCCGCACGATGACGATCCAGACCATCCACCCGTCGACAAGGTTCAGTCCCACGAATGCGAGGAGAGCGGCGGAGGAGAGGATCTTGTCGGCCAGCGGATCGAGGAATTTTCCCCATCGTGAGCTGAACCCCATCTTCCGTGCAATCCACCCGTCGTACCAGTCGGTCAGGGCCGCGACGACGAAGACGACGAGTGAGAGTTGCAGGTAGAGCGGGGAGCCCGACATGAGGAGCAGCACGAAGACCGGCGTCAGGAGAATGCGGAGGAGCGTAAGCTGGTTGGGGAGCGTAAGCTGTATTTCAAGCCTTGCCATACGGTGGTCCCATGCGGTGGGTCAATCTATTTCCGGGCTTGTGCCGCGCGCGTATCGGGCCTGTCTCAGGCCGGGTGTCACGGGGTCGGGCGGAGAGGGTGGAATCTCCGGGGAGGGGTCTCAGGCGACCTTCATCACCCTGTTCGATTTGATGCACGTCGTGCATACCCTGAGGCGCTTCGTGCGGCCGTCGACCTTCGCGCGGACGTTCTGGAG
>PMDK01000231.1:1422-2834 GCA_003154425.1 Ignavibacteriota bacterium
TCCGTACAATGAAAAAATGGAAGCAGTGGAAAAACTGAGTGCCCCCGCGGTGATATGATCGTCCTCGGCATTGAAACGTCATGTGATGAAACATCCGCGGCTCTCCTGGTGGACGGGAGGGCCGTGTCAAATGTGATATCCTCCCAGCTCATACACAGCGCCTACGGGGGTGTCGTCCCCGAGCTCGCTTCGCGGGCGCACCAGCGGTTGATAATACAGGTTGTCCGGGAAGCCCTCGCCGGCGGAGGGGTAAAAAAGGAAGAGATCAACGGGATCGCCGCCACGCAGGGGCCGGGACTCGTGGGTGCGCTCCTTGTCGGCCTCAGCTTTGGCAAGGCGCTTGCGTACGGGCTCGGCGTACCGTTCACCGCCATCAATCATTTGGAGGGACACCTGTACTCCGTGTTCCTGGAGGAGGATGTCCCCGCCTACCCCTATCTCGCACTCGTGGTATCCGGGGGGCATACGATGCTCGTGCACGTGGAGGCCCCCTTCAGGCACATCGTGCTCGGCGAGACCCGGGACGATGCAGCCGGAGAGGCATTTGACAAGGTGGCGAAGATGCTCGGGCTGGGGTACCCCGGGGGTCCCGCAATCGACCGGCTTGGAGCGGAAGGGGACCCGGGTGCGGTCCGTTTTCCCAGGTCCTTCCTGGAGGAGGGAACACTAGATTTCAGCTTCAGCGGGATAAAGACTTCTGTCCTTTACTATCTCCGACGGGAGGGGCTGGGGGAATCCGGCGCGGCCCGCACGCTCCTGGAGAGAAAGAAGATGGCGGATATTTGCGCCAGCTTCCAGGCTGCCATCGTGGACGTCCTCGTCGCAAGGACAATGAGCGCCGCACTCCGGCTCGGACTTGCGGATATTGCCCTTGTGGGAGGGGTCTCAGCGAACTCCTCGCTCCGGCGTACGCTCCGTGACGAAGCGGGGAAGCGCGCGCTCAGGGTGTTTACCCCCCGGAGTGAATACTGCATGGACAACGGTGCGATGATCGGCTATGTCGGCTGGATGCGTCTCGTACGCGGGCTCACATCCGCCTACGAGACTCCGGCGGTGGCATATCTCGATCTGGCCGGGATTGCCTCATGAAGAGCAACCCCGCACCCCGGCGAGAACTCGCTGTCGCGGCGCTGATAATCGCAATCGGCGTGGCAAGGGTCTGTCTGGTCCTCTGGTCNNGTTTCCCTCTGGATGATCCATGGATTCATATTCAGTTCGCCAGGAACCTCCATGAATTCGGGGCCTTCTCCTACTTCCGGAATGAAGCTGTCACCGCCGGCTCCACATCCCCACTGTACACCATCCTCCTCTCGCTCGGGTTTTTCTTCACATCGAATGAGATGCTCCTGAGCTACGTTCTGGGGATCACTTTTTTCGCAGCCTCGGGCCTGTTTTTCATGCTGCTCCTGCGG
>PMDK01000321.1 GCA_003154425.1 Ignavibacteriota bacterium
GGGGCAAGGGACCTGAACGAATCGGGGGGGGGGAGACGTCAGGCCACGATTGCGCTCGACTATAATTTTTCCCGGATTGAAACGGGAAGCGACTTTCTTCATGCGTTCTTCACGCTCGTGGATTTTTATCACCTTCCGGCTCCCGGCATCAGGCTTGACGGGAAACGGGTGGTCTTCGGGTTCTTCTACCCATGAAGAGGACCCACACGCGCCGGGTTCTTGCCGCCCTGTTCCTCCTCTTCCCCCCTGCGCTCGCCATGGCGCAGTCTCCCTCTGATGAGCCCGCCGCCCGGGATTCCTCCCGGCACTTCGGACTCGTGTTCGACATGCAGGCTGCGCCGCATTTCTCCTCACTCAGCTCCTACTCCGACGGAGGGTATTCGATCTCCCTCGGATTCGGACTGAACTTCTCCCCCCTGTTTCAGATGGCGATTCATGTCTATACGGGGAGGGAGGAAATCCCCGCCGGTTCCGTGACTCCGGCGGACGGGTGGCTCCCTTTTGGGGGGGCCTCGCTCGAGGCGACAATGTTCTTCACCTCCGGCTCCGCAGTGCGGCCGTATGGAACCGCCGGTTACGGCCTGTACACGATTGCCGGAGGAAACGGTTACAACGGAGGGGGTCCGCATCTTGAGGTTGGCGCCGAGTGGGATCTCTCCCGCTATTTTTCAATCCGGGCCGGGGCCCAGTACACCATCTTAAGGTTCCATGATCCGACGGGAGAAGCGTCCCAGGCCGCCGGATTTGAACCGTTCACGGCGCACCTCCTCGGAGCAGCGATCCGTTGCGCATTTTATCCGAGCGTCCTTCCCTGAGTCGATTTCCGCACTCATCCGACCATCACCAACGAAGGAAAACGCATGTACCCCCTCCATCGGCCGGCATTACAGCTTCTTGTTGCAGTGACCCTCGGCGTATCGCTCGTCCTTCCTGCCTCCGCCCAGGAGAAGAAGCTCCTCACGTTCGAGCAGATATTCAGGAACGGCGAACCCCGCCTGACAACGAGCCTTCCGGTGGTGACCGGCTGGGCTGACGACGAGCACTTCGTGGAGACGCGCCAGAGGGAGGGGGGGGAGGGACGTGCGGCCTCCTTCCTCGTGGACGCGAAAACCGGGAAACGGGAGCCGTACCGGGACATGGAATCCTTCCGCGGGATCGTCGGCCAGGGGATCGAGCCCGGGAATCCCGCCTCGAGCGATGAATCGTACACGCACCTGCTCTATGTCCGCGAGGGTGAATTCTACACTCTGAACACGGAGACGAGGGAGTTCCGCCGCCTGTCGCACACCCGGGGGGACATGAAGAACCCGACATTTTCCCCCGACGGAAAATACATCGCTTTTACCCGGGACAACAACCTGTGGGCCATTGAGGTGTCCAGCGGGAAGGAGCATCAGTACACCGCCGACGGGGGCGACGTCGTGTACAACGGTTGGGCGTCATGGGTCTACTACGAGGAGATACTCGGCCGTGCGAGCCGTTACCGGGCCTTCTGGTGGTCGCCGGACGGGTCGCGGCTCGCGTTTTTCCGGTTTGACGACTCGCATGTGCCGGTGTTTCCTCTCTTCAGCACGGCGGGACAGCACGGTTCGCTCGAGAACACCCGCTATCCGAAAGCGGGCGACCCGAACCCGGAGGTACGGATCGGGACAGTCCCCGTCACGGGCGGCCCCGTCGTCTGGGCGGATTTCGACGGGAAAGCCGACCAGTATTTCGGGACCCCGTTCTGGGCCCCGGGCGGGAAATCCCTCTGGGTGCAGTGGATGAACCGCCGGCAGGACACGCTCCGCCTGTTTGCCGTCGATCCTCTCAAGGGGGGGAAGAAACTCCTGTACGAGGAATCTCAGAAATCGTGGGTGGAATGGCTCGAATCGGTGAAGTTCGTGAAGAGCGGCTTCATCATCCGCTCGGACCGTGACGGGTGGATGCATCTCTATCTGTACGATTTCGATGGACGTCCGAAGTCACGTCTCACGGAAGGGAGATGGAGCGTCCGCGACGTCCAGGCGCTTGACGAGAAGGGATCGCTCGTCTATTTCACGGCCCAGAAGGAGACGTCGACAAGGACGGATCTCTACAGCGTGAGTCTGGACGGCCACGGACTCAGGCGCCTGACGTCCGGTGACTGCACACACACGGTCAGAGTTTCGCCGGGCGGGAAGTACTTCGTGACGACATATTCCAGCATCGTGACCCCCCCGAAGATGGACCTGTACACGTGTGAGGGGAATCTGGTGCGCAGGATGGGGGACAGCAGGGGGAGTGAATTCGACAGTTATGAGCTGGCAAAGACCGAGCTCTTCACGATCCCGACTTCGGACGGGTACAATCTTCCCGCGATCTGGACTCTCCCTCCCCGGTTCGACCCGTCAAAGAAGTACCCGGTACTCATCTCTGTGTACGGCGGCCCCAATTCGGCGACCGTCTCCGACGGCTGGAGGGGGACCGGTTCTGAGTGGCTGGCACAGGAGGGGCTCATACAATTGTCCGTGGACCATCGTGGGTCGGGCCACTTCGGGAAGGAAGGAGCCGCACTGATGCACGGGAACCTGGGGAAATGGGAGATGAACGACTACTGCGAAGCGGTGAAATGGCTCCGGGCGAAATCATTCATCGACTCGACGAGGATCTGCATCACGGGGGGGAGCTACGGAGGATATGTCACCTGCCTTGCCCTGACTGAGGGAGCAGACTACTTCACGCACGGTGTCGCGCTCTTCTCCGTTACCGACTGGCTCCTGTACGACACTCACTATGTCGAGCGCTACATGGGTTTGCCGGGGGAGAATCCCGAGGGGTACAGGAGCGCCTCCGTCCTCACGTACGCCGACAGGTACAGGGGGGTACTCAGGATCGTGCACGGGACCATGGATGACAACGTCCACATGCAGAACAGTCTCCAGCTGGTCGAAAGGCTGGAGGATCTGGACAAGCATTTTGAGTTCATGGCGTATCCCGGGGAGCGGCACGGTTGGGCCGGGAAGAAGGGGATTCACCTTCGCAACGAGTCGTACAGGTTCTATTACACGTATCTCCTCGGCAAGGAATTTCCTGAAAAACTGTTCGAGAAAGCAGGGATGGGGAGAGGGCGAACGAGGTAGCGTACTACCTCACAGGTTTGTAGGATCTACCATGAATGCCGGCAGGAAGTGTAATTTCTCCATTGTCCATGGGGGACTCCCCGTACAAAAGTGCGTCCTCCTCCTCCTTTGAAAGCGTTCGCCGTCAAGGGGTTGTGGTACAATGTTTGCTCCACATACGGTCAAATGAGAGGCCGGCCGGTGAGGATGATCCGGTCGGTGCACAGGGCAGCACATTGAGACCGGGAGACGTATGAAGATAATCGCAATCGTTGTCGCGCTCTTCGGAGTGATCATATTCTCGAAGCTCTATCTCGCGGAGCCCTCTGCCTCCGACGGGCAACAACTGGTCGCGAAGCTCGTGCACGACACGTCGCGGGGGGATATGAAACTCTCGGATTTCAGGCAGACAGGGGGAAAAGCGTACACTCTCTCCGGTGTGCGGATGTACATCATGACGTTTGAGGGTTCCGTGGAATGCGTGAGTTCTCCGGACCAGGGGACAAACGTCGTGTTCGCGTTCGACCGCCGGGAAGGAACACAGGTGTCTGCCATGCGCGCCGGCGACCACCGCATTGTGAAGGGCGCGATTCAGTTCGAGAAATCGTCCTACGCCTGGGTGGGACAGCCGATGTGACGGCCCACGCTCAGGCCGATTCTGCTGCGACCGGCCCTTCTCCTGCCGACTCTACGGCAAGGGAAGGGCCGTTCTTCCTCGCCTGGCACATTCTGAATTCCCGCTGACCCAGGGCCAATTCCTCGTTTGGAGTTCTCCGGTTTCCTTCTAAATTAACAGTTCAATAATCCTGACTCCAGGGACAGACCGGGTTCCTCCCATGTATGATATGATCGTGATCGGGGCCGGCCCCGCGGGTATAAGCATGGCATCCGAGGCCCGTGCCGCCGGCATCGGAGCCGGGAAGATACTCATAGTGGAGAAGGCGGCGGAACACTCGTTTTCGATCAAGAGGTACTACCCCGACAACAAACTGGTGACTGCAAACTACAAGGGGTTCGAAGCGGCCTGCACGGGTGTGATGTGTCTGGTCGATTCCTCCAAGCATGAGACGATCTCGTACCTGGACCGGACAATCAGCGAAAATTCCATCACCGTCCATTACGAAGAGACGGTCTTCAGGATCCACAAGGACGCCGCGCAGCAGAGATTCACGATCACGACCGACAGGGGATCGTATGACGCGACGGTTGTGGTGATCGCGATCGGCATACTGGGAAAACCGAACAAGCCCGGATACAGGATCCCCCCCTCCCTCAAGGAGCGGATACTCTACGACGTGACGACAACGGACGTTGCCGGCGCGGGCATCCTTGTCGTCGGCGGCGGGGACTCCGCCTCCGAATACTGCCAGTACCTCGTGCAGAAGGGGAACCGGATCACACTCAGCTACCGCCGGGTCGACTTTTCCAGGATGAATGACATCAACCGCCGGAGCATACTCGCCCTGGCGCAGCGGGGACAGGTCGAGATCATGTTCGGGTCGAACGTCACGGGTGTAGCGGATGCATCGGGGAAGCCCGCCGTTGCGTTCGCGGAGCCCGGGTTCGGGAGGAGGACGTACGACTTTGTCCTGTACGCGCTCGGCGGCACGACCCCGCACAATTTCCTGAAGACGATCGGCATCGAGTTCGACGGCGAGGAGCCGTACGTGCAGGAGGCGCACGAGACCAATGTCAGGGGGATGTTCCTCATCGGCGATCTGAGCGCAGGGACGAAGGGGGGCTCGATCATCTGGGCGTTCAACTCCGCGAACACCGCGATGAAGAGGATCTGCCGGGAGTATCTCAGGTGCAGCGCGGACCCTTCGTCGGCGAAATCCGTTCCGAGGTGATTCTCACGGTCCCCAACGCTGCGCGCGACTGACCCAATCCCCGTCCCACCACCCCGAGGACCCCATGCCCCATCCTCTGTTCCGCACAAAGAACCTCGATGCGATACTGCAGGAAGCCGAGGAGCCCGGCCGGCAGCTCAAGCGGGCCCTCGGCGCGTTTGATGTGATCATGCTCGGCATCGGCGCGATCATCGGATCGGGGATTTTTGCGACGATCGGCACAGCGGTCGCAGGAGACGCGACGCGTGCGGGTGCGGGACCCGCGATCGTCCTTTCGTTCATCCTGACCGCGGTCGCGTGCGCTTTCTGCGGCCTCTGCTACGCGGAGTTTGCGTCGCTCGTCCCCATTTCGGGAAGCGCCTACACGTACTCCTACGCGACGCTGGGCGAGCTGGTGGCCTGGGTCATCGGGTGGGATCTCATTATTGAATATGCTGTGGGGAATGTCGCGGTCGCCATTGCATGGGCGGCGTACTTTCACCAGCTCTGTGTCGGACTCGGGTTCCACATTCCCGCGTGGCTGGCGGTGGACTACCGCTCGGNNGCTCGGCCCACCAGGCGGCCGACGCGCTGATCCAGTCCGGAGTGACCGATCCGGCGGTCGTCCTGGCGCATGACGCATGGGCATCGCACCCGGTCGTGGCCGGGATCCCGCTGATTTTCAATGCGCTCGCCGTCCTTATCGTCATGCTCATCACCTGGCTGCTTGTCATCGGGGTCAAGGAGTCCGCACGGGCGAACAACGTGATGGTCGGCATCAAGCTTCTCATACTCTGCTTCTTCATCTACTCCGGGGCGAAGTTCGTGAAACCTGCGAACTGGAGTCCCTTCATGCCGAACGGCTTCAACGGCGTCTGGGTGGGAGCAAGCCTGATCTTCTTCGCGTATATCGGGTTTGACGCAATCTCCACGGCGGCGGAAGAATGCAAGAGGCCGTCGAGAGACCTGCCGATCGGGATCATCGGGTCCCTGCTGGTCTGCACGGTCATCTATGTGTGTGTCGCGCTGGTCCTGACCGGGATGGTACCCTGGACGCACCTCGGGGTCGCCGACCCGCTGGCAGCGGCGTTCGCGTATGTCGGCGCGGATGTCTCCGCAGGGATCGTGGCCTTCGGTGCCGTCGTGTCAATGAGCGCCGTCCTGCTCGTCTTCCAGTACGGCCAGCCCAGGATTTTCTTTTCCATGTCGCGGGACGGGCTTCTTCCCCGGCACTTTGCCAGCGTCCATCCGAAATACCGTACCCCGCACGTCACCACGATCTGGACGGGAGTCGTGGTCGCGGCAGTCTCGGCGATCGCGAATATCAATGAGATCGTCGAGCTGACGAACATCGGGACTCTCTTCGCGTTCGTGCTCGTGTGTGCGGGGGTGATCGTCCTCCGGCGCAGGGATCCGGGGAGGAAGCGGGCCTTCAGGACGCCGCTCGTTCCGCTCATCCCGATCCTGGGGATACTCTCCTGCGTCTACCTCATGATGGGGCTTCCCGGAGTCACCTGGCTGCGGTTCGGCGTGTGGCTCATCATCGGCATGGTGATCTACTTTGCCTACGGATACCGGAAGAGCCGTCTCGGCCGGGCTTCGTGAACGAAGGAATTGTCGAAGGGATGTGGACGGAGCGCCGCGAACCGGGGGGGGGCGACCCGTCACGTCCGTTTGCGTCCGGTGCGTTTACGTGGCCGGGTCGCCGGCTCAGGGAAACATCCGTGCGCATTGAGGACCCTGATCAGGCGGTCGTGCGCCGCCCGCGGAAGGCGGGGTGAAGGGACGGACTGGTACAGGATGACCGTCCGCTTGAGCGACGCGAGGTACGCCCGGCAGTCGCGGCAGACCCTCAGGTGCAGCCGTATCTCGCGGCAGCGGCGGGTCCCGAGCCTCTGATCGAGGTTGTCGCATATGTGGAGATAGACGTCAGAGCATTTCATCGGGGCTGCCTCCGCGCCGGGCGTGCCATGTACGGCGTGAGCTGATCCCGCAGGAATGCGCGTGCACGGCGGAGGCGCGATTTCGCCGCCTCCTTCGATATCCCGACGATTCTCGAAGTTTCTTCAGTGGATTTTCCCTCCATGTCCCGCAGCGTGAACACGATCCTGTATTCGGGGGGGAGTTTCCCGATCGCCTTCTCGATCTGAGTGCGGAGTTCCTTGTCCAGGATGAGATCCGCCGGTGTTTCGTCCCAGCGGGCTATCTCATGAGTGAACTTCCCGTCCGCCGACGTTTCGGGAGACTCCAGGGCCTCCAGCGATTCTTCGATCTCCCGGATCTTCCGCCTGCGGTGCCTCATCAGGCAGTTGTTCGTCACGATCGTATAAAGCCAGGTGGAGAACCGTGACCTTCCGTCAAACGAGCCGAGTTTCCTGTACACGTTGATGAACGTGTCCTGAAACGTCTCCTCGGCCTTCTCCCGGTCACGGCAGAGCTTGAACGCATACCGGTACACGGTCCCTTCGTACCGCCGGACGAGTTCGCTGAACGCCCGCATATCTCCCCCGCGGGCGGCCGCGATCAGACTCACCTCAGCAAGCTTCGTGATCTCTCCGCCGCTCATGTGTACGATGCCGGGATCGTTCAAAAAGGTTCAGGAAAGGGAGCGGCTCCGCCTACGGCGCACTGGCCTCGACGCTGGCCTCCTCGAGGGAGGAATCGACGGTCACGTGGAGAACGTTCGGCCGGCAGCAGACCTGGCAGTCCTCCGTATACTCCTGCGTCCGCCCCCCTGACCCATCCACGAGCGTATTGTTGACCTGGAAGCAGAAAACGCAGACAAACGTGGTCTCAATCTCCATCCTCCCAAGATACCATTCGGTGCGCTGTGGAGCAACCCGGAGGTTTAGTTTCTCGGGGAAAATCCTTATATTTTGACTGCTCATACTCGAATGAAAGTTTCCGTCCGATGAATCTTCAGGTAGAAGTCCTCATCCTGCGCATACTGGTCCCCGTGCTGTATGCGGGGCTCACGACGGTCTACGGGTTGTCGTTTTTCGGCGATTTCCCCGCGCTGACCCGCATCAAGACGCCGGCTCTCCTTGTTACGGTGACATTTCATTGCGTCTATCTGATCGTGAGGACGCTTGCGTTTGATCATCCCCCCATCACGTCGGTGTTCGAGATCATGACCGTGCTGGCGGCGTCGATTGCGATCGGGTATGCATATATCGAGCTGCGCACGAGGGCGAGCGCCACCGGCTTCTTCATACTCCTTCTCGCGTTCGCGTTCCAGACCGCGTCGTCGGTGTTCATCAGGGACCGGTTCGACATCCCGGAATATCTCCACAGCGTTGTCCTGGGGTTTCATGTCTCCGCCGCCCTGCTGGGGTACACGGCGATCTCGCTCTCCGCCGCCTACGGGTTCCTCTATCTCATGCTCTATCACGAGATCAAGTCATCCCGCTTCGGGCTGATCTACAACCGGCTCCCCAATCTCGAGATGCTCGAGACGATGAGCCACAAGGCGGAAGTGTTCGGTTTCGTGGCCCTCGGCGTTGCCATCGTCATAGGGGTGATCTGGCTTCCGCGCGTGTTTCACGATTTCTCGTACTTGGACCCCAAGCTCGTCGGCACACTGGTGATCTGGTGCCTCTATGCGCTTGCCCTCGGGGCGAAGAGACGGCTTGGCTGGCAGGGGAGGAAGACGATGA
>PMDK01000267.1 GCA_003154425.1 Ignavibacteriota bacterium
TACGAGAAGGAGACCTCGTACAAGATGAAGAACGCGATCGACTTCATCCAGCTCTGGATATCCATGATCATCATGATCGTTCTGACTGCGCTGACGCTTGTCTCATCGGAGACCGCGACTATCAAGCCGAAAAACCCGGCGATGGGGCAGTCGGCAGTGAGCGCCGTCAGGGAACCGTTGTCCTGACTGTGCGTTGATTCCGAGTATCCCCCAACTCCTGGCAACGTCCAATGGCGCATATCGACATCACTGACAAAATCGGGTTCGCCCTCCTGAAGAAGGGGATCATCGACTACGAGACCCTGGAGAAATCCCTCAAGGTCAAGGAGTCGGAAGAGAAGAAGAACCGGCGGAACCTCGGTCAGATCCTGGTGAACGATTTCAATGCCGACCACGACGCTGTCTTCCGCGAGGTTGCCGACCTGTATGCCTTCCGCGAGATCTACCTCTCGGACGAAAAGCTCGATAAGCCGAAGCTGGACTTCATCAAGAAGTACGTCGACGGCCTCCCGTCGAACGTCCGCGACATGCTGGTGCAGACGAAGATGCTGCCGCTCAGGTTCGACGAGAAGCAGCCGGACAAGCTGATCATCGTCGCCGCGGACCCGACCGACCGGCGTCTCCCCCTCATCGCCCGGAATTTCGGAGCCAAGAAGTATGAGGTGGCGTATTGCCGGCTCAAGGACCTCCAGAGCCTCTTCGAGCAGGTGATACCCCCCGAGAACGAGTTCCTCAAGCTCCTGGAGAACTCGCAGGTGGGGCTGCAGATGAAGGACGAGGAGGAGGAATCGGCCCTTGACGAGGAAACACTCGAAGCTGAGATCAGTAAAAGCGCCCTTGTCAACCTCGTCGAAGGCGCGCTTGTCGAGGCCGTGCGCCAGGGAGCCAGCGACGTTCACATCCTCGCGAAGGAAGGGAACAGGACGGAGTTCTGGTTCCGCGTGGACGGTTCGCTCAAGCTGTGGCATGTGCAGGACAAGACCATGCCGGAGGCGGTCGCGGCGGTCGTGAAAGACAGATCGAAGAATGTGGACCGTTTCGAGCGTGAGATGTCGCAGGACGGGTTCATCCAGCGCCTCATCGACGATACGATGATCCGCTTCCGCGTTTCGATCATGCCGATCGTCGGCATAGAGTACCGGCACAAGTTCGAGAGTATCGTCATCCGCGTTCTCGATGACCGCAAGGTCATCACCGACCTGAACAAGCTGGGGCTCATGGGGCCCGCGAGGACGTTCTTCGACAAGGCTATCGCCAAACCCCAGGGGATCGTCATCCTGACCGGGCCGACGGGAAGCGGCAAGAGCACGACGCTCGTGGCCGCGCTCCACCAGGTCATCGACCCGACGCTGAACGTGCTGACCGTCGAAGACCCGGTGGAGTACATCATCAGGGGAGCGCGGCAGCTCAAGATCGGTCCGAAGATGAATTTCGACATGGCCATCCGCGGGATCCTGCGTCACGATCCCGACATCGTGCTTGTCGGGGAGATGCGGGACAAGACCACTGCGGAGATCGCGATCAAGCTCGCGAACACGGGACACCTGACGTTCTCCACGCTTCACACGAACGATGCCCCGAGCGCGGTGAGCCGTCTCTACAAGATGGGGATCGAGCCGTTCCTGATCGCCTATGCAATTAACATCATTGTCGCCCAGCGCCTGATCCGGACCCTCTGTCCTGCCTGCAAGCGTCCCGTACCCAAGAACGAGATCGATCACGAAACGTACATAAAATTCGGTTTTCCGCCGGAAGACCTGGACAAGATCACAGTGTACGAAGCCGCCGGATGCGACAAATGCAACGGCGGTTACAAGGGGCGCGCCGCCATTCACGAAGCCCTGTACTTCACGAGGGAGATCCGCAACCTTATCGTCCGCTCCGGTGAAGAAGTGGACGAGGAGTCCGTCAGGGCGCAGGCGGCCAAAGACGGTATGTGGGACCTTCGCCGCGCCGGCATCGAGCGCATCAAGCTCGGCCAGACGACGCTGGAGGAAATCGCATCGGCGACGACGGCCGACTGAGGCCGGAAGGGTCGCAATCGGAGGGAGGGGAACATGAATCTCGGTCAGATGATGATGGTCATCGGGGCGATCCTGATGCTCGGCGTGCTGATCCTGAACGCGAACTCCACGATCTACCAGACGAATGACATCATGTACACGAGCGAATTCGGCGTGACCGCGATATCGCTCTCGACGTCGATTACCGAAGAGGCAATGGGGAAAATGTTCGACAAGGTGGTGACCGATTCCAACTCCGCCGTGCTCCTCGATTCCACGCTGCTCACCCTCCCCGGATCCCTCGGGCCGGATCTCGCGGAAAACGAGAGCTACCGCGGATCCGTGGTCGGGACCAGGGACTTCAACGATTTTGACGATTTCAACAACCTGAAAATCTGCTACCACAGCGAGGTTCCAGCGGATGTCGACGCGACCCCCGGGTATCTTCAGGTGATCGTTCCCGGCATACGCGCAAAGTACTACGTGAGCTGCGTTGTTCAGTATGTCAACCCCCCGAATCTCGATGCCGCGTACACGCTCAGGCAAACATGGCACAAGAAGATGACAGTGACCGTCACGAGCCCTTCGGCTACCGGCGTCACGGGAAAGCCCGACACGCTGGTGTACCCCGCTATCATGAGCTACTGGAACTGACGATCCGCGGCCGAAAGGGAGGACAAGCATGTCCGTAATGCTCGATCTCATAGGGTCTGTTGTCATCGCGGGTTTTGTCATACTCATGGGACTGCGGCTGAATGAGACAATCTCCGGGAGCGCCGACGCGTCGATGGCCGGCCTTAACGTCCAGCAGTCGATGGCGGCCATCGTCGGGGACATTGAATCTGATTTCCGCAAGATCGGGTACGGCCTTCCCGATCCCAGGATGAGCATCGGGATCGCGGACACGAACCATGTCAAATTCTATGCGGACATCTACAAGACCGGCACGATCGACAGCGTGGAGTGGTTCACGGGGCCCGCTCTCACGACCCTGCCGAATCCGAACATCCGGGTCCTTTTCAGGAGATTCAACGGCGAGGATCCGCTCGGGGCCGCAGGTCTCGGAGTGACACAGTTCTATCTGCGTTACTTCAACGCGAAGGGGGACACTATCCATCCGCTCGACGTCTCCCGCTACAGCCAGATCTGGACCATCGAGATCTCGCTGCGCGTGGAGAGTCCGTACAAGGTGCAGGACGCCGTGAACCCCGACAACAGCCAGTTTGCGGCGGCGTACTGGCGTCAGACCCGCCTTTCGTCACGGAACATCAAGCGGCACGGTTGAAAAAGGGGGAGGGGCTATGGGGAGGTCCAGCATCATCTATGTCATAGGGTTGACGCTGATCGTGGGTCTCGTGCTCAACAACATCACCCGCAACAGCGTCAGCTCGATGGACACGTATTCGA
>PMDK01000148.1:0-1749 GCA_003154425.1 Ignavibacteriota bacterium
TGGCGCCGAACCCCATCCGGCTGTATGCACCGGGCGCTCCACCGATCTGGGCGAATGAGCTGGAGCCGATGAGGACCAGGGCGGCCATCCATGAGCCGAGGCGACGTGTCATTGGATCACCATCACTTTCCCCCATGCAGGGTCGCCGCCGCTTACCGTGACCTTGTAGAAATAAACCCCGTTGGGGACCAACGATCCTGTTTCGTCTTTTCCATCCCAGATCTCGTCGCGTTCCTGCACCCCGCTCCGCGGCGCGTCCCGCAGGACCGTTTTCACCCTGTGCATCCCGAAGTCAAAGACCTCGATTGTCACAGTCGCAGACGCCCGTCCGATGTTGTAGTGAAATCGTACGGACTCACTTTTCGGTGAGAAAGGGTTCGGATAGGAATATGTTGCGGAAGGGGTGCCGACCGGCAGGCTCGTGCGGAGCACATCCCACGTTGCACCAAAGTGGTTCGTCGCGTTGTCAACTGTCTTCACGAGACCGTCTGCATTCCCGCCATAGACGGTGTCCGCCATGACGCCGACGGCATAGAATGCAGAGTAGGTAATCTCGCTCCCCCTGGCCGGATCGACGATGGCCCCGGACATATCCCAGGAGACACCTCCGTTTGATGAACGGAAGAGTCCCTCGTCGGCAGCGACGTAGACGAGAGAGTCCTTGAATGCGAAATCGTACGCTTTCACGCCGACCAGAGAGTTCTTCCATGTAGCCCCCGAGTCGTCTGTGAAGCTCACTGAGTAGGTCTCGCCTGAAGATCCCGCCGGCCAGTTTGCGGTCCAAACCCGGGTGCCCGTCGTAAGCCTTTGTCCCCGGATCCCAACGACCCAGTTTGCGAGGACGTGGTTCACCTCATTTGTGACCGAAAACTTCTTCCAGCTCACCCCTCCATCCGCAGAGCGGTTGATCCCCCCGGCAGTCCCTGCCCAGACAATAGAGGGGCTCTGTACGAAGACAGAAAACAGAAGAAAATTGTTGTTCGTTCGAGGATCGACGGCATACCCCGCGAGCGCGTCATTAGGTGAGATGCTGCTCAGGGAATCAGAAGGGAGGACTGTGCGTTTCCACGTCGCACCATTGTCTGTCGACTTGCGCAATCCGCTCGACCAGCTTGCCACCCAGACGGCGCTGTCGGTCACGTCCAGCCGAAACGTCACGTTCTGCTCAGGAACGACGATGGGGAGAAAATGGATGGTGTTGGACCCGTAGGCAACCGCCGTGTCGGATTGGCTGTCGAGCGGCTGGGGCGCCGAGTGCCACGTCCCTCCGTTGTCGAACGAGTAAGCATACCCGGTTCCGGTCTGAACATTCCCTGCGGCGGGGGTTTCCTCGACATACCCGGTCGCGCACCAAATCGTGTCACCCTTTACATCCATCGCAAAAATCCCCGGCCTCGGAAATTGAGGAACGGTGCGATAACTCACGAACGTCCGCGCCCCGTCAGATGAGCGCGCGGCCCCCTTTCCCGTCCCGATCCACACCAGGTTCCCTCTTGTCATAGTCTGGGAAACAGCATTGCTCGGGATTTGAGATTGGGTAACGTCTGTTTTTCCCGCGAGGCCGGGGGTCGAAAGCAGGCGAACCTGAGCGTGCCCCTCGGAAAGAAAGAGTCGCAAAAACAGCAAGGGGGCGAGTATTAATATGGGGGAGAATTGCTTCATGATCTAGTGTATGGTGATACTGTGGAGGATCGTCGCACTGGTATCGCCAAAACTATCGATGGCCTGGAACGCAAACCGGTACGTTTT
>PMDK01000148.1:1805-3581 GCA_003154425.1 Ignavibacteriota bacterium
CCTGGCCGTCCTGATCGACCGCCCTGATGTACAACGGGATCGTGGTGCTATCGGCGACGGGTACCGTAGCAGAATCCGGCATCACCAGGTTTGACAGGACCGGAGCGTGGTTGTCCCTGAGCATAAAGAGAGGTACCTCCACGGTGTTGCTTACGAAGCCCTGAATGTCGTTCGCCACAACCCTGAGTGTATAGAATCCCGAAGCGGATCGGGGAATCGTGAACTGAATAAGTGCTGAGTATACTCCGTCTCCTGCTGCAGAGTCCGGCGACGAGCCGTCATCGTGCAGCACGAAAGTCAGCAGTGGATCGGTTGCTCCTGAGGCGATAATGCCGCCGTTCACACCTGCAATCCCCGCCGATCCCGCCTGAGGTATGAGCTTTGCCTGGGCACGGATCGTCACAGTCAGGATTCCATTCGACTGAGGGAGGGACTTCATCTTGATCGTGTCAGGATAAACGGCTGCCGCTCCCACAAATGGAGGAATTCCCGACGGATCGATCACGCCACCTGGTTGCTTTGTGCATCCGCCGATCAGGGCGAGGAGAAACACCGGTGTCAGCATATATGAAAGACGCGCACGTTGGCGGGAAGAGATCCCCGTAAAGCGCGTACACCCGGTGTGGATTAGGAACCCCGGAGTGTGTGCTGACGTGATGTATCGGGAGATGAGAGGCATCGGAGACGTTGGTGAGACTTATATGTGAATTGGAAATATAAGTACCAACGCTTCGATAGCCATCGCAGAAGTGAGGGGGACAGGCGTATTATCTCTCAATCATAACAAAATGAGGAACGAATGTCAAGGGCGCCAGTATAGCTCGGTACATGTAGGCATCTGCGTTGTTTGTGGGAAAACTCTTGCGTATCATCCCGCAACCTCTGCACGCATTGATGTGTCCTGAACCCTCTCGATCCCGGAACCGGCGAAGAGAGTAGCAAGTATGTTCGACAAGCCCCCTACGAGGTATCCCGAGGCGTCCCCTGCGACGAAGGCGATGTGGACTGTTGCGTATCGTAAGTATTTCGGATTGTGGACGAACCTCGCAAAGACCTCCGGGCTTACGGATGACGAATCGAAAGACGTGGTCCAATCGATTATCACTGGCATCCTCTGCGAACCGAAGCGGGAATTTGAATCTCTGGATCACGTCAGAAACTACGTTGCAAAGAGTGTCTTTAACAGAGTGAAAGTCGTAAGGGCACGCAATGGGAAGAAAACGCCCTGGCATGAGGATACGGAAATCCGGTTCGCAATCCTCCCGGAGGAATATTCCGGTGACGAGGTGAAGCTCAGGGAATCGCTTTGCGCGGTGGTGAGCGGCCTCTCCCGGAAGGACTTCAACATACTCAAGATGCGGTTCTTCTCCGGCTTCACGCTTGCCCAGGTTGGTGAATTCCTGGACATGCCCATTTCAACTGTCAAGAGCCGGGAGGACGCCATACTCAGGAAGATGCGGAAGAAGCTCCGCCATCGCGGATTCTGACTGTGCTGCTTGTGGACACTTCTTCATTCACAACTGGGAGCAGACGAACTTAATGTCAGAGAGAATTCAGACCAGCACGATCATCGATTTTGCTCACGGCAGATTAACTCCGGAGGAATCCCTCGGGCTGCNNGACCCGAAAAGCCGCCTGTTTGTCGTGCCCGCAATCCATCGGAAATCGTTCCTCACCCGCACGCTGCACTCGGCCGTTGAGAATTTTCGCAAGCATCCTCTCGTCTATCCAGTCGGTGCCTTCGGCAGCCTGACAGCCGCCCTGGTGATCGTCTTA
>PMDK01000328.1 GCA_003154425.1 Ignavibacteriota bacterium
CCTCGACGCCGGTGCAGCTCACGGGACTGGACGGTTTCCCGCAGGCGGGGGATTCGTTCCTCGTCATGGCCTCCGACCGGGAGGCCCGCGAAATAAGCCTGAAGCGCCAGTTGCTCAAACGCGAGCAGGACTTCCGGCAGATCCATCTTACCACCCTGGACGATATTTCCCAGCAGATCAAGGAAGGCCAGGTCCGTGAACTCAATGTGATCGTGAAAGGAGACGTGGACGGCTCCGTGGAGGCGCTCTCGGACTCTCTCATGAAGATCGAGCACAAGGAAGTCAAACTCCGGGTTATTCACAGCGGCGTCGGCATGATATCCGAATCGGACATCATACTTGCCGCGGCCTCCGGGGCCGTCATCATCGGGTTCCGAGTCCGCCCGAACCTGAACGCGCGCCGTCTTGCGGAGAAGGAAAAGGTTGAGATCCGTACGTACAACATCATCTACGACGCCATCGACCACATCCACATGGCTCTGGAAGGGCTGCTGGCGCCCGAACGGAAGGAAGAGGTCGTCGGCACGATGGAAGTCCGCGAGGTATTCAAGGTCCCGAAGGTGGGCAATATCGCGGGGTGCCACGTGCAGGACGGCAAGATCATGCGCAACAACCGGGTGAGGCTCATCCGCGACGGGATACAGGTGTTCGAGGGATCGATTTCCTCTCTCAAGCGCTTCAAGGACGACGTCCGCGAGGTCGAGGCCGGGTTCGAATGCGGCCTCGGGCTCGAGAACTTCAATGACATCAAGGTGGCCGATATCGTCGAGGCGTTCCGGATCGTTGAGGCCAAGAGGAAACTGTAATGTCCATACGCACGGAGCGCGTCGCTTCTCTTATCAAGGAGGAGATCGGCGCCATACTGAGCCGGGAATACCGCGACCCGTCGCATGGTTTCACAACTGTGACGGACGTGAAAATGACGCCCGACCTGAAGATTGCAAAGGTGTACTTCAGTATCTTCGGCGGTCCGGCCGCACAACAGGGGACAATGGCAATGCTGGAGCGCGACAGGGCGAGCATGCGCCGCGAAGTGGGTTCCCACCTCCGGATGAAATTCACCCCGGCGCTGCAGTTCTATCTGGATGACACGCTTGACCACGTTGACCGGATCAACACGCTGATCAAGAAGATCCACGATGGAACTGAGCCGTGAACTTCACTTCGCCGAAGGCGAACTCTTGCTCGTGCGCAAACCGGCGGGCTGGACGTCGTTCGACGTCGTTCATAAGATCAGGCGGATGTTCGGCATTACGAAGGTGGGACATGCCGGCACGCTCGATCCCCTTGCGACGGGGCTCCTTATCGTCTGCACCGGGAAAAAGACCAAGACCCTGGGGGACTTCGTGGGGCTTGAAAAGGAGTATGATGCGGAGATGACCCTCGGGGAACGGACGGAATCGTACGACTCGGCCACTCCCGTCCTCGAGACAAGGAGCACGGAAGACATCGATGAGCGCCGGGTCCGCGCCGTTCTGGCGGAATTTACCGGCCCGCGGCTCCAGGTTCCGCCGATGTGGTCCGCCGTGAGTGTGAAGGGGAAGCGACTGTACCGGTATGCAAGGGAGGGTGTGGAAGTGAACCGCCCCCCTCGTGAGATTGTGATCCACGCCATCGTCCCGCTCTCTGTGCGCGTGCCGGTTGTCCGCTTCAGCGTCACCTGCTCGAAAGGGACATATGTCAGGAGCCTCGTGGATGAAATCGGAGAGCGGCTCGGCTGCGGAGCCTACCTGTCGGCCCTTGAGCGGACCAGGATCGGTCCCTACAATCTGGCGGATGCTGTGACGATAGAGGAGCTCACGGCGTATAGGACCATGCAGGAATCAAAGCTGACATGATTGTCGCGCATTCCGTGAAAGAAACGGCCCGCGATCCGAGCTCCGTGGTCACCGTGGGGACGTTCGACGGCGTGCACCTGGCCCACGCGGAGATCATCCGGGAAGTGGTCAGCCGGGCGAAGATGCGCGAGGGGCGAAGCGTTGTCGTCACATTCGATCCGCATCCAAAACAGGTCGTGGGCTCCGCCCGGGGGCCCGTAGAACTCCTGTCAACGATCGGGGAACGGGTCGAGCTCATCGGGATGCTGGGTGTCGATATTCTGCTCGTGCTAGAGTTCACGTACGATTTTTCGCGGATCAGTCCTGAGGATTTTTACCGCACGTATATCATCGACGGCACAGGCGTGGACGAGGTGATCGTCGGGTATGATCATATGTTCGGGCGCGACAGGGCCGCAGGGATTGCCGAGCTGCTGAAGATGGGGAAGGCATTCGACTTCTCGGTATTCGCGGTACACCCGTTCGCAGTGGAGGGAGAGACGGTCAGCAGCACCGTGATCAGGAAAGCGCTCGGTGCGGGAGACGTGGACAGGGCTGCGAGGTTCCTGGGGCGTCCGTACTCCTTCAGCGGCAGGGTGATCAGGGGGGACGGGCGGGGAAAGACGATTGGATTCCCGACCGCGAACATCCGCCCCGAATCGGCATCGAAGATCATCCCGGCGCACGGCGTCTACGCCGTCGGGGTGCGCATCGGGAATGAGCAGCGTTACGGGATGATGAACGTCGGGTTCCGTCCCACCGTGTCAACGGTTCCGGCCGAGACATTGGAAGTGCATCTGTTCGAATTCGACGGGGACATTTATGGTGAGCAGGTCGCNNAACTCGGGAGGGACAGGGAAGAGGCCCGGCAGACAACACCGCGGCGCCCGCGCATCGGATAACAACTAAAACAATGATCCATCTTCAGTGACTCGGAGGAGCAGCACAATGGCAATCACCAAGGAACAAAAGGCCGAGATCGTAACGAAGTTCGGAAAGAGCGGGAAGGACACGGGTACCCCCGAAGTTCAGATCGCCCTCCTGACGGCCAGAATCAACGACCTGACGCCGCATTTCGAAAAATTCAAGAAGGACCATCATTCCCGTGTCGGCCTGCTCAAGATGGTCGGGAAACGCCGCCGCCTCCTGGATTATCTCCAGGAAAGGAATGTCGAGCGGTACCGAAAGATCATTGCCGAGCTCCAGATCCGGAAGTAAGACTCTGCCGCGGCACGACGTCACTAGGGACGTGTGGGCGCGCAGGCGTATTGTCTGAAGGAAAGCGATACCACAATGAAGGTTACGAAGGAAATAAATCTCGGGGGAAAGATCCTCTCCCTTGAAACGGGAAGGTTCGCAAAACAGGCCGACGGCGCTGTTATGGCACGATTCGGCGACACAATGGTTCTGGCGACAGTCGTCGCGAGCAAGGAAGAAAACGACAAACTTGACTACTTCCCGCTCCAGGTGGAGTACAGGGAGAAGTTTGCGTCCGCGGGCAAGATTCCGGGCGGCTTCTTTAAGCGCGAGGCGCGTCCTTCGGAAAAGGAAATCCTCTCCTCGCGCCTGATCGACCGGCCTATCCGGCCCATGTTCCCGGACTGGTTCAAGTGCGAGACCCAGGTCATCGTCACCGTATACTCGTCGGACCAGGAACATGACGGCGACGTCGTGGGTGCCGTGGCGGCCTCCGCGGCCCTGATGATCTCCGACATCCCCTTTGAAGGACCGATCGCGGAAGTGCGGGTCGGGCGGGTCGATGGATCGATGATCATCAATCCGACGTTTACAGCGCTCCAGAGGAGCGATATGGACGTCACCGTGGCCGGGACGGAGGACTCGATAGTCATGGTCGAGGGAGATGCGCGGGAGATCAGCGAAAAGGACATGCTCGAGGCACTCGAGTTTGCACATGGCTATATCCGGCAGATGTGCCGTGTTCAGATTGAGCTCGCGCAGGAGGTGGGTCGCGCTAATCGACAGCCGCCGACTCCCGAAACGAAGGATGATCTCATCAACGATGTCAGGGCGACCGTGGGTGCGGAGATCACCACGCTGGCGGAGACCCCCATGCTCAAGGAGGAACGTGCCGAGCGAACCGAGGCGATTCACAGGAAGGCGCAGGAGTCTCTCGTGCAGAAATATCCGGAACACGAGAAGCAGATCAGTGCGATCATCCACGATATGGAATACGATGCGATGCGGGAGATGATCCTGGAGAAGGGGAAGCGGCTGGACGGCCGCGGCCTCAAGGATATCAGGCCCATCGCAATTGAGGTCGGGCTGCTCCCCCGGACACACGGGTCCGCCCTCTTCCAGCGCGGCGAGACACAGAGCCTCACCACGCTGACGCTCGGCACGAAAATGGACGAGCAGGTCATCGACGGCCTCCTGCCCGATTCCACGAAGCGTTTCATGCTCCATTACAATTTCCCTCCATTCTCCGTCGGTGAGGTCGGCCGGCTGGGGACAACGGGTCGGAGAGAGATCGGCCACGGCAACCTTGCCGAGCGGTCCATCAAGAATCTGATGCCCCCCCAGCCCGAATTCCCTTACACGGTCCGCATCGTCTCCGACATACTGGAGTCCAACGGATCCTCGTCGATGGCCACTGTCTGTGCAGCGACACTTGCTCTCCTCGACGGTGGAGCTCCCCTCCTCAGGCCCGTCGCCGGAATCGCCATGGGCCTCGTCAAAGAAGATGACAGGGTTGCAATACTGAGTGACATACTCGGCAACGAGGATCACCTCGGGGACATGGATTTCAAGGTGGCCGGAACCCGTAACGGAATCTCCGCCTTCCAGATGGATATTAAGATCCGCGGTATCTCGCTTGAGATCATGCGCCAGGCGCTGGAACAGGCGCGGGAAGGGCGGCTGCACATCCTGGGCAAGATGGAAGAGGTGCTGGCGAAGCCGCGGGCTGATCTGTCTCCGTTCGCGCCTCGTCTCACTTCGTTCAAGATCCCTATCGATCTTATCGGCGCGCTGATTGGACCCGGAGGCAAGAACATACGGGCGATCGTCGCAGAGAGCGGTGCCGAGATCAACGTGGAGGACGACGGTACGGTCGTGGTCGCCGCCACGTCTCAGGAATCGGCCGACAAGGCGATTTACGCCATCAAGAAGATCGCAGAGGTGCCCGAGGTTGGAAAGGTGTATCACGCGACGGTGAAAAAAGTGATGGACTTCGGAGCATTCGTCGAATTCCTTCCCGGCAAAGAAGGACTCGTCCATGTCTCACAGCTCGACGTCAAACGCGTGGAGAAGCCTTCGGACGTCGTGAAGGTCGGGGACAGGTTTGACGTCAAGATCATCGACCAGGACGATCAGGGACGCTACAAGCTGAGCAGGAAGGTCCTGATGAAGGACTCAGCCGCCCCGCCTGCCGACCCTCCCCGGCATGCCGACCATCCGGTGGAAGGACGGGAGAAGCACAACAAGCCCCAGAATTGAGCGGGCATGAAACGGAACCCGTCTCTGGCCTCTCCAGAGACGGGTTTGTCATATCACTGCGACAACCATGATCGTCATGAAGTTCGGCGGCACCTCGAACCGGGATGCCGCTGCAATGGCCAACGTGCTCCGGATTATCACCACCCACCTTTCGGAGCGTCCCGTCGTCGTGATCTCTGCGATCGCAAGCGCAACGAACGACCTCGAGGAGTCTGCACGCACTGCCGCCTCCGGCGACGCTGCGCGGGGTGCAGAAAGCCTTGCGCGGTTGCACGCCCGGCACCTTGCCATCGTTCATGCTCTCGTCAAGGACAGCGCTCGCGCCGGGAATCTCGCGGAGGCATTCAGCGGATACATGGAGGAGCTGACCACGCTCCTCCATGGCGTCGCGATCCTGCGCGAACTTACTCCGCGGACGATGGATGCAATCTGCTCATACGGTGAGAGGTTTTCGTCCCGCATCATTGCGGCGGGTCTGCAGGAAAACGGAGTGGACGCGGTCTGGGTTGACGCGAAGGATTTCATGCTCACCGACGGGAACTTCGGGAGGGCATTGCCGGTCATGGACGCGGTGACCTTGAACCTGGCACGAGTAGTCGTTCCACTGTTGGAACGCCGACAAGTCCCTGTTACGCAAGGGTTTATCGGGGTTACGGCATCCGGTTCGTACACCACCATGGGACGGGAAAGTTCCGACTACAGCGCATCGATCATCGGTGCGGCGCTGGACGCAGAGAGGGTACAAATCTGGACCGACGTGGACGGGATCCTGACCGCGGACCCGCAGATGGTTCCCGACGTGCGAAAGGTCAGGCGCATGTCATTCGATGAAGCGTTCGAACTCTCGTACTTCGGCGCGAAGGTCCTTCACCCGAACACGATGCTTCCCCTCCTGGAGAAGAAGATACCGCTCGAAATCCGAAACTCCCGGCGGACGGAGGGGACAGGCACGCTCATCGACCTGCCCGGTCCTTCCCCCGGAGGCGTGCCCCTTGTGAAATCCATCTCGTTCTCCCGGGACGTGACCGTCGTCTCAGTTTCTCCCAGGAGGCGAACGAACCAGTACCTCTTTTGGGAAGGGATATTCAGCATTCTTTCCCGCGCGGATATCGACGTCAGGACAGTTACCACTTCGGAATACAGAATCGCGTTTACCATCGCCGGGCCGCACGAGGGATCCACGGTGATTCCCCGCCTTGAAGAATTTGGACCGGTCACAGTTCTTCCTGAGCAGGCCAGTCTCTGTATCGTCGGTAGTGGGTTGAGAGAGTGGCCAGGTTTTGCAGGCCGTGTCTTTGACGCTCTCAAAGGGGTGAAGACATCGCTGATCGCCTTCGGCGCCTCAGGCCTGAACATGACAGTTGTCGTGGACAGCCGCGCGCTGAAGGATGCGCTGGTCCGCCTGCACGCGGAGTTCTTCGGATCTTCGGCACCCGCGGATGAATTCGATGTCCCGCTCAACTGACCCCGAACCCAGGAGGCGTCCGGTGGCGGCACTCAAGAAGAAGACCGCCCGCATTGCCCGCCTGCTGGAGCTGCACCTGGGCATCCCCGAACGGCGCACGCCTCCCCCTGAACCTCTCGACATGCTGGTTGCTACCATCCTCTCACAGAATACCAACGACAAGAACAGCCACCGGGCCTATACCGAGCTCAGGCGCAGGTATCCTACATGGGAACTCGTTGCTGAGGCGAGGCCTGCCTCCCTGCAGTCGGCGATTCGGACGGGAGGCATGGCGGGTCAGAAGAGCGCAAACATCAGGGAGACGCTCGCGTCGATCTTTCGCCGGTATGGAAAGTACGACCTGAGTCCGCTCAGGAGGAAGTCAAATGGCCGGATAATAGAGGAGCTCACCGGATTGAAAGGGGTCGGCGCGAAGACAGCCGCCTGTGTGCTCCTGTTCTCCCTGGGCAGGGACGTGTTCCCCGTGGATACACATGTCCACCGCCTCTGTACGCGGCTGGGACTTAGCGCGGGAAGCACGAGCCCGGAACGGACATATGCAGCCATGAAGGAGCTCATTCCGCCGGGGAAGGCTCACTCTTTTCACACGAACCTCATCCGGTTCGGGCGCACTGTGTGCCGTTCCTCCAATCCCCGGTGCGGCGTGTGTCCCCTGTTCGCTCAATGCAGATTCGAGGGGAGATTCGAGAGGAGATCCGACGGGAAGGCCGCCAAGAAGCGCGTTCATCGCGCTCCGTCTCCTGCCGACCACAATTTCATGCTCCTCGACAACGTTTGACAATGACCGCCTCTTCCGGCTACGGGCCGGTTCACAGCATACTCGTCATCAAACTGCGTGCCGTCGGAGACGTACTGCTTTCTACAATTGTGACAAAGAATCTCCGGCTCGCGTACCCCCTCGCACAGATTCACTACCTCACGGAAAGCCCGAGCCTCGAGGTTCTGAAAGGGAATCCGTTCGTGGACGACGTCCTGGTATATGACAGGAAGTCGATGAGCGGGATCGGACTTATCAGCGCTGTCCGGCGCAGAAGGTACGACGTGGTCATCGACCTGTTTGGAAATCCGCGGACTGCGCTCCTGACACGCCTGAGCGGGGCCTCCCGGAGGGTGGGATTCCGGTTCCGGGGACGCTCGTACGCCTATAATATTCTGGCCGAACCGCGGGGAAACATGGTTCACAACACGCAATTCAATCTCGACGCACTCGTGGCTCTGGGCGTTGCAATTCAGGACCGCAGTATCTACTTTTCATTCGGTGATGATGACGCCCGATACGTCGATTCATTTCTGCCTCCGGGGTTCGTGCGCGGGTCATTCGTGGTCTGCGTCAACACCGGGGGAGGTTGGTACACCAAACGCTGGGGCCTGGACCGGTTTGCGGCCCTGTCAGACAGGCTGGTCGAAGAATATAACGCCCGGATCGTGCTCCCCTGGGGACCGGGACAGTTGCCGGAGGCCCAGGAGATCAGGAAGTCGATGGCCCGTGAGGCGTTCATCCCCCCGGCCACGACGCTGCGCCAGCTCGGAGCGCTGCTCAAGAGATGTTCGATCGTCGTCAGCAACGATTCCGGACCCCTGCACATTGCGGCTGCAGTGGGCACGCCTGTCCTCGGGATTTACGGCCCGACTGATCCGTTTCTCCAGGGTCCCTATGGCGACAACCACGTTGTCGTCCGAAACGAGGGGCTGGATTGCCTTGGATGTAATCTGACATCATGCCCTATAGGTCATCCCTGCATGCTCGAACTCAGCGTTGATACCGTGCTGGAGGGCGTGCGTCAGCTCCTTGCGAAGAACCGGATCACACCATGAACAAGAAAAAGATCACGCGCCGCCGGCCATCCGCCCGGCGGATCGAACCGGTCAGTTGCAAGCACTTTACCGGCTACAAACCTTGCTTCCCCGGCACCAGGTGTTATGAAAAATGCGTGGATTTTGATCCCATAGGGACCAGGATCCTTCTGATCAATCTCGATGCCATGGGGAACGTCATCGCGACCACGAGCATTCTTCCGGCGATCAAGCGGAAGTACCCGGAAAGCACCATCACATGGATCACCGAAAAGCGCACCGCTTCACTCCTGCAACACAACCCGATGGTGGACAGGCTATTCATCTGGGAGCCTGAAAACTGGCTTATACTGCAGCAGATGACATTCGACGTTGTCATGAACGTCGACAAATCCCGCCGATCGGGATCCCTGGCGCAGTCTGTCACGGCAAAGCTCAAGCTCGGCTTCGGAATGAACGCTGACGGTCAGATCGTACCTTTCACGAAGGACGCAGATCCCAATTACCGGATGGGGCTGGATGACGACCTGAAATTCCACGAAAACCGGAAGACGGTTTCACAGCTGCAGTGCGAGCAGTTCAGGCTGACATACAAGAGGGACGAGTACATTCTCCCGCTGGTTGAGGAAGAGCAGGCGTTCTGCCGGCACTACGCAGCGGAACACGGGCTTGCCGGACGGGAAGTGGTAATCGTGGGATTCAACACGGGTTGTTCGGAGCTTTATCCCAACAAGAAGATGACCATCAAGCAGCATGTCGCCCTCATCCGGCGGCTTGCGGCGATCCATGGGCTCAAACTGGTCCTTCTCGGAGGACCGGAAGACACCATCAGGAATGCGGAGATCGCCCGCCAGGCGGGGCAATTCGTCCTGAACACACCGACCACCGAAGGTCTCCGCCGAGGCCTGTGTTATGAAAACCTCTGCGACGTCGTCATCACGGGGGATTCTTTCGGGATGCACGCCGCCATCGGGCTCAGGAAGCACGTGATCGTCTGGTTCGGTGTCAGCTGTCCTGCGGAAATCGATCTTTTCGGAAGGGGGGTGAAACTGATCCCCGAAGGCCTGGCGTGCTCTCCCTGCTGGAAGCGCGAGTGCCCTTACAGCCTCGAATGCATCCAAATGATCGATCTTGACAGAATCGTCCGGGAAGTCGTGCTCTTCAGGGGGACAAGATCTGACAGCCCCGCGCCACAGGTGCCGATCTGAGGTGTGGTCAACGACCACGCTGCTTTGAGGGGTGACTAGAGGTTGAGGGCGAGAGAAATTGTGTGTGCGTCCCCGAGGTCGGAAGAGATCTTTGCAAACGCGTAATCCAGGACGAGTATCCCGTACGATATCCCCACCCCCAGGGTCAGCCCCCTCCCTTCGGATCCGAACTGGTATCCACCCCGCGCGGCGACAAACGTGTTGAATCTCAATTCAGCGCCGGTATTTAGATAGTTCCTCTTCTCGGGGAAGATTCGGACAAAATCAGCGGCCAGGGTCGCCTGGATTTGATCCTGAGACACGCTGAATGCGTATGCCGGTCCCAAACGGAGGAGGGAGGGGAGTGTCGTCCTTTCACTTTGCAGCGCGCCCATAGAGCCCAGGTTGCACAGCGCTGCCCCGATCGAAAGGCTGTCCATGGGAGTCTTCCAGATCGCGCCAAGATCGGCGGCGTAGCCGGATCCTTCATCCACGAATATCTTCTGGTAGAGGAATTTCCCGGTCACGCCGATGCGCAAGTCGGAGGTGAAGCGATGGGCATACGAAAGGCCGACGGAGAATTCCCGGGCGCTAAACGTCCCGTCCGCCGGTCCTGGTCTTGTCCGTATTTCGATATCCGATACCGTTGTGCTGTTGATCGCGGCCCCGAGCGCATTGTCGTCGCCGAGACGGATGGAAGCCCCCAGGAACTCCATCCTCGTGTCCTCGATCCACTCCCGGTGCATGAACATCAGCTGGGAAGCTTCCGGAGACGCGTCTCCAGGGATCAGTCCGGCGGGGTTGTAGTAGGTCGCTGCCGCCCCCGATACAATCGCATTCCCCGCATCAGCCATCGCTGTCCCTCGCCCGGAAACCCCCAGCTTGAGAAAGGCCATCCCGGACTGTCCGGGTTGGGCAAATAGGGAGGGGATCACGCCGACGAGGAGCAGTCCGGCAATCGCCCTTGCTATATGTCGCATTGCGTCTTAGCCTGGTGATCAGAAAATGACACCGAGTGATATCAAATGCATGCCAGTCGGTGCAAATGGCTCCATGATGTAGACATACGTAACTGATGGCGTCCAGCCTTGAAATCCCCTGGTGATCGTAAAGCCGAACGCAGGGCTTGCCCCCATTCCTTTCTCTTTCAGATCGATACGATCCACGCCGGCGCGGAGAGTCACCTCGCGTATGATAGGAACCTCCGCCCCGACGCGAAGAATCCGGGTCCGGACGTTGCTGAACTCAATATCCGCCGCAATCAGCCCGATGCTGTCAGGAAGCATATAGGCAATCCCTCCGGTAAAGAGCAAGGGAAAATCGTCCTGAGCCGTGGTCCCCTGTTCGGCGTAGAGGGGAGTCGAATCCCATTTATATTTTGAGTTGACGTCCCTGACGGTGAACCCGAGCGTCAGAGCATTATTCACGCGATAGAGCACGCCGAAATCCAATCCCGCGGTCACCGAGGTGAAATCAGTATACAGGTGGTAATAAAGGACCTTGAGATTGAGCCCGAAGCTGAACCCGCTTCTGAACTTAAGCCCGAACCCGAGGAACACCTGATCCTCGGAAGTTTTCAGCTGACCGGTCTTCTCGCCGTCGGCATCTCTCCCGTCAATGTTGCTCACCCCCGCATTGATGAGTCCGGCGGAGACTCCCGCGTCAGGAGGGAGAGTCTGTGTGAAACCGAGGAAATTGAGACTCCTGTCGAGACTCAGGAGGCCGAACGATCCCGAGGCATTCCGGTACCCGGCGAGAGGGATGACCGCGGGGTTGTAGTATCCGATGACATCTCCCGAAACAACGGCTGTCATCGCGTTCCCCATCCCCATGCCTCTGGCGCCGAAACCCATCCGGCTGTACGAGCCGGGCGCTCCACCGATCTGGGCAAACGAGCTGGGGCCGAGGAGGACCAGAAGAGTTACCCATGAAGTTAACCAACGGGTCATTGGATAATCATCACTTTCCCCCACGCAGGGTCTCCGCCACCTACTGTAACTCTGTAAAAATAGACTCCATTGGGAACGAACGATCCTGTTTCGTCGCGCCCATCCCAGATCTCGTCGCGTTCCTGTACCCCGCTGCGCGGCGCGTTTCGCAGAACCGTCTTTACCCGGTTCATCCCGAAGTCAAAAACCTCGATCGTCACAGTGGCGGATGACTGGCCCGTGTTATAGTGAAATCGCACGGACTCGCGCTTCGGCGAGAACGGGTTCGGGTAGGAGTATGTCGCGGAAGGGGAGCCGACGGGCTGGCTGGTCCGAAGCACATCCCAGGTGGCGCCGAAGGTGTTTCTCGCATTGTCAACCGTCTTCACCAGACCGTCCGCGTTCCCACCATAGACTGTGTCCGCCTCGACGCTGACGGCATAAAACGTGGGGGAGATTATCTGGCTCCCGCGGACTGGATCGACGATGGACCCGGACATCACCCATGAGACACCGCCGTCCGATGATCTGAAGAGTCCCTGGTCGGTGGCGACGTACACCAGAGAGTCCTTGAATGCGAAGTCAAAGGCTTTGACGCCGATCAGCGAATTCTTCCAGGTGATGCCCATGTCGTCTGTAGAGCTCACAGAGAAGGTCTCATTTGCGGATCCTGCCGGCCAGTTTGCGGTCCAGATCCTTGTGCCGGTTCCTCGCGGTTGACCTCTGATCGCCACCACCCAGTTTGCGAGGATATGATTCACCTCATTGGTTGCCGTGAATTTCGTCCAGCTCACCCCACCATCCAATGACCGGTTAATGCCTCCCGCACTGCCGGCCCAGACAATGGAAGGGCTCGCCACGAACACCGAGAACAAAAGAAAGTTGTTGCTTGTCCGTGGGTCGACGACATACCCCTGGAGTGCGTCACTCGGCGAGATGCTGCTTAGACTATCCGAAGGGAGTACGATCCGCTTCCATGTTGCACCGTTGTCCGTTGACTTGCGCAATCCGCTCGACCAGCTTGCCACCCAGACGGCGCTGTCGGTCACGTCCAGGCGAAACGTCACGTTCTGTTCGGGAACGACGATGGGGAGGAAATGGATGGTATTCGACCCGTAGGCAACCGCCGTGTCAGATTGAGTGTCGAGCGGCTGGGGCGCCGAGTG